>CAJNCL010000002.1:0-314673 GCA_905221255.1 bacterium
GTCACACCTGCTTCTGTTCCTGATTTCTCAGTAATAGTGTAAGTGTGCTCGCCTGCTTCTGTGTAGTTGACGTTGAAGACAACTTCGCCTGAAGCAGCGTTCTTAGCAGTAGCTACAACTTTATCTGTATCTTTTTCTTTCAATTCGAAAGTATAAGCATCAGCTACAAGTTCTTTACCTGTAATCTTCTTAGTTGCTTTGATTGTCGCATCTGTTGAAGCGGCTTTATATGTGTTAGTGAAGACACGTTCTGCATTCGGATTTTCTACAGTCGCAACCAATTGACCTTGACCGTTATCTACTACATTCACTTTAACTGTGTAAGATTCTGTTGAGTAGGTCACACCTGCTTCTGTTCCTGATTTCTCAGTAATAGTGTAAGTGTGCTCGCCTGCTTCTGTGTAGTTGACGTTGAAGACAACTTCGCCTGAAGCAGCGTTCTTAGCTTCCGCTACAACCGCATCTTTTTCTTTCAATTCGAAAGTATAAGCGTCTGCCACAAGCTCTTTACCATTCAAGACTTTCTTAGCTTTGATTGTCGCGCTTGTTGAAGCTGCTTTATAAGTGTTAGTGAAAGTTGGTTCTGCTGAAGTAACAGAAGCTGTCAATACTCCACCTTGGAATGCTGCTGTTACAGTAACTTCCTTACCTTCTTCATCAAAAGTAATACCAGAAGCTGCTGCTGAAGTATCTTCTTTGATGACGTAGTGGTAAGTTCCCGCACCTTTTACTTCAATGTTCTCGAAGGTAATCGTTCCATCAGCTTTTGATTTCGCTGTGGCTACTGGAGTCTTCAAGTTCTCTGCTGTATATAGGTTAAAGGTAAACTCATCCGCTTTTGGAAGTTTATCTGTACGACCTTCTACCACTTTCTTAGCTGTTACATTGAACACAGCTGGAACAGGCTCGTCCTTAAGGTTGATTGTAGAACCTGCTGCTCCGAGTTTGACTATATACTCTTTTTCATCTAGCTTATAGCCAGCTGGAGCAGTCTTCTCTTTGATCTTGAACGTTTTACCTTCCCATTTCTGATCATAAGTTTTAGTAAGCGCTACTCCTTTTTCATTCGTAGTCACTTCTGTTGTTTCACTTGCATCATCTGCTGCTGTCACAGTATAAACTGCTCCTTGAACAGGTGTAAGAGTGAACGCGTCTGTCTTATTAATCTTAATTTGGTAAGCAGTAGAAGCCACGATAGTCCCTGAAATCAAGGAAGTAGCTTCCGCTTTCATACTAAGAGCCCCTGGACGACTTGTATTTTGAGCCAGTTTTGTTCCGTCTGCCAGAGACAAGGCTGCGATATTTGCTACTTTAGTACCATCATTTGGAGTGGTAGTACTGTAAGTAACAAAGTAAGATGTTGTTCCATCTTTAAATGTTATATCAAATGAAGTATAGTTTTCATTCCAATCAACCGTATATTCTTGCCCCTCAGATAATAATACAGCATCATCAGGAACAGCGGACGTTCCACCAGTAATATCCGCCCTGTAAACTCTCAAAGTTTCTGGTATGTATTGAGCAGGAGTATAGGATGTATCATCGTTTGGAATCGTATCGTGTAGAACAATGTTTTGTCCAAAATCTTGTTTTTCTGTGTTTACACGTACACGCCAGTTTGAAAAAGCATCTCCTTTGCTTACTGATCCGATCGCAGCTAGTTTTTCAGAAGTCCATTCTTGACGTGATGCTTGTCCACCAGCTTTTGCATAGTTCTCAGTACCAACTTTAGGACCTGAAATCGTTTTCGAACTATAAACATGTTTAATTTCTTGCTTCATTGAAGAAGAATTAAAACTAATTAGAGTCTTATTCTGATCCTTTAAGAATCTAAATGATGCAGAAAAGTTACCAGATACATCCTTTACTTTGTCTCCTCCAGTTTTAGCCAAGTATTTATCCAGGTTCTTCAAGGTTATCTTTGCCTTGCCACCTTGGTCATTACCATTTGATGTGACTACTGCCTCCCCTATAGCTACTTGAGTAGCCGGATCAATCAACTCCTGATTACCATTATAAACCGTCATGGGAGCCGGAATATCAAAAGTAAAATAATCCCCGTTATTCAAGTTCTCATTGTACTGCTTGAGATCAAAGGTCACGCGAAGCTTATATGCTAAATTCGTACGAAGCGAGAAATCTCCTTCCGAAGTCACATTCTGCTTAGTATCTGAAGCATCTAACAGATCAATACCTGTAATCACTTGTGTCAATTCTTTTGAGACCGGATTATCTGCTCTAACAACGCCTATCAAAACAGAAGCTAGACCTATAATAGCAAAAGCTAACGCAGAAAATTTAGATAGCATTCTTGACGTTTTGCTTTTCGACATCTCTTTCCCTCTTTTCTATATGAAATTTCTATTTTTAATCCCCTTGTGAGATTAAAACATGCCATTCTGACAATCTCTATCACTAATTAGAGGTTGTCTGATATATTATAACATTTCAATACAATCTATTCAAGTATATTAACTTAAAAATACACGTATTTGCACCATTCTATAACCTAACCATTCAGTTTTGAGCTATTTATATCGATAAACTGATGTAAATAGCTTAGTATATGTTGTATCTGCAATTAGGGCAATCTTTGATATTATAGTAAAAAGCCAGTCATTTTGACTGGCTTTCTTATTAATCTAATTGAATCTTAGAGCAATGCGTCATCCATTGAAAGAACTTCGTGGAAGACACGTTGTGTCAATTCAGTTTTTTGTTCTGGAGTGAGGTATTTAGTGTTTACACAGTATCCAGAGATACGTACGATAACGTCTTCACCTGACATGATCTTTTCGTAAACATCGTTCAAGTCCATAACGTTCAAGTTAACGTGTTGTCCACCGTTTTCGAAGTAACCATCAAGGATTGTTACCAAGTTATCCACTTGTTCGTCACGAGTCTTACCAAGAGCACGAGGTGAAACTTGAGTTGTCAATGAAATACCGTCAGCTGCGTAACCAAAGTCAAGGCTAGCAAGTGAGTTCAAGTTTTGCAACCATCCACCTTTAGCTTTGTTAGATGGGTTAGCACCTGGTGAGAAGAATTCAAGTTTAGACAAGTTCACAGAACCATCTTCGTTGAGGTATACACCTTTGTGGACTGGTGAGTTACCAGTTTGTTTAGAGTAAGCAACGTTAGATGTGATAGTCAAGAGTGATACTGTAGCTTCAGCGTCTTTGTAAAGTTTGTGGCTACGTAGACGAGTTGTGTAAGCTTCGATCAACCATTCTGCCAATTCGTTTGAACGAGGGTCATCTTCACCCCAACGTGGGTATTCACCGATTGTTTCGTAATCGTAGATGTAGCCATTTTCATCACGGATTGGTTTAACTGTAGCGTACTTGATAGCTGACAATGTGTCAACAGTGTTAGCAAATCCACAGATACCGAATCCCATGTTAGCACGTTGTTTAGTTGGCAAGAAGGCCATTTGAACAGCTTCGTAGTTGTACTTGTCAGTCATGTAGTGGATGATGTTCAAAGCATCTACGTAAGTGTCAGTCAACCAGTCAAGAGATTTTTCGAAGTTGGCTTTAACTGATTCGAATTCAAGAACTTCGTCACGGATAGGATCGATGTCAAATACCTTGTAGTCTTTGTGAACATCGTCGTAACCACCATTCAAACCAGTAAGAAGAGCTTTAAGAACGTTTACACGAGCACCGAAGTACTGGATGTTGTGACGTTGATCTTCGTTTTCTGGGTCTAGTGGAGATACACAACATGAGATACAGCTCATTTCACCGTATCCGTCTTTAGCCATTGTTGTCACACCTTCGTATTGGATAGAAGAGTGTTTGTGGCTCATATGCATACAGTAGCGACGGAAGTTGTATGGCAATTTATCAGTCCAAAGAACTGTCAAGTTTGGCTCTGGAGAGTTACCGATGTTGTCAAGAGTGTTCAAGAAACGGTAGTCCATCTTAGTAACACGGTGACGACCGTCGTTACCCATACCAGCCATAGAAGTTGTGATGAATGTTGGGTCACCTGAGTACAATTGGTCATAAGCTTTTGTACGAGCAAATTTAACTGTACGAAGTTTCATAACGAAATCATCAACGAACTCTTGGATTTCTGATTCAGTAAATGTACCGCGAGCAAGGTCACGTTCTGCAAAGATATCCAATACGATTGGCACACGACCTAGAGATGTAGCAGCACCATTGATAACACGGCAGACAGCCATGAAAGCGATGTTAACCCATTGGATTGCTTCTTTCACGTTCATCGCTGGTTTGCGAACGTCAACTCCATAAAGATCACCCAAGCGAACAACTTGTTGCAATGCTTGGTATTGAAGGTTGATTTCTTCACGAAGACGAATTGTTTCTTCATCGATTTCTTCGATTGAGTTCCAATCGTTTACTTTTTCTTGCATCAAGTAGTCTGCACCGTAAAGAGCAAGACGTGCGTAAACACCGATGATACGTCCACGTGAATATGCATCTGGAAGACCAGTTACAGTGTGAGCGTGGCGAGCACGACGGATGTTTGAAGTATAGGCACGGAAGATACCGTCGTTAACTGTTGTTACATATTTAGTAAAGATTTCGTGAACAGCTGGATCTGGTTCGTATCCATTTTCTTTCAAAGTAGTTTCAGCCATACGGATACCACCTCTTGGCATGAAGTTCAATTTGAAGAGTTCATCGTTTTGGATACCGAAGATAACTTCGTTTTCTTTGTCGATAAATCCGGCAGGAATATCAGCAATAGATGTTGGACGAGTGTCCATTGGGAAACGAGTTTCTTCGTAGTGAGCCTTAGTTTCTTCTACAATTTTTTTGATGTGAAGTGAACGTTCTGTTGGTCCAGCAAGGAAGCTTTCATCACCATCATAAGGTGTGTAGTTAGCTTGAACGAAGCGAGAAACGCTTGCTTTTTCTTTCCAATCTACGCCTTTGAAGCCTTCCCAAGCTTTATCAAAAATGTCTTGTGCTTCAACAACTGTCTTAACAACCATGTTAATGTCCTCATTTTTCTTTCTAGTAACAGCCATCTGTTACATTCATGAGACAAGTATACCACACAGTAACCGATTTCAACAAGCGAAATCTAGCTTTTTTGTTACTTTCTTTTCTAATACAGTCTATTTTTGGACACAATCTGTATTATATTTTTGAAAGTAGGATTACTCTTTTCCATTTTTTCAGAAAAAAAGGTATAATGAATAGAAAATGACGCTAGAAAGGTGCAATAATGCTCATATTTCCATTGATCAATGATTTGTCAAGAAAAATCATCCATATCGACATGGATGCCTTTTTTGCTGCGGTGGAAATTAGAGATAATCCCAAGTTAAAGGGCAAACCTGTCATTATCGGAAGCGACCCCAGACAAACAGGTGGTCGAGGTGTCGTTTCTACCTGTAGCTACGAAGCACGAGCTTTTGGTGTTCATTCAGCCATGAGTTCTAAAGAAGCTTATGAGCGCTGTCCCCAAGCTATCTTTATCTCAGGAAATTATGAAAAATACAAGGCTGTGGGACTTGAGATTCGAGCTATTTTTAAACGCTATACTGATTTGATTGAACCCATGAGTATTGACGAAGCCTATTTGGATGTGACAGAAAATAAACTCGGTATCAAGTCAGCTGTTAAAATAGCTCGCCTCATCCAACAAGATATCTGGCAGGAACTGCACTTGACTGCTTCTGCTGGCGTTTCCTACAATAAATTTCTAGCTAAAATGGCCAGTGATTATCAGAAGCCACATGGTTTGACAGTGATTCTACCTGACCAAGCCCAAGAATTTCTCAAACAAATGGATATTGCTAAATTTCATGGTGTTGGTAAGAAAACAGTAGAAAAGCTTCATGAAATGGGCATTTATACTGGTGAAGACTTATTAGCTGTTTCTGAAGTTACTTTAATCGATCGGTTCGGCAGACTCGGTTTTGACCTTTATCGAAAGGCAAGGGGCATTCATAACTCACCAGTCAAGTCCAATCGCATTCGTAAGTCCATTGGCAAGGAAAAAACCTACGGAAAAATCCTGCAAGTAGAAGAAGACATCAAAAAAGAGCTAACTCTTCTCTCAGAAAAGGTAGCTCACAATCTCAGCATGCAGGACAAAGCTGGAAAAATCATTATCCTAAAAATACGATATGCTGACTTCTCTACTCTAACTAGACGAAAAAGCCTCCCGCAAGCAACACAGGACGCTAGTCAGATTTCTCAAACTGCCCTTCAACTCTACGAAGAACTAGCTGAAAAAGAAAAAGGTATCCGTTTATTAGGAATTACGGTGACAGGATTTTAAATCCTCGAGGGGGGAATTGGTTTAAATCAAATGATGTTGGAACAAAAGTGTTTCAGCCTCATTCTGTTTTAAAATTAATTCTTAGAGCGTGGTAGCTAACCGCTAAAACAGTCAGAAGTAATACATTAAATTACTGACTAACAAGCAGCAGGCTGTATCAATATTATTCCCCTTTTAGACTCTAGAAATTCCTAATTCAAGAAAGCTTCTTTCACTTATTCCCTCTCTCTTTTACTAGAAAACTGAATGCTTTTGGGAAATATAGTTTAGTTTGATGCCCTACCGCATTTGTACTAGGATATATACTAAAATTTTCAAGGGATATTCCCAAGCAGATACTTGGACTACAATATTTTTTGACAGTTTATTAATGAAAAGGGGCAGTTGGTTTTAATTAAGTATTATTTCCAGCACTTAAAACTAAAAATGTGAGATAGATTTCAAATAGTTCCTAGTAAAAAAACTTTTTCTCATAAGTGGTAGGTGTTGACACCTTCATTTTTATTTGTTAAACTAGAAAATATAAAAATACCGTCTGGTCGGTTTTTAAAAGAAAGGACTTAACATGAAAAAAACTACGCTAGAAAAAACAATCGATTCTATTGAAAAACAAAATCAACGAGTACGTCAACAACTAATACATCATCACGAAACCATTCAAAAGCAAATAAAACAGCAAAAAAACTGTTTGATCGATTATCACAAGGAGAGAGTGGTATCCGACTTTCTCGTTTGGGAGTGAAATGTGGGTATGCTACAATCACTGGTGGGCTCATCACTACTTTGTTTAGTCCTCGGAATGGTTTAGGAATAATGGCCATCGGTGGGATTTCAGTTCTCTCAAACTTGTATCACATCAAACGTATAGAAGCAAAATTAAAAAAGTAGAGTGGTTTTCTTAAGAAGGAGGCTTGTTAGACGCTCAAATATTACCTTTTCTTCTTTTTTTGATAAAATAAATCTATTATAACAGAGAGAAGGAACCCAATGGTAGCAAAAACAGAAAAATCTCAAGCAATGATTGAAAAAATTTTATCAACAGCTTCACAGCTTTTTATTCACAACGGCTATGAAAAAACAAGTGTACAAAACATAGCGCAAACAGCTAGCATTTCAAAAGGAGCCATTTATCACCATTTTCAATCAAAAGATGAAATTTTTTTTGCAGTTTTAAAACAGCGTTATCAATTGATGGAAAAGGAATTGCTAGACTGGCTTGAATCCACCAGTCATTTAACTGGAAGAGAGCAGCTCAAAGAAACCTTTCAGTTTTGTTTAAAAAGTCAGAAAACTAACTACGAGATGTTTAATCACGCGCCTCTTGATGCGGAGTTCATGCTGACTATTATCCGTTACAATCTGCGTATAGGAACTCCCCTTATTGCTGATATTATAAAAAAAGGAATAGAAGATCAGTCCATCCAACCTATCCCCTTCCCTAATGAAGCAGCCGAGACAATCTTGCTTTTGACTAACTTTTGGGTAGAAGGGAGTATTTTTGAAAATTCTTCCGAAAAAATAGTTGATCGTATCTATTTTTTACAATTTATGCTTCAATCCATCGGCTTAGATATTTTTGATGAATCTTTGATCCAAGAAATTTTAAGTCAATCAAATTAAATACAATCTTTTCGTTTACTTTTAAAGACGTGGATAAACGTAGGACAAGGCGATATAATGATCTAATAAAAAATAAACTAAACGATTATAAAAAATAGGATAGTTCCCCAAATATTTTTTTGGCGAATTATCCTATTTTATTTTTAACTTATACAAATAAACGCACAAAACTATAGAGCAGCAAGACACTACCGAGTACAATACGGTATTTCCCAAAGAGTGTAAAGTCGTGCTTCTTCACATAGCTGGTCAAGAAACGAATGGCAACCATGCTGACTGCAAAGGCAACACCCATAGCAACCAAGAGCAAGAACAGTTGTCCAAAACTCAAAAGTTGACCTGCTTTAATAAATTTGAAAATCTTTAAAGCGCTAGCTCCGAACATAACAGGAATTCCGAGATAGAAGGTAAACTCTGTTACGACTGAGCGGCTTGTTCCATTCAACAAACCACCAACGATAGTTGCACCTGAACGACTTGTTCCTGGGAAAAGGGCAAGGACTTGGAAGAGACCGATGTAAAGGGCTGTTTTATAAGGCAACTTGTCTAACTCTGTTACTGTTGGTTCAATGGCTTGCGCCTTATTTCGTTTTTCAAGATAGATAAAGGCAACACCATAGATAATCAACATGATCGCAACTGAAACCATGTTATGGAAGTTAGCATCAAACCAATCATCTAATTTAAAGACCAATAGCAAAGGCAAGGTCGCAACCAAGACTTTTGACCACAATTGCCAAGTTCTACGAACTTCGACCTTGGTTTTACCAGGTTTGAAGGGATTAAGCTTGTTAAAGTAAATGACCATAACTGCTAAAATGGCACCAAGCTGAATGACAACATTAAACATGGACATGAAGGCTTCATTTTGGTCCTTGTATTGTACAAATTCTTCAACCAAGATCAAGTGACCAGTACTTGAAATTGGCAACCATTCTGTAATTCCTTCAACAATTCCAAAAAAGATTGACTTCAAAATTTCAATAAAATACATACATTACTCCTTTTTCTGTCCTCTATTATAGCATAATTTCGGATATTGCGATAGATTTTTTAGAAGGCGCCGATGCTACCACCGCCACCTCCTCCTGAGAATCCTCCACCTGAAGAACCACTTCCAGAAGATACAGAGTAATTGCTAGCTGTATTTGCGACAGCAGTATATTGCTTGATTTGTGCAGTTGAGGTGTAGAACTGTGAGTGCCAACCATAGGCTACATAAAGATTCAAATCTGGATTTTCAAGCTGAATATGGCGGACTTTCATTAACTTGCTCACCTTCTTGGCATAACCAAAGAGAGTCGCATAGACCAGTAGACGGTTCCAAAGGACGATGCTCTCTAGCTCGGCCTGATCCAGATGAGCGATATCCCGAAGCATATTTTCAAAACTTGTCCAGAGATAGAAGATCTCCGCTCCTTCCTCTGTTAGAACTCCATCGCGATAGGCTCCTCGCGTGGCAAGATAAACCCAGAAACTAGCCCCTAATCCTGTCAATCCTAAGAGTAGAAATGGGATCGAAAAGAAACCATGTGTTTGCCAGCTATAGTAAAAGAATAGCAGTCCACCTAGAGCTGTTATGGCTGAACAGACCCGCATCCCGAGAGCAAGGCGGCGTTCCTCACTTGTCAAGGGGCGATAGTAGCTTGGGATACGAAGTACATGGACCTTATCCTTGACACAAGACTGAATGCGTTGAAGTCTTCCTTCAAAGGAGCGTTTGAGACGCGAGCCTGTTTCTCGGATATGTTTTTCATCTGACTCTTTGGCACCACGGTAAAGGGAAGATGAAACTTGGTAATCAGGGAAGAGCTCTGAAATAGCCAATTCTTTCTTATTTGATAAGGTCATGCGTAGACATTCTTTCTCAAAATTGGACAAACCCTTTTCACTGATAATGCGCACATAAGGTTCCTCATCCCCTTGGAAAATAGATAAATGACCTCGATCTACTAAATCCAACAAGGTTGCCTGAATCAAACGTTCAAAAGTAAATTTACCAAACCCTGATTTGTTTAGAGGATTGACTTCCTCTAAGGAAGTTGAATACACTGCTTCTGCTAAAACCATTGGAGGCAAATCCATCGGTGGTTCGTAGAGTCGATGATCTTTTGGAAAGACCTTTTTAATGCTTGTACTCTGACGAAACATCCTATAGAAGATAGGAACTAGAAGTAAGAGACTCATAAAAATGACGGGAAATACCCATTTCATCAAAATCTCACTTTGCGCTTTTTCTGTTGCTATATTGCTTTCAATCCGGTTAAAATCGGTTAAACGTTCTTCCTCTAATCCTTGATCTGGAGCCCCTGCAAAAGCACTTCTAGGCCAGTATGCGTGTAATTCGATTTGTCGCTTTCTCGGAAGGTCTTTCATTTTGACATGATAGAGATTATTTACTTTTTCAACACTGGAGTCCCTTAGGAGCTGGCCTGCATGAAAATAGAGTTTCTCTGCTGAAGTATCAGAGCTAACCTTAAACTCAATCTCTTTGATGTCTCCAGTACTATCTGTCAAGGGTTGCCAATTTAGCTCTGCGATATCCTTATATAAGAAGAGAAGGTTTGTTAATTTCCAGGTAACCGTTACCCGAACAGTATCTCCGGCATATCCAGCATTGTAAATTTTTACCTTGTAGCCGTCCTCTTCCTCCATAGTATAGAAGGAAACATTTTGAACAATTCTTCCATTTTTAGAGACCTGAACGGTCGGGTCGGGATCAATGTCAAATCCTTCCGGCATTTTCCCAGCTTTCCCTAGCCCAACTAACTGACCATTATAATCGTCTCCAAAGCGGTAGGTAATTGTTTCCTTAAAAATTGCAGTATTATCTGCATGAATATTCAAATCACCCTGATAAGATAAGATATCAAAGTCTACTGCAAAAACCAGGCTCGGTATAAATAATAAATAAGCAAATACCAAAGCCAACAGCCATCTTTTTTTCATAATCGGTTCCCTTTCAATCTTTTTACCATTATATCATTTTTTATAAGTAAAGGCTTACTTGTATTGAAAATCTCACTATTTTTAGATACAATAGAGAGAGTCATTTTTAGACTAGAAATAGGAGAAAACATGAAAAAATTATGCTTATCTATCCTTGCTAGCCTAGCCCTTACCTTAGGACTAGTTAGCCAAGTCCAAGCCGACGAATATTTACGCATCGGGATGGAGGCAGCATACGCTCCCTTCAACTGGACTCAAGACGACGATAGTAACGGCGCCGTCAAAATCGACGGTACCAACCAATATGCCAACGGCTACGATGTTCAAATTGCTAAAAAGATTGCCAAAGACCTTGGTAAGGAACCTTTGGTTGTGAAAACCAAATGGGAAGGACTTGTTCCAGCCCTTACTTCTGGCAAAATCGATATGATCATTGCCGGTATGAGCCCAACTGCTGAACGCAAACAAGAAATTGCTTTTTCAAGCAGTTACTATACTAGCGAACCGGTTCTATTGGTAAAAAAGGACTCTGCCTATGCGAATGCCAACTCTTTGGAGGATTTCAGCGGAGCAAAAATCACGTCTCAACAAGGTGTTTACCTTTATGACCTGATTTCCCAAATTCCAGGTGCCAAAAAAGAAACTGCTATGGGTGACTTCGCTCAGATGCGTCAAGCTCTGGAGGCTGGTGTTATTGATGCCTATGTTTCTGAACGACCTGAAGCAATGACCGCTGAGTCTGCTAACGCTAAGTTCAAAATGATCCAACCTCAACCAGGTTTCAAAACTGGCGAAGAAGATACAGCTATTGCCATTGGACTTCGTAAAGATGACAGCCGCATCAGCCAAATCAATGCGAGCATCGAAACCATCTCTAAGGATGAACAAGTAGCCCTCATGGATCGTATGATCAAAGAGCAACCTGTGGAGTCTACAACAACGGAGGAAGAAAGTAGTTTCTTTAGCCAAGTCACTAAGATCCTTTCTGAAAACTGGCAACAACTCTTGCGTGGTGCTGGTATCACACTCTTAATCTCCATTATCGGAACCATCACAGGTCTCCTTATCGGACTAGCGATTGGGGTCTTCCGTACCGCTCCACTATCTGAGAACAAGGCAATGTACGCCCTACAGAAACTAGTCGGTTGGATTCTCAATGTCTATATCGAGATCTTCCGTGGTACACCGATGATTGTTCAATCCATGGTTATCTACTATGGAACTGCCCAAGCTTTTGGTATCAACCTTGACCGCACACTAGCTGCTATCTTCATCGTCTCAATCAATACGGGTGCCTACATGACAGAGATCGTCCGTGGTGGTATCCTAGCAGTTGAAAAGGGACAATTTGAAGCCGCAACTGCTCTTGGTATGACCCACAATCAAACCATGCGTAAGATTGTCCTGCCTCAGGTTGTCCGTAATATTCTACCCGCTACTGGTAATGAGTTTGTCATCAATATCAAAGATACCTCTGTATTGAACGTTATTTCAGTTGTTGAGCTTTATTTCTCAGGAAATACTGTAGCAACACAAACCTATCAATACTTCCAGACCTTTACCATCATCGCCGTGATTTACTTTGTCCTCACCTTCACTGTGACCCGTATCCTACGCTTCATCGAACGTCGTATGGACATGGATACTTACACTACAGGTGCTAACCAAATGCAAACGGAGGATTTGAAAAAATGACACAACCAATTCTTGAAATCAAACACCTCAAAAAATCATATGGGCAAAACGAAGTGCTAAAAGACATTTCTCTCGCCGTCCATAAAGGAGAGGTTATTTCCATCATCGGGAGCTCAGGAAGCGGAAAATCAACCTTCCTACGTTCGATCAATCTACTTGAAACACCTACTGAGGGGGAAATTCTCTACCGAGGAGAAAACGTCCTTGCAAAAGGCTATGACCTTACTCACTATCGTGAAAAACTCGGTATGGTTTTTCAATCCTTTAACCTCTTTGAAAACCTCGATGTTCTCGAAAACACTATTGTCGCCCAAACGACTGTCCTTAAAAGAGAACGCTCTGAAGCTGAAAAAATCGCCAAAGAAAATCTTGAAAAAGTTGGCATGGGGGAACGTTATTGGCAAGCCAAACCAAAACAACTCTCTGGGGGCCAGAAGCAACGTGTAGCCATCGCCCGCGCCCTCTCCATGAATCCTGATGCCATCCTCTTTGATGAGCCAACATCTGCTCTGGATCCAGAAATGGTCGGTGAAGTCCTTAAAATCATGCAAGACCTGGCTCAGGAAGGATTGACCATGATTGTCGTAACCCACGAAATGGAGTTCGCGCGCGATGTCTCTCACCGTGTCATCTTTATGGATAAGGGTGTCATTGCTGAAGAAGGCAAACCAGAAGACCTCTTCACGAACCCTAAAGAAGAACGGACGCGCGAGTTTCTTCAGCGCTATCTCAAATAAGATAAAAGACTGCATAAAGAATGCAGTCTTTTTTAGTAATTAGGAAAAAGAAAGACAGATCCGCTTTAAGAATCTGCCTGTAAGCGTGGTTTAATCTTCAAATTTTTCATGATTTTTTTCATAGAAATCAATTAAACCTAGGGCTGTTTCAAATGAAATATTTTTAACTTTTGCGCGACCTTGTGCTAGAGCAATGATAGACATTTCACGAGCGTTGGTTTCCTTAGAGATACGGTAGCCTGTGATTTTCTTATCACGAACCCAGCCAACAACTGCTTCTACTTTTTCAAAGTTTGACTTAGCCATGTTCTTCTCCTAAATTATTCTTTACAATACTTAATTGTATACGTTTTTATTTTGTTTGTCAATAAAAAAACATATATTCATCGTAACTATATTATTCTGCATATTTTTATTTGGCTTTTAAAGCCGATAATATGTGAGTTCTTATATCCTCAACTCCATTAGGATTCGCTGGTAGAAAGATTGTATTATTACCCTCTTTATCTGCAAAATTATTCAATGTATCTAAGTACTGGTTCGTTAATAGGATCGACATGATTTGTTCTTCAGTTAGTTCGACATTGGCTCCTTTTAACTCTTGGATAGAATCAGCAAGTCCGTCAACAATCGCTTTACGCTGCTCTGCAATCCCTACCCCATGTAGGCGATCTTTTTCTGCTTCTGCTTCTGCTGCGGTCACGATCTTAATCTTATCTGCTTCAGCAAGTTCTTGCGCTGCAACTCTTTTACGTTGTGCAGCATTGATTTCATTCATTGATTGTTTTACTTCAGCATCAGGTTCAACCTTAGTAATCAGCGTTTTGACAATGATATACCCATATGTAGACATTTCTTCTGCTACTTGTTTTTGAACTTCTAATGCAATTTCATCTTTCTTCTCAAATAACTCATCTAAAGTTAACTTAGGTACAGATGAACGTAAAGCATCTTCGATATAGGATTTAATCTGAGCTTCTGGACGCATCAATTTATAATAAGCATCCGTAACGTTGTTTTCATTCACTCGATATTGAGTAGCCACATTCATCGTTACAAATACATTATCCTGCGTCTTAGTTTCTACAACGATCTCACTTTGCAACAATCGTAGTTGGACTCTAGCCGCAATCCTATCAATTCCAAAAGGAGCTCGTACATGAATACCACTATTACTCAACTTTTGGTATTTACCAAAGCGTTCAATAATAGCGACAGATTGTTGCCGTACTACATATACAGAACTAATTACAATCGCTGATACTATCAGCACTAGAAAAAATAGAACAAGTAAAACATGTAAAACCATGGGAATCTCCCCCTTTCATCACCCTCATTATAGCACCATCATCATTATTACGCAAATATTATGATAATAAATTTATTTTACACTAACATATTATACAAAGTCTCATTCCCATTCAAATTAATATAAGATGGGTCAAACTTTTCCATCCGATGAATCAAGCCATTATAATCATGCTTATCCGCAAGAGCAATCCCAATCAAGACTGGTCCTGTCCCCTTGCTGGCCCGTTTGATATACTCAAAACGAGTAATATCATCATGCGGTCCCAAGATATCATTTACAAACTCTCGGAGAGCCCCTGGACGTTGTGGGAAATTGACTACAAAGTAATGCTTGATGCCATCATAAATCAAGGCACGCTCTTCCATTTCTGGCATACGGTTAATATCGTTATTTCCTCCAGAAATGATACAGCAAATTGTTTTGCCTTTGATATAGTCCGATAGAACTTCTAAGGCCGCCACACTGGCAGCTCCAGCCGGTTCGGCGACAATCCCTTGCTTGGAATAAAGATCAATCAGGGTTTCCGAAATCAAGCCTTCATCCACTCCTATAAGAGTTTCAACATTCTGGCGTGTCGCTTCATAAGTCAATTGCCCAACTTTCTGTACAGCTATGCCATCAGCAAACTTGTCGATTTCTTTTAATTTAACTGGCTCTCCAGCTTCAAAAGCAGCCTTCATCGAACGGGCACCATTGGCTTCAACACCGATGACTTCCATTTCCGGATTTGTTTCCTTGATATAGGTAGAAACTCCCGCAATCAGACCTCCACCACCGACTGGAACGAGAACAGTGTCAAAGTCGATTGACTCTTTCCGAGCGTCTTCTAAGATTTCATAGGCAACTGTTCCTTGCCCTGCCTGAACATGGACATCATCAAAAGGATCGATAAAGGTTCTATTTTCTGAAACGGTGAATTCTTGGGCTGCCTTAGCAGAAGCATCAAAGGTATCCCCAACCAACTTGATTGTCACGAACTCTCCACCGAAAAAGCGAACCTGCCCAATCTTTTGTTGAGGCGTTGTGATGGGCATAAAAATTGTCGCAGGAATTTTCATCTCGTTACAAGTGTAAGCGACACCTTGAGCGTGGTTCCCCGCCGATGCACAGACTACACCACGCTCACGTTCTTCTTTTGTCAATTGTGAGATGGCATAATAAGCTCCACGAATTTTAAAAGAGCGAACTCGTTGCGCATTTTCCTTTTTCAGATAGATCTTAGCTCCATATTTTTCTGATAAATAATGATCATATTCCAGTGGTGTATTCACTACTACACCACTTAAAACTTTGTGGGCTTTCACCACATCTTTTGCACTTAGCATGTCTCCTCCTCAAATACTTTACAAGGTAAAAAGCGAGTTAGGTACCCCCCAACTCGCCTTCTGTTTTTATTCTAAGAATTAGTTATAGATTTTGAAAGCATCATCATCGTTTTTACCAACGAATGGCATTGCTTTACGTAGTTCTACACCAACTTTTTCAATTTCAAGATCTGCAGCTTGCTCACGGTAAGCAGTCAATTTTGGACGACCAGCCTTGTAGTCATTGACAAAGTCATTGGCAAACTTGCCATTTTGAATATCTGCAAGAACAGCCTTCATGTTTTCTTTGACTTGGTCAGTAATGACACGTGGACCTGATACGTAGTCACCAAACTCAGCAGTGTTTGAGATAGATTGACGCATTTTCTTAAATCCACCCTCATAAATCAAGTCAACGATGAGTTTCATTTCGTGAAGAACTTCAAAGTAAGCCAATTCTGGTGCATAGCCAGCTTCTGTCAATACTTCGAAACCAGCTTCCATCAAAGCAGTCAAACCACCGCAAAGAACCGCTTGTTCACCAAAGAGATCTTCTTCTGTTTCTTCCTTGAAGCTTGTTTCAAGAAGACCAACGCGTGCTGAACCAACTCCCTTAGCCCAGTCCATAGCGATATCTTTGGCATTTCCAGTAGCATCTTGGTAAACTGCGTAAAGGGCTGGAACACCGAAACCTTCTTCGAAAGTACGACGTACCAAGTGACCAGGTCCCTTAGGTGCACACATAAAGACATCTACACTCTCTGGCGCTTTGATAAATTCGAAATGGATGTTAAAGCCATGAGCAAATCCAAGTGCGTTACCAGCTTCCAAGTTTGGAGCTACTTCTTCAGCATAAAGGTCTGCTTGGATTTCGTCTGGTGCCAAAATCATGATCACATCAGCCAACTTAGTCGCTTCTGCTACTGTATAAGTTTCAAAACCGTCTTCTTTGGCTTTATCAAAAGATTTACCTGGACGCACACCGATGATCACATCGTGTCCTGTATCACGCAAGTTTTGCGCGTGAGCATGACCTTGTGATCCATACCCAATTACGGCGATTTTTTTACCGTCAAGTGCTGCTACTTTTACATCTTTTTCGTATTCCATTTGTACTGCCATAGTTTTTCTCTCTTTTCTATTATTTATTGCCTTTTAGACTTGTTTAACAAATTTAAATTGTTTCCTTATACTCAATGAAAATCAAAGAGTATTAGTCGCGGGTAAATCCAGTTGCTCCCGTACGAGCAATATTCCTAATTCCATAAGGACGGATTACTCGCAAGAGTGCCTCACTCTTTTCAGCATTCCCAGTCATCTGGATCGTAATCGAGCTTGGAGCCACATCCACCACCGTTGCACGGAAAGGTTGAATAATAGCCAATATTTCTGCACGCTTTTCAGCAGGCGCAGACACCTTCACCAAGATAACTTCTCTTTCCAAGTGTGGTTTATCTGTAATATCCCGAATGCGAATCACATCGATCTGACGGTTGAGTTGCTTGATGATTTGCTCGACCTCATCATGAGACGCCACATCAATGATGATGGTAATCCGTGAAACATTTGGATCCTCAGTCGCACCGACCGAGATACTTTCAATATTGACCTGACGGCGAGAAAGGACACCCGTAAAACGGTTGAGTACTCCTGAGCGGTTTTGTAGTCTTGCTGTTAACATTCTACGCATGGAACTTCACCCCCAACATCTCATGATTGCTCTTACCAGCTGGTACCATTGGTAAAACCTGTTCCTTACGAGAAATATCCACCTCGATAAACATGGGCACATCTTCAAGAATAGCCTCTAGATCTTTTTCTATAGTTTCTGGATTGTCAAATTTATAATTTTTAATACCGTAAGCCTGTGCCATCAGCTGGAAGTCAGGAAGTGTATCAAAGACTGACTCTGAAGTCCTACCCTCATAGAAGGATTCCTGCCACTGACGAACCATTCCTAGTGAGTGGTTATTCAGCATCACTACCTTAATGGGTACCTTGTAAATGTTTAGGATGGCTAGTTCTTGGTTGGTCATTTGGAAGCCACCATCACCGACAAAAAGAACGACTTCTTTTTCCGGATTGGCAATCTTAGCTCCGATAGCTGCAGGAACTCCGAATCCCATGGTACCCAAACCACCTGAAGTGACTAACTGACGCTCATTTTGGTAAGGATAATACTGGGCTGTCCACATTTGGTGCTGCCCTACGTCAGTTACGACAATGGCATCCCCATTTGTCAACTCACCGATGCGTTCAATAACGGCCTGAGGTTGAACCACACGTTCTTTCTTATCATAAGAACGAACTCGATTCTTGTCCTTGGTGACTTTTTCAATCCACTTTTCAGTATTGTTATGAACAGTTGGTTCTGCTAACAGCATCTGTAAGGCTTTCTTAGCATCTCCCACTACAGGAATATCTGCACTGATAATCTTGCCAATCTCAGCTGGGTCAATATCAATGTGGGCAACCTTAGCATTCTTCGCGAAGGTCTTAGGGTTCCCAGTCAAGCGGTCATCGAAACGGCAACCAATACTAATCATAAAGTCCGCTTCCGTCATTGCAATGTTGGCTGCGAAAGAACCGTGCATGCCTCCCATCCCTAGGAAGAGCGGATGACTCGTTGCAATGGTTCCTTGCCCCAAAAGACTAGTGACTACTGGAATTTGGTAACGTTCAGCAAATTCATTAAGCTCCTTAGAAGCTTCCGCATAGCTGATACCACCACCTGCCAACAAAACAGGTTTCTTGGCTTTTGACAATTGCTTCAAGATTTTCTTGATTTGCATGTCATTTGGATCAAGCGTCGGTTGGTAACTTGGTAAATTAACTTCTGGTGAATAGATGAAATCTGTCTCTAGAGCCGATACATCCTTGGGCAAGTCAATCACAACAGGACCTGGACGACCTGTCGTTGCAATATGAACAGCTTCTGTAATGATACGAGGAATATCTGCCGTTTCACGAACTTGGTAATTGTACTTGGTAATGGGCATGGTAATCCCCACGATGTCCGCCTCCTGAAAAGCATCTTTCCCAATCCCAGCTCGCGCAACCTGACCTGTAAAGACCAAAAGGGGAACGCTATCGCTCATGGCATCTGCAATCCCTGTAATGGCATTTGTTGCTCCTGGTCCACTTGTGACGACTGCGACACCCAACTTTCCAGTTGATTTGGCATAACCTTCAGCTTCGTGCAAACAGCCTTGCTCATGACGACCTAAAATGTGACGAATACCTTTGAAATTATAAATCGCATCATATAAAGGCAAGACAGCCCCACCAGGATAACCAAATATGGTATCAATTCCTAAACCATGGAGGGTTTCTAAAACTAGGTCCGATCCCGTCTTAGGAGCGTCTAAACTGATTTTCTCCATTGTTCCCCTTTCTCTTCTCTTAAAAATAGCTTGTTACTATCATACCATTTTTTCAAATATTTTCAAGACAAAAGTATCAATTTTCTGAATTTTCTATCTAAGAGTGTATTTATGAATGTTTTTCTAATTTTTATTAACAATTTAAACAAAATCGGATTCTTTATTAACTTTCATTTATTAACTTTCTCTATATTCTTAGTAAATAGACTTTCTAAAATCCTTACTAGATTTCTTTCATTTTGCAAATATAGACATACAAGATGCTTGAGAAAGGCATAAAAAAGGAAGCCATCAAGTGACTTCCTTCTAGAGCGAGGACTGATTAGTCTTCACCTTTGTTTTTCTTAATGATTTCTTCTTGTACTGACTTAGGTACATCTTCGTAGTGGTCAAATACCATCATGAAAGTACCACGTCCTTGTGATGCTGAACGAAGAACAGTTGCGTAACCGAACATTTCAGCAAGCGGAACGTAAGCACGAACGATTTGGCTGTTACCGTGAGCTTCCATACCATCTACACGTCCACGACGAGCAGTTACGTGACCCATAACATCACCAAGGTTTTCTTCAGGAACAGTGATGGTTACAAGCATCATTGGCTCAAGGATAGCTGGTTGTGCTGACTTAGCAGCTTCTTTAAGGGCAAGTGAAGCCGCGATCTTGAAGGCAGTTTCAGATGAGTCGACATCGTGGTATGAACCATCGTAAAGTTTAGCTTTAACGTCAACCATTGGGTAACCTGCAAGAACACCGTTAGCCATAGATTCTACCAAACCTTTTTCAACCGCTGGGATAAATTCACGAGGAACCACACCACCGACGATTGCGTTTTCGAATTCGAATCCTTTACCTTCTTCGTTTGGAGTAAATTCAATCCATACATCACCGAATTGACCTTTACCACCAGACTGACGTTTGAAGAATCCACGTGCTTGAGTAGAAGCGCGGAATGTTTCACGATAAGATACTTGAGGAGCACCTACGTTTGCTTCAACTTTAAACTCACGACGCATACGGTCAACAAGGACGTCAAGGTGAAGCTCACCCATACCAGAGATAACTGTTTCACCAGTTTCAACGTTAGTTTCAACGCGGAATGTTGGATCTTCTTCAGCCAATTTTTGAAGGGCGATACCCATCTTATCTTGGTCAGCTTTAGATTTTGGCTCAACCATCAATTGGATAACTGGTTCTGGAACGTTGATTGACTCAAGGATGATTTTAGCTTTTTCATCTGTCAATGAGTCACCAGTTGTAGTATCTTTCAAACCAACGGCAGCAGCGATATCACCTGAGTAAACAGTGTCAATTTCTTGACGGCTGTTAGCGTGCATTTGAAGGATACGTCCGATACGTTCACGTTTACCTTTAGAAGTGTTCAATACGTAAGAACCTGATTGAAGAACACCTGAGTATACACGGAAGAATGTCAAACGACCTACGAATGGGTCCGTCATAATCTTGAAGGCAAGAGCTGCGAATGGCTCTTCGTCAGATGCTGGACGAGTTTCTTCTTCATCTGTATCTGGGTTGATACCTTTGATTGCTGGGATATCAAGTGGGCTTGGAAGGTAGTCGATAACCGCATCAAGCATCAATTGAACACCCTTGTTCTTGAAGGCAGAACCACACAATACTGGGAAGAATTCAACGTTGATAGTTGCTTTACGGATAGCAGCTTTCAATTCTTCGTTAGTGATTTCTTCACCTTCGAGGTATTTCATCATCAAGTCTTCATCAGTTTCAGCAACTGCTTCAACCAATTTTTCACGGTATTCTTGAGCTTGGTCAAGGTATTCAGCTGGAATATCTTCTTCAAGGATATCTGTACCAAGGTCGTTAGTATAGATTTCAGCTTTCATCTTGATCAAGTCGATGATACCGCGGAAGTCATCTTCAGCACCGATTGGCAATTGGATTGGGTGTGCGTTTGCTTGAAGACGGTCGTGAAGTGTGCTTACTGAGTAAAGGAAGTCAGCACCGATTTTGTCCATTTTGTTGGCAAATACGATACGTGGAACTCCGTACTCAGTTGCTTGACGCCAAACTGTTTCAGTTTGAGGCTCAACACCTGATTGTGAGTCAAGAACAGTAACTGCACCGTCCAATACACGAAGAGAACGTTGTACTTCGATTGTGAAGTCCACGTGTCCTGGTGTGTCGATGATGTTTACGCGGTGGTTGTTCCATTGAGCTGTTGTCGCAGCAGATGTGATAGTGATACCACGTTCTTGCTCTTGCTCCATCCAGTCCATTTGTGACGCACCTTCGTGAGTTTCACCGATTTTGTGGATTTTACCAGTGTAGTAAAGAATACGCTCAGTAGTTGTTGTTTTACCGGCATCGACGTGAGCCATGATACCGATATTACGAGTTTTTTCAAGTGAAAATTCGCGTGCCATGAGGTTTGTTTCTCCTATTTATTTTAATTTCTATTCTATTATAACACGATTTTAATAAAAACGGATAGGCAGGACCTACCCGTTCTCAATGTTTTCATGCTATTGTTGGTTTCAACTTGTAGATAAGTTGAATTGAACTCGGGCTAAAAGCTCGGAAAATAGATAAGCTTTCCTAGAATCTTTGATTCTGCGTCAAGCTTCCTAATTTTCAGTCGCTTTTTTAACGCCCTTAGTATCTTATTCTTACCAACGGAAGTGTGCGAAGGCACGGTTAGCTTCAGCCATACGGTGAGTGTCTTCACGTTTCTTAACTGCTGCACCAGTGTTGTTCGCAGCATCCATGATTTCTTTTGCAAGACGGTCTTGCATTGTGTGTTCACCACGAAGGCGAGCGATTGTTACCAACCAACGAAGTCCAAGTGTTGTACGACGTTCTGGACGAACTTCAACTGGAACTTGGTAGTTAGATCCACCAACACGACGTGCACGTACTTCAAGTACAGGCATGATGTTTTCCATAGCTGTTTCAAATACTTCAAGTGCATCGTTGCCAGTAGCTTCTTTGATTTGCTCAAAAGCACCGTAAACGATTGAAGCAGCTGTACCACGTTTACCGTCAAGCATAACGCGGTTGATAAGACGAGTAACTAGTTGTGAATTGTAAAGCGGATCTGGCAATACATCACGTTTTGGAGCTCTATTTTTACGACTCATTTCTCTTTATCCCCTTTCCTTATGCTTTTGGACGTTTAGTACCGTATTTAGAACGGCCTTGTTTACGATCGTTAACACCTGCAGTATCAAGTGCACCACGGACGATATGGTAACGTACCCCTGGAAGGTCTTTTACACGTCCACCACGAAGAAGCACCACGCTGTGCTCTTGCAAGTTGTGTCCGATACCTGGGATGTAGGCAGTAACTTCGATAAGGTTGCTCAAACGTACACGAGCGAATTTACGAAGGGCAGAGTTAGGTTTTTTAGGTGTCATTGTTCCCACACGAGTTGCAACACCACGTTTTTGTGGTGAAGAAACGTTTGTTTGAACTTTTTTATGACTGTTGTAACCAACGTTCAAAGCTGGTGATTTAGATTTTTCTACTTTTGATTTACGCGGTTTGCGAACCAATTGGTTAATTGTAGGCATCTACATTCTCCTGTGTTTTTTTATTTTTGGTGATGATACACTTGGTGACAGCTACCATCTGTGTGTACTTTTGCAACATTTGTCAGCACGTCCCTGTACACTTTTGAGAGACCAAAAGTAAAAAGTACCGTCTATTATTGTAACACAATTTTTCCTTCATTGTCAAGATATTTTTCATTTTTATTCTGATCTTTTAACTCTTTGACTCTAGCTTTCACCGCTTTTCTAAACCAGAAAAGGAGGCAATTTGCCTCCTCCTTTCTAGTATGGTTTTCCTTTGATTCAAGTTGTCATTTCGGAATTTTTTAACCCTTCTTATCAAAGCCAACCAGATTCTTTTGCAATGTTGGCTGCCTCTGTTCGATTACCAGCATCTAGTTTCGAAAGAATATTGGTGACATAGTTTCGGACGGTTCCATTTGATAGATAAAGCTGATCTGCGATTTCTTGATTAGACAAGCCCTGAGCAATTCCCTTTAAAACAGCGATTTCTTGCTCTGTTAACGGATTGGGGTGCGTCATCACCACTTCCATCAATTCAGGCGAATATTCCTTGCGTCCTTCGAGAACAGTGTGCAAGGTTTGCATGAGGTCTGCAATGCTTCTTTCTTTTAAGACATAAGCATCCACTCCAGCCTTGACCGCACGTTCAAAATAGCCGGGGCGCTTGAAGGTCGTTACTACAACTACCTTTGTTTCTAGCTTTTCTGCTCGTATCCACTCCAAGACTTCGAGGCCTGTCTTAACAGGCATTTCTACGTCAAGAATGGCGATATCCACAGACTCTTTTTTTAAAAGTTGGATTGCTTCTTGGCCATCCTTGGCTTGTAGGACAGAATCTACATCTGGTTGAAAGGTAAGCAACTGGCACATAGCATCTCGCAACATACTTTGATCTTCTGCAACAAGTAGTTTCATCTTAGTTTCTCTCCTTATAAGGTAGCCGAACCTGCACTTCAGTTGGATGTTTCTGACTGATCACTTTTACTTCTCCTGAAAAAGGAAGGACACGGTCTCGAACGGTATGGAGCTCATCTCCTTTTAGAGAAGCAAAGCCACAGCCATCATCTCTCACTGTTAGAATGAGTTCTTTCTCAGTTCGTTCTAATTTCAAGTAAGCTTTCGATGCTTTGGCATGTTTGATGATGTTGGTCACTAACTCAAGTAAAATCATGGAGGCCGTTGATTCTAATTCCTGAGTTAAGCTAGCAGTATCTAATTGGTGATTGATTTCCGTTTCAATTCCTGCAATTTCCAGCATTTTTTTAACTGTCGCAAATTCGGAAGCAAGGGTTCTGGTTTTAAGATTTTCGATAATTGTACGGACTTCATTCATGGATTCTTTACTGATCTGATGAATTTCTTTTAATTCTTTTTCCACTTGAGGATAGGCCTGCATTTGAAGAAGCTGGAGGGCAAGGTCCGTCTTCACACTCAACATAGCAAATGTATGGCCTAGACTGTCATGGAGATCCTGACCGATACGACTGCGTTCATTTTCAGCCAAGAAAAGACTGAGCTTGGCATTTTGTTTCATCTTTTCTTCTTTTATCTGTTCAGATACCTGAATCCGATAAAGACCGAAGGTCAAGGCATCAGAAACGATAAAGGTCACCAAGAAAAAGAGGAGGTGCCAGGGACTAACTTGACCAACCATAGAGATTCCAGTTAAAATCATCGGTTGTAAGACAACAAAACTGACAAAACGCCAAGAGTGGAAAGAAATCTCATCCAGTTGGTAAATAAGGAGGTTTGATAAATAAAAGATAAACCAAGCGAAGCTCGCATTTAGCCAGATGGAACTGTAAAAAATGTAGGCAAGCATGATCCACCAAGCTAGCCACTGCACGGTGCGATTTTGACTGACTAAAACCGAGTAGAAGGCAAGAACAAATAGTAAGGTCCATAACAAGGTTAAAAGCGGGTACTCTCCAACGATGACACCCGCTATAGGAAAGATGATAAACACTATTGAAATATGAAACATATAATGAGTGTTTTTTAATTTTTCCAACATAGATTTATTTTACCTCGATCCGTTTTTTCAGTTGGATTACCAATACACCAAAGAAAACTGTATAACCTAGTACAACCAAGGCAGCAAGAATGTTAAACTCGTGGTGCTCCAGATAAGTAGAGACGACCTGCATCAGTTGATAGGTTGGGGTCAGTTTTCCAATGGATTGGAGCCATTCCGGGAAGGAACTCAAAGGGAACCAGAGTCCACCTAGGACAGCCAAAGCAATATAGGCAATATTTCCAATAACTGTCATCAATTGAGCACTGGGAAGCAAGCTCACCAAGACACCCATACTGATAAAGACCACGCTTCCGACCAGCAACATAACTCCAATCACCAACCAATCAAGCCAAGGCAGAGTCACTCCACGGACAAAATGACCAACCGAAAAGACAACAATAATTGATAACAAGAAAGTCAGTAGCGTACTGAACAGTTTTGATACATAATATTCTACCATAGATACAGGAGAATGTTGAATCAATTTTTGCCAGTTGTTTGTCTTGTCAGATTCGAGTGTGCTAGGAATGCTGAAAAAGGCACTCGACATGATACTAAAGAGCGTCATGGCAAAAAGGTAGGCTTGAAGAACAATTTCTGGAACATCTGACCCTGACATCATACCAGAAAAGATAAGGTAAAACACACTTGGAAGTCCGATGGATAGCAAGTAGTAGACGGCTTGCCGTTTCATCAGAATGACTTCCACTTTCATGAGACTTGTCATATTTTTCATCGTCAATCTCCTTTAGTCTTGAGTCGTTTCGAAGATACTGTCTAAGAGAGTTCGATTGCGAACTTCAATTTCTTCGATCGTGCAGCCCTGTTCTTGCAAGGTTTCCCATACCTGGCTGGCTTCTTTGGTTGTGAAGGAAAGAGCATTTTGCTTGATTTCAAGCTCTTGAACCTGGTCCAAAGTGCTGATAACTTCCTGATAAGTTAGAGGCACGGTAAAGTGTTTTTCCTGTTCTTCACCACGCATGGCATAAGGCGTCGTATCGCGAATCAATTCTCCCTTATGGAGCACCAAAATGCGGTCAGCCGTATGTTCTACCTCTTCGATATAGTGAGAAGAATAGACAATGGTGACACCATTTTTCTTTAACTGATTGACAATTTCCCAAAAATGCTGACGTGTCGAGGTATCCATGGCAGCAGTTGGCTCGTCTAAAAATAGAATTTTCGGACGACCTATTAAAGTCAACACGAAAGAGAACAAACGTTTTTGCCCACCAGATAACTTGCCCGCTAGCTGATTTTTCTGCTTGTCTGAGAATCTCAGCAAGTCATCAATTTCTTTATCTGAAAGACTGTCGGGATAAAGTGACTTGAAAAATGATAGAAGTTCTTTCACTTTCAAGCTTTGAACAACTGCATTTTCTTGAGGCAAGACAGAAATAAGCTGCTTTAATTGAGGATCTGTTGGTGCAAATCCTTGAATGGCTATTCGACCTGAGCTCATGAACTTGTCGCCCAAGAGGCAATCAATCAAGGTTGTTTTTCCTGTTCCGTTAGGGCCAATCAAGGCGACACATTCACCATCGTTGATTTCAAAGGAGATGTTCCGCAAGATCTCCTTATCTTTTATTTTCTTACTTAATTTCTCAACTTTAATCACAGTCATGAGATTCTCCTTTCAACCACTCCACTCCCATAGGGAAAACGACGAAAATCATAAATCCAAAACCCCAAGCACCACGAATAAATTGGCGAAACAAGGTTTGGTCAAACCAACCAGTAAACATTTCCACTAACCATACCAAGAGTGACAGGCCGATAAAGAAATAAATGATTGCCTTTTTCATTCCTCAAACTCCTTTTTCACATCTCTGACCAATTTCAAACCTTCTCTGACAAGCCAAGACATTATCCCAAAGCCAGCAAAGAGCTCCCAAGGAAAATGGTAGAAACCCTTGTCCAATCCTGAAAACATGAGATAGGTCATAACTCCTGCTACTACTAAACTCACTGCAACAATCATTTTATTTTTCATTTCTTCTTCCTCCATTTCATACTTCAATTATAGTCTTTTGAAGCTAGCGGAGCTAGATGCTTCTGTCACTAGGAAATATGACAAATGTCATATAAAGAGGCGGTGGGGTAGATATCCCTATACCAAGTATCAATTTCCTAATTCTAATCACACGAATATGATTAGAAACCCTTTAAAGTCTAAGAAAGACTTGATCTATCCGTAACCCGCACAAAGGATTCTTACAAATAAAAAGAGGGCAGGATTTATAATCCCAGCCTCTTTCGTTTATTCTTCTCTAAATCCTTGTAACTTTAAACCAGCAATCAGAGTATTCGGCTTCTTAAAGTCTTCTACACTATCCTCAAGCGGTTTAAAGAAATAAGTCTTTTTAACTCTATCCATATCTGCTTTTTCAAGGTCAAGATCGATAACTATTCTCATCTTTTTATTATCGGTGATAAAATATTCAACCTTAACACCTGGCTCGTCCTTGATTTCAAGATACTCTGGAGAGCTTTCCGCAGCTTCGCGAAAGACTTCTTGAAATTCTTCCAGAGTAATTTCTGCAGGAATTTCCTCTCCAAATTCTCCCAACATATCCATCTTGTATCGTTTTACAACATCTGTGTAAACTAAAGTCAGAGTAACATCGGAGTTATCAATTCTTCCTTTGAGAACTTTAGTCGTTTCCTTGATTTCTTCTTTCACCTGACTAGATGAATCAACCGAACTTGCTGTACTACTTGAATCTGTTGTTGCGGTGTTGGTTTGACCACAGCCAGCAAGAGCAAGTAACGCTGTAAAAATCAATCCTAAAACTTTCTTCATTAAAAATCTCCTATTCCACACTGAAAAGATATGGATATACAGGTTGTTGACCTTGGTGGATTTCGACTTCAACGTCTTCGAATTCTTCTGCGATTTCTTGGGCGATTTCATTTGCAAGTTCTTCGCTTCCGTCTTCACCGACATAGAAAGTCACAATTTCACTATCTTCGTCTAGCATGTGTTTCAACGTTTCAGTCAAGGTTTTGTGCATGTCAGGGTTTGACACGAGGATTTTCCCATCAACCATACCAAGATTGTCATTTTCGTGAATTTCCAAACCATCGATAGTCGTGTCACGAACGGCTGTTGTCACACTACCGCTGACTACATCACCAAGAGCTGCAGTCATACGTTCTTTGTTTTCTTCGATAGACTTGCTTGGATCAAAGGCAAGAAGACTAGTTAATCCTTGAGGAAGGGTACGCGCTTCTACCACTACTGCTGGTTGATCCAATACCTCTGCAGCAGATTGGGCTGCCATGAAGATATTTTTATTGTTTGGCAAGAAGATGATGTTACGAGCATTGACTTGCTCAACAGACTTGATAAAGTCTTCTGTCGAAGGGTTCATGGTTTGTCCACCTTCGATGACATAGTCCACGCCTTGGGCACGGAAGATATCTGCCAAGCCTTGACCTGCTACTACTGCGATAAGGGCATATTCCTTTTCTTCAGCTGGCTTGCTGACTTGCGCTTCTTTTTCTACTTGAGCTTCGTGTTGGTTGCGCATGTTATCTACTTTAACCTTGACCAAGCTACCATATTTAAGCCCTTCTTGCATAACAAGACCAGGATCTTCTGTATGGACGTGGACTTTGACAATCTCATCATCGTTTACGACAAGAAGAGAATCTCCTAGGTCATTCAAGTAGTTGCGGAATTCATCATAGTTAAACTCTTTAGCATAAGTTGGACCTTGTTTAAGGGCAACCATAATCTCAGTACAGTAACCAAAAGTGATATCTTCTGTTGCGACATGTCCAGCTACTGACTTGTGGTGTTCAGCATTGATCATTTCACCCATATTAGCTGGAGTTGCGACAAAGTCCTCAGACGCACTGTATTCCCCAGTAAGAGCTGATAGGAAACCTTCATAGATGAAGACCAAACCTTGACCACCTGAGTCCACAACACCAACTTCTTTCAAAACTGGAAGCATGTCTGGCGTTTTGGCAAGAGCTGTTTTAGCTCCTTCCAAGGCTGCACGCATGACCTCAACGGCATCATCTGTTTGCTCCGCTTTTTTCTTGGCACCAATGGCTGCGCCACGAGAAACAGTCAAAATTGTTCCTTCAACTGGTTTCATAACCGCTTTATAAGCTACTTCGACACCGGATTGGAAGGCAAGAGCCAAGTCTTGACCTGTTAATTCATCTTTTTCCTTGATAGCCTGAGAGAAGCCACGGAAGAGCTGAGAAGTGATAACCCCTGAGTTCCCACGCGCACCCATCAAGAGCCCCTTAGCAAGAATGCTCGCTACTTCTCCTACTGTGGAAGCCGGCTTGTCTGCTACTTCTTTGGCACCATTTTCAATGGTCATTCCCATGTTTGTCCCAGTATCTCCATCTGGAACTGGAAAGACGTTTAATGAATTGACATATTCTGCTTGCTTATTCAAACGAGTTGATGCAGCCTGCACCATCTCTTGGAATAAACTGGTAGTAATTTTTGACACGATTATTCTCCTACAACTTTGATATTTTGAATGTAGACATTCACAGTCTGAGCAGTAATCCCTAGTTGATTTTCTAAACTAAAACGAACACGCTCTTGAATGTTTTTTGACACTTCGCTTATCTTTACTCCGTAGCTCAATACGGTATAAACATCAACTGCAATGCTACCATCTTCGGCTGCTTTTATAACAACACCCTTAGAATAATTTTCCTTACCAAGAAGGGCTTGGAAATTGTCTTTGAGGGCATTTTTACTAGCCATACCGACCACACCAAAAATCTCAGTTGTGGCACCACCTACTACGGTTGCAATCACTTCATCTGTCAGTTCGATTTGACCATCTTTTGTATTAATTTTTACAGTCATTTTTTTTACCTCAACTAGTTGATACTCTATTTTATCATATTTCAGCCCAAGTGTAAAAGCAGAATGCTGTATCTGCGGATATTTACTCTATTTTTCAAATGGTTTTATCCTTAGAGCAAAAGAAAAAGACCAGTTAGGCCTTTTCATTTTTATTAAACGCGTTCAACTTTACCTGATTTCAAAGCACGAGCTGAAGCCCAAACTTTTTTAGGTTTACCATCGATAAGAACAGTAACTTTTTGAAGGTTTGGTTTTACGGCACGTTTTGTTTGGTTCATCGCGTGTGAACGGTTGTTTCCTGATACAGTCTTACGACCTGTAAAGTAACATACTTTAGCCATTGTGTTTTCCTCCTATTAGATCTAATATAGCGGATGTGCTAGCACCACATACCGTACTATGTTATCACACTTTCTCTATTTTGGCAAGGAAATTCGGAGACTTTTTTTATTTAACGTAAACAACTCCAAGTTTACCAAAAGCGACTTCCCCACGAATAATCAAGGTTTTGCTGGTTGGCGCTACAGGAGCATCTGCCTTAGCTGCACCAAAGGAGGTTTCTACTTTCAAATCGACACGCCAGTGTTGTGGAACATAGACGGTAGCATTCCCGAAGGCCACTTCAATATTTAAAGTTGCAAAATCACCTAGCATCTCTGCATTATCATAGTAGATTTTAGCATCCCCAAAAGCGACTTCCACTTGGTCATCTACGAGATCTTGATCTTGCTTATAGAAGGTCCCGCTACCAAAAGCGACTTCCTTATCCGTGACGACTGTTTTTTTTCCATTGTACCACCATTTTTTTTCATTCCAGAACTTACTTGAATGAGTGAGATAGCCAACACCTAGCACTGCTAAGATGCTAGCCCAAAACAAAGACTGGTTTGGAATAGGAAAAATGTTATAAAAATGATTCGCAATCATTAAGGCTACTAGAGCGGTAAAAACTGCTGATGTTAGATGACGACGAAGCAAAGCTTCAACTGATTGGTAAGCAAAAAAGGCGATACCAATCAAAGGCCATATCTTGCCATCCAAAGAAGGAATTCCAAAATTCCCTTGCAGCAAGATCCAAGCTGCTAAAACCAATAAAACAATACCAAATGCTTTCTTTTTCATCTTTTTTACCTCATGTTTCTTAGATTTTCTTTTAGGAGGGATTGGTAATGCCGTGAGACATGAACCTCCTTGTGCGTCTGATAAAAGGAAATGGTGCCCGTTCCTGAAAAGGACTTGTCCACTGAGTAAATCTGACGGATGTTTGCGATCGTTGACTTGGACACTCGACTAAAATAGCGAGGCAGGATGGACTCCAACTCATAGAGCTTGAGACGAACTTCATAGGCTTCCTTCTGGTTATGAGCGTAGATCTTGCTCCCTTCTGTTTCAAAGAAGAGAATTTCTGATAGGTCTAGGTAATATTCACCTGTCCCCTTGTAAAAAGTCAACCTCGGAGCCTTTGACTCTTGCAAAAGTCGTTGCAAATCTGCAATTTCATCTGTCAAAGTGGGTGTCTTGATGACAATTTCAGTCTCCTCTAAATTGCCGTCAATCTCAATTCGTAACTTCATCACATCTCCTTTCTGACTCTACTATATCAAAGCTAAGTTAGGAATACAAGGGCAAAAAAGCAAGTGGTCATTTTGAAGCAGTAAGTGGTTGTAGGACTAGCTTAACTTACATATCAGAATAGGAAGAAAAGGAATCCCCACACCAGACCACAAGCATAGCCAGCGATGACATCCTTGGGATAATGTACACCCCCTAAAACCCTCACCAAGCCCAGCAAAGCTGAGAAGAGCAAACATACTAAGCCAACAGGTAGACTAGCATGCAGACAGGCCATGGAGATGATAGTTGCTGAAAAGACATGGCGACTGGGCATCGACTGTCCCGAGCTATCTTTTTCAAGCAGGGGACAGATATCCCAAGTTTCGTAGGGGCGTGGGTGATTGATTTTCTTACGAAAAAGAGACAAAATCACAAAACCTGATGCAGGAATAAGCACATAAACCCCAACTTGCTGATCAAGTCCTAGTTGCAGGTAAGTGGCGACTAGCAAGATCAGGTAGACCAAGGGCATGGCGACTGTCATCAAGCGATTGAAACTGCGTAATAGAAATAAAAGGGTGGGATAGCTGGCGAATCTGGAGCTGATGTTTTGATACCATTCTTGATAATTTTTCATTTATGCTTCTCATTCATTACCTTGTTTTCGTCTACAGGTGAGACGTTTGTCTTCTAGTATAGTGCAGAAAAAGAAGGCCGTCAAGCCTTCTTTTGATTTATTCTTCTGCTTCGTCTTCTGTAAATTGACTATTGTACAAGTCAGCGTAGAAGCCACCTTGCGCCATTAGTTCCTCATGATTGCCTTGCTCGATGATATTACCATCTTTCATGACAAGAATCAAATCGGCATTACGAATAGTTGACAAGCGGTGGGCGATGACAAAGGAAGTTCTACCCTCCATCAAACGGTCCATGGCTTTTTGAATCAACTCCTCTGTACGTGTGTCGACTGAAGATGTCGCTTCATCCAAAATCAAGAGTGGTGCATCCTTGAGAAGGGCACGAGCAATGGTCAAGAGCTGTTTTTGTCCGACAGACAAGGTCACGGTGTCGTCCAAAACAGTATCGTAGCCATCTGGCAAAGTCATGATAAAGTGGTGGATTCCCACAGCCTTGCTGGCTTCCATCATTCGTTCATCACTGATGTCTGTCTGATTATAGATCAGGTTCTCTCGAATGGTTCCTTCAAAGAGCCAAGTGTCCTGCAAGACCATTGAAAAGGCATCGTGTACTTCTGAGCGTTTCATGTCCTTAGTATCCACGCCATCGATGCGGATACTTCCCTTATCTATCTCATAGAATTTCATCAAGAGGTTGACAATGGTAGTCTTCCCAGCCCCAGTCGGTCCAACAATCGCGACCTTCTGACCTGCATGAGCTGTCGCAGAAAAATCATGGATGATGGTGCGCTCTGGTTTATAGCCAAAGGACACGTGATCAAAGACTACTTCCCCTTTCATGTTGTTCAATTGTCTTTCCTTATGAGATTCATCCTGCATTTCAGCTTCAGCTAGAAATTCTAATACACGAGTCATGGCTGCACTCGCTTGTTGCAAGCTCGTAATCCCTTGGGCAATCTGTGACAGAGGTTGAGAGAAGGTCCGTACGTAAACCATAAAGGCTACAATAATCCCTATCGTAATATGTCCTTCTAACGCCAGCGCGGCCCCAACGATGATGACTAAGACATAACTAAAGTTCCCAACAAAGAACATGGCTGGCATCATGATACCAGAGATAAACTGAGATTTCCAGATACTATCATGCAAGTCTTGGTTTAAACCTGCAAATCTCGCTTTGGAGGTGTCCACTGCGTTGTAGCTGGTCACTACATTATGGCCAGAGTACATCTCTTCCACATAACCATTGACGGCCGCTAGATTATTTTGTTGAGCTTTAAAATAACCCTGTGACTTGGCCATGATTACGGAAACCGCCACAAAACCAACAAGGGTTGATACAACGGTTACCAATGCCAAAATCCAGTTCATCCCAAACATGGTCACCAAGACAGCAATCAACAAGAAACTAGCTGAAAGAACTGTCCCTAGACTTTGGTTGAGAGATTGCGCTGCTGTATCCACATCATTGGTCACGCGCGAAAGGGTATCTCCTTGTGAATGACGGTCAAAATAGCCAAGTGGCAAACGATTAATCTTTTCAGCGATAGCCGTCCGCAAGCGTTTTGAAAAATGTTGGATACTCGTTGAAAAGATATAGGCCTGTGTATAATTAAGGATAGCTCCAAACACATATAGGACAACCAAAAATCCAGCAATGTTTGACACAGCTACCAAGTCGATTTCTGCAGCCAAACCATCTGAAATCAAATTTGTAATTTCCTTAATCTTAGTTGGACCATAAACGGTAATGATACTTGAAATGACTGCAGCCACAACTGCTATTAGGAGAGGGAGTTGGAGGCCTGCCATATAAGGTTTGCACTGTTTCCAGACCGAAACTTTTTTATTTTCCATGTTCCAATTCCTCCTTCGATAGTTGTGAGTAGGCAATTTCTTGGTAGACTTCGTTGGTAGCTAGAAGTTCCTTGTGGGTGCCTTGTCCCACGACTTTTCCTTGATCCAATACTAAGATCAAGTCTGCATCCATAATGGTAGAAATCCGTTGCGCTACGATGAGCTTGGTCATGGATTGTGTTTTTTCAGCAAGTTCTTGGCGTAAAATCCGATCTGTCTTGTAGTCCAAGGCCGAGAAGGAATCATCAAAAATGAGAATTTCAGGCTTACGAGCCAAGGCGCGTGCAATGGCCAGACGCTGTCTTTGTCCACCTGAGAAGTTGGTCCCACCTTGGGCCACTTCTGATGCAAGACCTGCTTCCTTGTCTTCGATGAAGCTTTTAGACTGGGCCAATTCCAAGGCTTGCCACATAGCAGGTTCACTTAGTGGACTTTCTTGACTCTTACCAAAGTCCAAGTTCCCCTTGACATCTCCTGAGAAGAGGACTGCTTTTTGAGGGATATAGCCTACCTTATTGCGCAAATCTTCCAAATTGTAATCTTGTACATTGACACCATCCACTAGGATTTGTCCATCTGAAACGTCGTAAAAACGAGGCAAGAGGTTGACTAGCGTAGACTTACCTGATCCAGTCGAACCGATGAAGGCTACGGTTTGACCCGCTTCTGCTTTGAAAGTGACATGTTCCACGACTGCTTCTGAGTTTTTAGAGTAGCGGAAAGTTACATCACGAAATTCCACTTGTCCTTGAACTGAAGGATCCGCTGTCTGTGCATGACTAGGATTTTCAATAGAAGAATGCAGATCCAATACTTGATTGATACGTCCTGCCGAAACCAAGGTACGAGGAAGAACGATAAAGAGCGCTCCCATGAGAAGGAAGCCCATCACGACTTGCATAGCATAGGACATGAAGACCACCATATCACTAAAGAGTGGCAAACGTTCTGCCAAACTTGCGTCGTTGATAATATAGGCACCAATCCAGTAAATGGCTAAACTCAATCCACTGGAAATCGCCATCATGATCGGGTTTATAATCGCCATCAATCGATTGACAAAGAGATTGAGACGTGTTACCTCATCGTTGGCTGCTTCAAATTTTTCATCTTGGTAATCCTCAGCATTATAAGCACGAACAACTCGAATCCCAGTCAAACTTTCACGAGTGATACTATTGAGTTTATCTGTTAATTTTTGGATGACCGATTGTTTTGGAAAGGCCAGAGTCATGAGAACGGTGGTCATCAAGACGTTGACAATAACAGCCACAACGACTGCCCAGAGCCAGTATTCCGATTTCCCAAGGATTTTTCCAATGGCCCAGATAGCCATAATTGGCCCACGAGTAACCACTTGCAAGCCCATGGTAAAGAGCATCTGTACCTGGGTAATATCATTGGTCGTCCGAGTCAAGAGACTTGGGATTGAAAAGCGCTTGATCTCTGTCTGCGAAAAATCTAAAACACGATGAAATACGTCTCTACGTAGATGGGTTGTATAGGATGCTGCAACACGAGCCGCAAAGAAACCAACCATAACAGATGAAAAGAAAGCCAATAAAGACAATCCAATCATCTTCGTAGCTGGTGACCAGAGTTCACCCAACTGCGTTCCAGACGTTCCCAGTAATTCTGTAATTTGCGAAATATAAGTCGGCACCTCTAATTCGAGATAGACCGAGAAACAAGTGAACAGAATCGTAAGGACAATCATTCCCCACTCTTTTCCTGTAATACGTTTAGCGAGTTTCTTCATTCTCTCCTCCTATCTTCTCAACATTTTCTTGCAATTGCCCGAGTACCTTTTCAAAGATTGCCAAGTCTGACTTTGAAACACCCTCTAGCAGACTCTGATCAATCCGATCAAAAAAAGTTTTAACTTTTTGCATCTGCGAACGCGATTTCTCCGTCAGGCGAACAAATTTTGCCCGCTTATCACTCGGGCTGGCCTCTAACTCAACCAAACCATTTTGTACCATGCGCTTGACTAGATTACTCGCCACAGATTTGGTAATATTGAGTTCCTGCTCGATATCCTTAATCAAGACCAGTTCCTCTTTTTGTTCACAATGATCTAAAAAACGCAGAACCTGCCCTTGCGGTCCACCCATAAATTCAATGCCACATCGCTTGGCTTCTTTCTGTACCATCAGATGAACCTGGTGTCCAAAACGTTTGAACATTAACATCGGCTTGTCCATGATTGCTCCTTTCTTACGACAAATATAGTTCTCACAAGAACTATATTAGTTTCCATGAGAACTATTTTATCATTTTCAGAAAAGATGTCAAGAAAAAATGTTTCCAAGAGAACTATTTTAGTTTAAATTGACATTAGGCAATATTTTTTCTATAATAAGCACTAACTACTGTGGATAGGAATCCATTCACTTGATGAAGGGAGAAAACGTTCAAATGAAACCAGAAGAACAAAGAGTTTTAGGAATCTTGGCAACCATTTTTGGAGCCATCGCACTTTTAGGATCCTGGATCCCATTTATTAACTATCTGTCATTTTTCATCGCCAGCGTCGCTTTAATCCTAGGGATAATCGGCCTTATCGTCAACCTCAAAAAACGAAAAACAATGGCCATTATCGGAACATCTCTATCAATTGCTTCTATTGTCCTTTTCTTTACAACCCAGATACTGTACGCTAATGTCTACAAAGAGTTTGCCAGGGAGTTTAACCGTTCCTACAGCGAGGCAAGTGCCTCAATGGAGCGCGAAGAAGAAAGCGACTTGACAGATGATAGCGCCTATTCCATCCCAGAGGAGGAGGAAGAGGATTCCTTCACTTGGACCCAAAAAGAGTTTGTCGACTTAATCGAAGGTGACCTTGACAACAAAGGAAAAGGTGGCACCAACTACAAGGATATTATCAAAAAACACGGACTGCCAGACTCCGAGTTTGACTCCACTATTGGGGGTTACAATACGAGAAAAGTCACTTATATCTCCATTGGTGATAAAATCAAGACCGTTACCTTAACTTTTGCAAAAGATGACAATGGGCAACTCTTGCTCGTCCAAAAACATGCAGTCGGTCTGAGTCAAGGAAAAAGCAAGCAACAAAATGATTCTGAAAGCAGAGTCTAAGTTCCAATATAAAAAGCGAACAGCTAGTAGGTCTGTTCGCTTTTTATATTAGAATCCATCCACATTGGTATAGATCTTTTGTACATCTTCGTCGTCTTCAAGGACGCTGTAAAGTTTTTCAAAGGTTTCAAGGTCATCGCCTGACAATTCCACTTCTGACTGAGGAATCATCTCAAGTTCTGTCACCTGGAATTCTTGGATACCTGACTCACGAAGGGCAACGATAGCCTTGTGAAGGTCTGTTGGAGCTGTGTAAACCGTGATTGTTCCTTCTTCAGCTTCGACATCATCCACATCCACATCTGCTTCAAGCAAGAGTTCAAAGATGGAATCCGCATCTTCCCCAGCAAATACGATAACCCCCTTGTTGTCAAAGAGGTAAGAAACTGAACCAGAAGCACCCATGTTTCCACCGTTCTTACCAAAGGCTGCACGGACATTGGCTGCGGTACGGTTGACGTTTGACGTCAAGGTGTCCACAATCAACATGGATCCATTTGGTCCAAAGCCTTCATAACGGCCTTCTGTAAAGGTCTCGTCTGTGTTTCCTTTTGCTTTATCAATCGCTTTATCGATAACGTGTTTCGGCACTTGGGCTTGTTTCGCACGGTCGATAACGAATTTCAAAGCAGTGTTTGATTCTGGGTCTGGATCCCCTTTTTTAGCTGCTACATAGATTTCTACACCAAATTTTGCATATACTTTAGAGTTAGCTCCATCTTTAGCCGTTTTCTTGGCTACGATATTGGCCCATTTACGTCCCATTAGGAATCTCCTTTTTTCACATTTTAATCTTTCTTATTATAACACAAGTTTTTTCGATTTTCACTAGAGGAAATGGATTTTATTCAGCAAATCCAGCTAGGATTGTCCTTTGGTTGCCAAGATTGCCTTGCCTTCTTTTATCAGGGGATGGCGGAAAAGTGAAAAGTACAGTTGGGTAGTCATGGCAACCCAGATAAGGGGTTCGCAAAGGATAACTCCCCTATAGCCTGCCCAAGGGATAATCAAAACCACAAAAACGATTTTCCCGATTAGTTCTATAAAGCTGGAAACTAGAGGAAGGACTTTCTGCCCCAAGCCCTGCAAGCAATTTCGATAAATCAACAAGAGGCTCAAAATCGGATAAAAGACTGAGCTGATTTGCAGGTAGAGGCTGCCATTTTCTACTAAGTAGTTATCCATCGAACTGGCCAAGAAGGAAACCAAGGTCGGACTAGCAAAAAAGAGAAAGATACAGACAAAACCTCCCCAGGACATGCTCAGGCGACTGCCAATTCGAAGACCTCGAACAATGCGGTCTGGTCGCTTAGCTCCAAGATTCTGAGAAGCAAAGGTCGTCATTGCAGAAGAAATAGCCGTCATTGGAAGCAGAGCAAAGGCCATAATGCGTCGAGCCGCTGTTTGGGCACTAATAATCACGGCTCCAAAGGTATTGACAGAAGACTGTAAAATCACACTACCTATAGACACAATCGAACTCATCAAACCCATAGCCAAACCTTGCTCCAAAAGATCCGCGTACAAGGCCTTGTTCCATTTAAAATGCTTGAGTTGAGGGAGCAGTTCTGGAACACTCTTGCGGATATAGAAAAAGCAAAGAACCGCTGATAAGCCTTGTGAAATGATGGTAGCAAGCCCCGCAGATTGAACTCCCAGATGCAGTTGCGTAATGAAATACAAATCCAGAACCACATTGACTAAGGCAGAGAAAATCAGGAAGCCAAGCGCTGCTAGACTGTCTCCAATGGACCGCAACAAGCCTGCAAAGAGATTATAGGCAAAGCTGACGCCTACACAGGTCACAATCATAGAAATATATTGATAGGATTGAGGAAGGATTTCTGCAGGGGTATCTAAATATTGCAAGAGTGGATACAGACCGACAAAGCCAATCAGCATGACCACAATACTCAAAAGAGCGCCTAAAATCCAAGTGGCTGCTACTGCTTCCTTGATTTTGGTGAAATTACGAGCCCCATAATAGCGGGCAATGACAATCCCCATCCCATTGCCAACACCAAGCGTAAAGCCTATAATCAAGTCAAAAATGGCAGTTGTCGCCCCTACTGCTGCCAAGGATTCTTGGCCAAGAAATCGCCCTACAATCAAGACGTCAGCCGTATTATAAAGCTGTTGAAAGATATTAGACAGCAAGATTGGAAAGGCAAAGCTTAACAGCGAAGGAAGGATTGGACCATTGACCAAATCCACTTTTCTTTTCTTATTCATAAAGCTATTATATCAGCTTTCTAAAGGAGCGACAAGGCTCTGTCACTAAGTTTGCAATCAATTGCTTACAGAGAGACAATTTGCTATAATCAAGAAAAGGAGGTCATTTATGAGTTTGACCAGTCAATTAATTACCGATGTATTTCTTGATCTGGATAAGGTTGAAAAGCTAAACAAGGAAGCCTTCCCCGAGGAAGAACGAGTCCCTCTATCTGAGTTCTTGCGCTACCAGGACCGAGATGACGTCCACTTCTTTGCCTTTTATAACCAAGAAGAGTTTGTCGGCTTTGCTTTTGCCATCTCCAATCAAAAAGCCTTTTATATCAGCTTTTTTGCCATTATGCCCCACTTGCGAAGCCACGGTTACGGGAAGGAAATTATCGAAAAGCTGACTGAGTTTTACCAGCGAACCATGTTGCTTGAAGTCGAGCGATTGGACGAAGAATGCGATAACTTGGAGCAGAGAAAGGCCCGCATGGATTTCTATCACCAAAATGGTTTCAAAACAGCCAACGCTTTCCTTGAGTACGATGGTTTGAGTTTTGAAATCCTCTATCGTGGCGATCACTTTGACGAAGAAGCCTATCGTGACATCTTCCAGAAGTTGCAAGATGAACATTACTTTGACTTTCATATCGAGTATCGTCGTTTTAGTGATCATTAGTTCGTTTGAGTTAGATAAAAAAGTAGCAGAAAATCTGCTACTTTTATTTTTATTCTTCAATTTCGATTCCAAGATCATCGCCAAGGTCAAGTGTTACTTCTTGATTAGAAGCCGCCTCCGCTACTGGACTATGATCAGAAGCTTCTTCATCTTCAATCAACCCATATTGAACACGGACTTGGTGGTCAATGGCATCAAAGATTTCTGGGTGATCCGCCAAGTATTTCTTAGCATTTTCGGATCCTTGTCCGATTTTTTCACCCTTGTAAGAGTACCATGCTCCCGCTTTTTGGATGATATCGAGATCACTTGCGATCTTCAAGAGCTCACCAGTTTTAGAAATCCCTTCTCCGTACATGATTTCAACAAAGGCTTCCTTAAATGGTGGAGCTACCTTGTTTTTCACGACCTTGATCTTGGTTTCCTTACCGACATTGGTATCTTTTTGGTCACCAGTTCCCTTGATTTGTGTGCTTCCACGAACATCCAAACGGACTGAAGCGTAGAATTTCAAAGCACGTCCACCAGGTGTTGTTTCTGGATTTCCAAACATGACCCCAACTTTTTCACGCAATTGGTTGATAAAGATGGCAATTGTCTTAGTCTTATTAATCGAAGCACCAAGTTTACGCATGGCCTGGCTCATCATTCGAGCCTGCAAACCAACGTGACTGTCTCCAATATCCCCATCAATTTCCGCACGAGGTACAAGAGCCGCAACTGAGTCGATAACGACAAGGTCAACTGCACCTGAGTCAATCAATTTTCCAGCAATTTCAAGACCTTGTTCACCTGAGTCTGGTTGTGACAAGAGCAATTCGTCAATGTTCACACCAAGGGCTGCAGCATAGGCTGGGTCAAGAGCATGTTCCGCATCGATAAAGGCTGCAATACCACCTTCTTTCTGTGCTTGCGCAACAGCGTGAAGGGCAACCGTTGTCTTACCAGATGATTCTGGTCCATAGATTTCGATGATACGTCCTTTAGGATAACCACCTGAACCAAGGGCAATGTCAAGAGCCAATGAGCCTGAGCTCATCACTTGAACTTTTTGCTCTGCGCGCTCACCCAAGCGCATGATTGAGCCTTTACCAAAGTCTTTTTCGATCAATTTAAGAGCATCGTTCAAAGCTTTTTCACGGTCAGCTCCAAATTTTTTCCCAATTTCATCTAATTTTTTTGTTGGTTTTTTCGCCATTTTGTTCTCCTATATTCTACTGGTCCTTAGACCTATCTTTCATTATACCAAAATTTAGTCACTTAATAAAGCCTTGCGAACTAGGTTAAAAGCATGCATGACCGCAATATGTCGAACATCTGCACGGCTCCGTCCCGCGATATTAGCCTTGATAACCTCTGTTCCTTTTGCATGTGCCAAGCCGATAAAGACGGTTCCAGCTGGATGCCCCTCTAGGCTATCTGGTCCTGCCACCCCCGTCAAACTAACTCCGTAGTCAGACTTAGTCTTGAACCGTGCCTGCTCTGCCATTTTTCGAGCGGTAAACTCTGAAACGACCCCGTGTTCTTTCAGTTCTTGCTCGGAAATATCCAGCATCTTGGACTTTTCCTCTAGGCTGTAGGTGACAAACCCTCCATTAAAGATAGCTGAAACACCTGAAAAGTCTGCTAAAGTAGCCTGAAAGAGGCCTGCCGTCAAGCTTTCTGCCGCAGTAATGCTTTTCTGTCTCTTCTTTAGCTCTTCTACAACGACACTTGCGAGGCTGGTTTCTTCTCCATATCCATAACAGATGTCTCGTAGAGAAATACCCTCGAAAGTTTGGCGACTCAAGATTTGACTTTCTAGGATGTCCAGTGCTTGATCAGCCTTTTCTTGATTGACTGCTTTTGTAGACAAGCGCAAGGTCACTTCTCCCGTCTTAGCATACGGCGCCAAAGTCGGATCGGTTTGATGGTCAATTAAATCCGCCAAAATGGTCACCAACTGACTCTCCCCAATTCCAAAGAAACGGAGCACTCGTGAATATAACTTGGTACCAGTCATTAACTTGGGTAAGAGTTGGTTTAAGACCATGGGTTTCAATTCATTAGGTGGTCCCGGGAGGACCACGTAGGTCACACCATCCACTTCTGACACCCCTCCTACTGCTAAACCTGTCTCATTTGGCAGTGGAGTCGCCCCTTCTACAATTTGGGCTTGGCGCTCATTATTCGGTGTCCGAGCATAGTCAGGTCTATGAGCAAAGAAAATATCCAGTTTCTCTTGTGCTTGAGGGTCAAACACTAGATTTTTTCCTAAAAATTTAGCCAGAGTTTGTTTGGTCAAATCATCCTCAGTTGGTCCCAAGCCCCCTGTCAAAATCACAAGATTACTACGTTGACTCGCAATCTCAAGCAAGGACAAAAGACGAGCTTCATTATCTCCAACAGCTGTTTGGAAGTAGACATCTACCCCGATTTCGGCAAGTTTCTCTGATAAAAACTGAGCATTGGTATTGACAATCTGCCCTGTTAAAATTTCTGTTCCAACAGCAATAATTTCTGCTTTCATGTTTCCTCCTACTTATCTATTCGAATTTTTTTGAAAAAATCGCAGGAAATTTCCCACGATTTGATTCTTTTCTTATTCTGCTTCTTCGTTTGAAGCGTTAGTACTGGTTGAAGGTCCAGGTCGACCAAATGCCGTCTCGTAAAGAACAACATTGGTTTCCAACTCAGTCACTTCCTCTTTACCTAGTGAACGACGTAAAAGATTTTGCATTTCGAGCATATGTTCTGAGGTAACGATTTGATAAGAAATCCCCTGCAACTCAGCATCTTCTCCACGTAATTGATGGGTTTCAATATTCTTGAAGGAATCTTGATAGCCGAGCAATTGTGGAATGCTCTTGGCTGAAAGGTCGACGTTGGTCTGCATATTGTTGCTCAAAGCTTTGAGGATGCCTTGATAGTGGCTCACACTATTTAGACTCAAAACCTTCTCTACGATTTTTTGAATAACTTCCCGTTGACGTTTTTGACGACCATAGTCTCCTTCAGGGTCTTGGTAACGCATCCGTGAATAAACCAGCGCTTCCTCACCATTCAAGGTTTGTTCTCCAACACCAATGGAAATCTTATTAAACTCTTCTTGGTCAGCAATCGAAATTGGGAAACCGAGTGTATTGTTGACGGTGATTCCACCAACAGCATCCACCAATTGTTGAAGCCCCTGCATATTGACCATGACATAGCGGTCTATATGGATATTCATCATCTTTTGAATAGTAGAAATCGCCAGTTCCGCACCGCCATTGGCATAGGCAGCATTGAGTTTAGCTTCCTGAACTTGGCCGTCTCCAAGGTCAATCTTGGTTAAAATATCCCGTTCCAAACTCATCATAGTGGTTTTCTTGGTCTTCGGATTAACGGTCAGGAGGATCATGGAATCACTATTTCCCACCCATGGATCTGTCCGTTCCACATTTCCCGTATCTACCCCCATTAAGAGGATGGTCAGAGGCTCAGTCGCCTCGATAACGTTGGTTTCTTCACCAATCTTTTTATAAGTCTTTTCACTCAAGGTTGCTGTTCCTTGTTGGAAAATGGTGTAACCATAAACCGCTACACCTACAACTGTTACTGCTAGAAAGGCTAGCACCATTCCAATTAATTTTTTAATCATCTCGTTATTCATCTATCAGTCTGCCCATAAGGCAAACATCTAAAAATGTCCCTTCTGCTAAATAGGCTCCTCTTTCTTGCAAGCCTTCTGTTATAAATCCCATTTTTGAATAGAGGTGGATAGCGGCCTCATTTCGTTTTTGCACACTAAGTTGTAAGCGACGCAAAACAGCACTGACTTTAGCCCACTCGATGCCTTCTTCTAGAAGTATAGTCGCCAAGCCTTGGTTCCAGAATTTCTTTCGAACTGCTAGAAAAACATCACCGATATGTCGAACTCTTAAATGTTGGTCCGCTGTGATATTTAAGACTCCTGCAATCTCATCATTCAGTAAGGCGAGGAGAGTAATTTGATTCTCTGATGCAGCTTGTTTTTCGATAAAAAGAGCCATTTCAGAAGCTGTCATCATAATACCATTTTCATCCAAGCTGGTAAAATCTGTCTCTTGACCGACACAATCTAAAAATGCAATCAAGGCTGTAGCATCTGACGTCTCTGCCTCACGAATACACAACTCATACTCCATCTTGAAGCTCCTTGATGAGTTGTTCAGCCCGAGAGCCATGAGCCGTAAAATGAAGACAACGACCCTCAGCTTCTTTCAAAATTTCCAACTCCAAGTAAGAATCTGGTAAATCTTCACCCAAAAGATGCCCCCACTCAATAACAGTCACACCACCACCAAAGAGAAACTCATCCAAGTCAATAGAATCAGCATCACCTTCGATACGGTAGACATCCAAGTGGTAAAGTGGCAAACGCCCTTCGTACTCTCTAACAATGGTATAGGTTGGACTTTTAATCATCTGACGGATATCCAAGCCCTTAGCAAGACCTTTTGTAAAGGTTGTTTTACCCGCACCCAACTCTCCAGTCAAGATCAGAACATCGTCTTTTTGAAGCAAATGACCTAATCTTTCTCCGAGAGCTAGAAGCTCTTCTTCATTTTTTGTGTGCATGCTACTATTATACCAAAAAGTTTTCTTTTGTGTGAATTTTCTTTATGAACTTACTATAACAATTTTGAAAAATTCTCCTCTACTTAAAAGAATACAACTATTGAAAAAACAAACAGGATATCCCGAATCAGGTGTCCATAAAAGGAGATTTCCCTTTGGATACATTTTGGAAAAAGGAAACGTGCGCATAGAAAACCAACACTGATATAAAGAAGAATCGAGGAAATCACTATGGGGTTCCTCAAGAAAACTATCGTAGCTAGAACGGAAATGACGACTGTTTTCTTTTTATTTAGGTGATTTTCTATATCGCGAAAAATTTTATCAAAAGGTAAGAAAATCAATAGATCTACTCCTAGCAAGAAAAAGAAGGAGGGTAAAAAGAGGTCAACCAATTCCTGCTGCAATTTGCTAGTAGTTTGGATGCTTTCTGAGAGAACCAGACAGGTTGCCAAAAGATTGACTACTAAAAGGAGGCAATAAACAAGGCTCACTTTCTTTTGAACATGTAAAATACTATGTCTAGACTGGTCTGCTGTATGGAAATAATTTATCCCAGCGCACAAAACAGAAAATCCTACTATCAAAATCAAAAAATAAGCATTGGTCTGTTTTAAAGATAAAAAGGATTCTTTCCATAATAGACAACTACTAAAACTAATCTGGACGACTGCAATCAGTAACAATAGGCGAATTGATTTTACCATTTCTTTTCCCTCCCTATATGGGATTATACCTTGTGAGGAGTTTGAAATGATCGTTACCGCCTCAAGTGTCCTTTTTTTGTGCTCAACTGACCAAAAAACAGCTCTCTTGTGCACAGAACTGTTCTTTTACCAGTCTAATCCTTAAACCAGAGAGCAATTTCACGTTTTGCAGAAGCTTCCGAATCGGATCCATGAACTACATTTTGAATGGCTTGATTGTCTCCTGCAGCCTTGGCAAAATCTCCTCGGATAGTTCCTGGCAGAGCTTCTTCTGGACGAGTAGCCCCCATCATGGTCCGCCAAGTTTCAATCACTTTCGGACCTGATAGAATGCCCACCACTACTGGTCCTGAGGTCATAAACTGACGGATAGGAGGATAAAAACTTTTTTCAACCAAGTCTTGATAGTGCTGGTCAATCAAATCTTCTGAAACTGCTGAACGCAACTCTAATTTTTCGATTTTGAAACCACGCTCCTCAATTCTTTTCAGAACCTGACCAACCAGCCCTCTTTTCACACCATCTGGCTTAATGATAAAGAATGTTTGTTCCATATGGACACCTCCTTGGCATTTTAGTTCTTCTATTCTACCATACTTTATGAAAAAGTGGGAAAATTTTCTGAAACAAAACAAAGAGAACCTTTGGGTTCTCTTGTTTGCTTTTATTCTACTGTTTCTTCAACTTGGATTTCCACAACTTCCTCTACAGGAGCAAGTTCTGCCTCTTCTTGTTCTGGAGCCAGATATTCTGCTTCATTGATAGCTTGTGGTTCAAGGTTACGGTAGCGAGCCATACCAGTACCAGCTGGGATGATCTTACCGATGATAACATTTTCCTTGAGTCCAAGGAGATGATCTTTCTTACCACGGATGGCTGCATCTGTAAGGACACGAGTTGTTTCCTGGAAGGAAGCCGCTGACAAGAAACTATTTGTTTCAAGTGAGGCTTTGGTGATTCCCATAAGAACTGGGCGACCAGTCGCTGGAACTCCACCTGCGATAAGAACATCCTTGTTAGCATCTGTAAAGTCGTTGATATCCATGAGGGTACCCATAAGAAGGTCTGTGTCACCTGGATCCATGACACGAACTTTACGGATCATTTGACGAACCATTACCTCGATGTGTTTGTCACCGATTTCTACCCCTTGGCTACGGTAAACTTTTTGTACTTCACCGAGGAGGTAGGTTTCAACTGACAAGACATCACGAACAGCAAGGAGACGTTTTGGTTGGATAGAACCTTCTGTCAATGCTGCACCGCGAGAGACTTGGTCTCCAACTTCGACACGCATACGTGCTGTAAATGGAACCACGTACTCACCTTCGCCAGTTTCACCCTTAACAAAGACTTTCTTGGTACGAGTTGACGCGTCTTCTTCGATAGCTGTAACTTGTCCTTTGACCTCTGTGATGACCGCTTCCCCTTTAGGATTGCGGGCTTCAAAGATTTCTTGGACACGAGGAAGACCCTGAGTGATATCGGTATTTGAGGCAACCCCACCCGTGTGGAAGGTACGCATTGTAAGCTGTGTACCAGGTTCCCCGATAGATTGGGCAGCGATTGTACCAACTGCTTCACCAACTTCAACCGCATCACCAGTCGCCAAGTTGATACCGTAACAGTGACGGCAGACGCCATGACGAGTGTTACATGTAAATACAGAGCGGATAGTCACTTCTTCCACACCAGCATTGACAATTTCACGCGCCTTGTCTTCTGTAATCAACTCATTTGGACCGATGATCACTGCACCAGTTTCTGGATGTTTAACAGTTTTCTTAGTGTAACGACCGTTGAGGCGTTCTTCGAGAGACTCGATCATCTCTTTTCCTTCTGCGATAGAACGGATCAAGAGACCACGGTCTGTTCCACAGTCGTCCTCACGGATGATCACATCTTGGGCAACGTCAACCAAACGACGAGTCAAATAACCTGAGTCGGCTGTCTTAAGGGCCGTATCGGTCATACCCTTACGGGCACCGTGAGTTGAGAAGAACATTTCGAGTACTGACAAACCTTCGCGGAAGTTTGAAAGGATTGGCAATTCCATGATACGTCCGTTCGGAGCGGCCATCAGACCACGCATACCGGCAAGCTGTGAGAAGTTTGAGATGTTACCACGGGCTCCAGAGTCCATCATCATAACGATTGGGTTCTTAGGATCTTGGTTGGCAATCAAACGTTTCTCCAATTTTTCACGGGCTGCACGCCATTCAGCTGTAACAGCGTTGTAGCGCTCGTCGTCTGTGATCATACCACGACGGAATTGTTTGGTGATTTGTTCTACACGTTTGTGTGATTCTTCGATGATTTCAGCCTTGTCTTCAACAACTGGGATATCGGCAATACCCACTGTCAAACCTGCAAGAGTTGAGTGGTGGTAACCGAGGTTCTTCATGCGGTCAAGTAGGGCAGAAGTTTCTGTCGTACGGAAACGTTTGAAGATTTCAGCGATGATATTCCCAAGATTTTTCTTCTTGAATGGAGGGTTGAGTTCAAGATTACTGATTGCTTCCTTGATATCTCCACCTAGTGGCAAGAAGTACTTAGCTGGAACACCTTCTGTTAAGTTGGCATTTGTTGGTTCTTGCAAGTAAGGCAGACCCTCTGGCATGATGTCGTTGAAGAGGATTTTACCAACTGTTGTCAGCAAGACCTTGTGTTTTTGTTCTTCAGTCCAAGGTTTGTTGAGGCTATCTGTCGCGATACCAACACGTGAGTGGAGGTGAACATAACCATTACGGTAAGCCATAACAGCTTCATCACGGTCTTTGAAGACCATTCCTTCACCTTCACGACCAGCTTCTTCCATGGTCAAGTAGTAGTTACCCAAAACCATGTCCTGAGACGGAGTAACAACTGGTTTACCGTCTTTCGGATTCAAGATATGCTCAGCAGCCAACATCAAGATACGAGCTTCTGCTTGAGCTTCTTCTGAAAGCGGTACGTGGATGGCCATTTGGTCCCCGTCAAAGTCGGCATTGTAGGCTTCACAGACAAGCGGGTGCAAGCGAAGGGCCTTACCATCAATCAAGACTGGCTCGAAGGCTTGGATACCCAAACGGTGAAGGGTCGGTGCGCGGTTCAAAAGAACTGGGTGTTCTTTGATTACTTCTTCAAGGATATCCCAGATACGTTCGTCTCCGCGTTCCACCAAGCGTTTAGCCGCTTTGACGTTCTGCACGATGTCACGAGCAACGATTTCACGCATGACGAATGGTTTAAAGAGCTCGATCGCCATTTCACGTGGCACCCCACATTGATACATCTTAAGCGTTGGACCAACGGCGATAACGGAACGTCCTGAGAAGTCAACACGTTTACCGAGCAAGTTTTGACGGAAGCGCCCTTGTTTCCCTTTAAGCATGTGGCTCAATGATTTCAGTGGACGGCTACCTGGTCCTGTGATTGGACGACCACGACGACCGTTGTCAATCAAAGCGTCAACCGCTTCTTGAAGCATACGCTTCTCATTTTGAACGATGATACCTGGTGCGTTCAACTCAAGCAAACGAGCCAAACGGTTATTACGGTTGATAACACGGCGGTAAAGGTCATTCAAGTCAGATGAGGCAAAACGGCCACCATCCAACTGCAACATTGGACGAAGATCTGGTGGAATAACTGGAAGGATGTTGAGAATCATCCATTCAGGTTTGTTCCCAGACTTGTAAAAGGCATCCAAAACATCCAAACGACGGATGGCTTTGACACGTTTTTGTCCAGTAGCTGTTTTCAACTCTTCTTTGAGTTCAGCAATTTCTTTTTCAAGATCTACTTGTTTCAAGAGGTCTTGGATAGCTTCGGCACCCATTTTGGCAACAAATGAACCATAACCATACTCACGCAAGCGCTCACGGTATTCGCGCTCTGTCATGATAGACTTGTGCTCAAGCGGTGTATCCTTCGGATCAATCACCACATAAGCCGCAAAGTAGATAACTTCCTCGAGGGCACGAGGGCTCATATCAAGGGTCAAGCCCATACGGCTTGGAATCCCCTTGAAATACCAGATGTGAGATACAGGAGCTTTCAACTCGATGTGCCCCATACGCTCACGACGAACTTTTGTACGCGTTACTTCAACCCCACAGCGGTCACAAACAATCCCTCTGTAACGAATGCGTTTGTACTTACCACAAGCACATTCCCAGTCTTTTGTAGGACCAAAGATGACTTCATCAAAGAGTCCTTCACGTTCTGGTTTCAACGTACGGTAATTGATTGTTTCAGGTTTTTTGACTTCTCCATAAGACCATGAACGGACTTTGCTTGGAGAAGCTAGGGTGATTTGCATACTTTTAAAACGATTTACATCAACCACTATTTCTTCCCTTTCTATTCTAAGTGAACTGCCTATTCTTGTTCAGCAGCTTCTTCTGTTGCTTCCGCTTTTGTTGCTTTCTCAGCTTCTTCAGCTTCAAAGGCTGCTTTAGCCTCTTGGGCTGCTTTTTCGCGGGCTTTTTCAAGGTCATCTACGTGGATGACATCTTCGTCCATTCCTTCATCCAAGTCGCGAAGTTCCACTTCTTGGTCATCTTCGTCAAGGACACGCATGTCAAGACCAAGAGATTGCAATTCTTTGACAAGAACTCGGAAGGATTCTGGAACACCTGGTTTTGGAATTGGTTTTCCTTTTGTAATAGCTTCATAAGCTTTCAAACGTCCGTTGATATCGTCAGACTTGTAAGTCAAGATTTCTTGGAGAACATTTGACGCACCGTAGGCTTCAAGAGCCCAAACCTCCATCTCACCGAAACGTTGTCCACCAAACTGAGCTTTACCTCCGAGTGGTTGTTGGGTAACGGTTGAGTATGGTCCGACTGAACGCGCGTGCAATTTATCATCAACCATGTGGTGGAGTTTGATCATGTACATGACACCAACTGATACACGGTTGTCAAACGGCTCACCTGTACGCCCATCGTAAAGGATTGTCTTAGCATCGCTATCCATACCTGCTTCTTTAACAGTATCCCAAAGGTCTTCCGAACTTGCTCCGTCAAAGACTGGTGTTGCGATGTGGATACCAAGAGTACGGGCTGCCATACCAAGGTGGAGCTCCATAACCTGACCGATATTCATACGTGATGGCACCCCAAGTGGGTTCAACATGATATCGACTGGAGTTCCGTCTGGAAGGTAAGGCATGTCTTCTACAGGAACGATACGAGAGACAACCCCTTTGTTTCCGTGACGTCCGGCCATCTTATCTCCGACCTTGATCTTACGTTTTTGAGCGATGTAGACACGAACCAGCATGTTAACACCTGATTGCAACTCATCTCCATTTGCACGTGTAAAGATCTTAACATCACGAACGACACCATCGGCACCGTGAGGTACACGAAGAGAAGTGTCACGCACTTCACGAGACTTATCTCCGAAGATAGCGTGCAAGAGACGTTCTTCAGCTGAAAGGTCTTTCTCACCCTTAGGTGTGACTTTACCTACAAGGATATCTCCTTCTTTAACCTCAGCACCGATACGGATAATACCCATTTCGTCAAGGTCTTTAAGAGCATCTTCACCAACGTTTGGAATTTCACGAGTAATTTCTTCAGGCCCAAGCTTTGTATCGCGCGTTTCTGATTCATATTCTTCGAGGTGGACAGATGTGTAGACATCGTCTTTGACCAAGCGTTCGCTCATGATAACGGCATCCTCGAAGTTGTAACCTTCCCATGTCATGTAGGCAACGATTGGGTTTTGTCCAAGCGCCATTTCCCCTTTTTCCATAGAAGGTCCGTCAGCGATAAAGTCGCCTTTTTCGACGACATCGCCAACTTTAACAAGCGTGCGTTGGTTGTAAGCAGTACCTGAGTTTGAACGACGGAATTTTTGGATGTGGTAAACGTCCAATGAACCATCTTCGCGGCGTACTTCTACCTTGTCAGCATCTGCGTATGTAACTTTACCATCATACTGAGCAATAACAGCAGCACCAGAGTCATGAGCTGCTTGGTATTCCATACCAGTACCAACGTAAGGTGCTTTTGGATCAATCAAAGGCACAGCCTGACGTTGCATGTTGGCACCCATGAGAGCACGGTTGGAGTCATCGTTTTCCAAGAAAGGAATACATGCAGTCGCAACGGCAACTACCTGTTTTGGTGACACGTCCATGTAGTCAACCACTTCTGCTGGATATTCTTGGTTGACCCCTTGGTGACGTCCCATGACAACTTTCTCAGCAAAAGTACCGTCCTCGTTAAGACGAGAGTTAGCCTGCGCTACAGTAAATTCATCTTCTTCATCGGCTGTCAACCAAACGATTTCATTGGTCACAACACCTGTTTCACGGTCAACCTTACGGTATGGTGTTTGAACAAATCCATACTTATTCAAGTGTCCGTAAGATGACAAGTTATTAATCAAACCGATGTTAGGTCCTTCAGGTGTCTCGATTGGACACATACGACCATAGTGAGTGTAGTGCACATCACGGACTTCATATCCAGCACGGTCACGTGTCAAACCACCAGGTCCTAAGGCTGACAAACGACGTTTGTGAGACAACTCAGAAAGCGGGTTGTGTTGATCCATGAACTGTGACAACTGTGATGAACCAAAGAATTCTTTAACTGCAGCTGTTACAGGACGGATGTTGATGATTTGTTGTGGTGTTAAAACTTCATTGTCCTGAACAGACATGCGTTCACGGACATTACGTTCCATACGAGAAAGTCCTAGACGTACTTGGTTGGCAAGCAATTCACCAACTGCACGGATACGACGGTTTCCAAGGTGGTCGATATCATCCACACGTCCGATACCTTCTGCCAAGTTAAGGAAGTAGCTCATTTCTGCAAGGATATCCGCAGGAGTTACAACACGAACCTTGTCGTCTGGATTGGCATTTCCGATGATGGTTACAACACGGTCTGGATCCGTTGGGGCAACAACCTTGAATTTTTGAAGGACAACTGGTTCTGTCAAAACAGCTGCATCGTTCGGAATATAAACGATCTTGTTCAAGTCGCCATCCAAGTGGTGCTCGATACTCTCGATCACGCTACGAGTCATAACGGTACCAGCTTCTACCAAGATTTCACCAGTTTCAGGGTCTACCAATGGCTCCGCAATGGTTTGGTTGAGCAAGCGTGTTTTAACGTTGAGTTTTTTATTGATCTTGTAACGACCAACTGCTGCCAAATCGTAGCGGCGTGGGTCGAAGAAACGTGCCACAAGCAAGCTACGTGAGCTTTCAGCAGTCTTAGGCTCACCTGGACGAAGGCGTTCATAAATTTCTTTCAAAGCTTCGTCTGTACGAGAGTCCATTGGATTCTTGTGGATATCTTTTTCAACAGTATTGCGAACCAATTCGCTGTCACCGAAGATATCAAAGATTTCATCATCACCTGAGAAACCAAGTGCACGAACCAAGGTCGTAAATGGAATCTTACGAGTACGGTCGATACGAGTATAAGCGATGTCTTTTGAGTCGCTTTCAAGTTCCAACCAAGCTCCACGGTTAGGGATAACAGTAGAACCGTAGCCCACTTTACCGTTCTTGTCTACTTTGTCATTAAAGTAAACACCTGGTGAGCGGACCAACTGAGAAACGATAATACGTTCACCACCATTGATGATGAAAGTACCCATTTCGGTCATGATTGGGAAATCACCAAAGAAGACTTCTTGGGTCTTGATTTCGCCTGTTTCTTTATTGATCAAGCGGAAGGTTACAAAAATTGGTGCTGAGTAGCTAGCATCGTGGATACGAGCTTCTTCGAGCGTGTATTTTGGTTCCTTGATTTCATAGCCAACAAATTCCAACTCCATTGTGTCTGTGAAGTTTGAAATTGGCAATACATCTTCAAATACTTCCTTAAGACCGTGATCTAGGAAGTCTTTGAATGAATCCGTTTGAATTTCAATCAAATTTGGTAAGTCAAGAACTTCTTTGATTCTTGAAAAACTACGACGGGTACGATGTTTCCCGTATTGAACGTCATGTCCTGCCAAGATGATTCTCCTTTGTAAATAAATTCCAAGCCTTGTCAATCAGGCTTTTCTAATCGTCATATGGTTTTAAAAACCCCTATCACCGTGTCCCTTTGACGAATTTTCAGAATCTTTAAATCTTTGTTACAAGCACTCAAAAACCTGAAAAAAAGCACAAAAAGAGCAGCTAAATCTGACTTTTTCAGAAGATTTAACTGCTGTGAGCCTTGTCTGGACAATATTTCAGACAAAACCTACGACAAATGATTATTCATATTATACCTTATTTAGCTAGATTTTTCAAGGTCTTTTTACTATTTGAGTGTGTCTGTTTTTGGGAGAAAATGAAAAATCACCAAGAGAACGGAAATAAAAGACCGAAACTTTCAACTTTTTCCTGTTCCAGTCTTGATTTATTGTTCTTTTGATGATACAATAGCTTTAAACTGATTGAACAAGTAACGGTTGTTTAATCGGTAGGCGTTTGAGTGTTAGTCGCACTCAGCGCCTTTTCTTCGTGTTTTTAACTAACTTTATTATACCATATTTCAGATATTAATCAAGCATTTTCCCAAACTTTTTTTCTAAAAGGCTTGACAAAATAAGGTTTCATCTGATTTTCAACCCCTTTCATCGGTAAGAGCTCCCCAATACTTCGTTTTTCAGTTTGAGCGATTGACCTGTGGTAGTGTATAATCTGATTTTTGAGTATGTTGAAAGTGACCAGGATAATCTTTTTCCTGATCTTTTATTGTTTGGTAGGATTTCCTCCACTCTCCGAAAAAGAGGTCTCTCAATTCTCCTGTATGGTTTAAAAGAATGGTTTGGCTCATAGTATCAGCGCCTTTCTCACTCCAATACATACCTCTATTTTTCATTCGATACGTCACTTTGCGATGCTGAGATTCCATGATACCAATACCCTTGCTACTGAGTCCAAAGCTCTCAGGATGATCAGTATATTTAAAATTTTTCAGAAGTTGTCTTTTGAAGCGTTGAAAAGACTCTAATTTTTTGTCTGATTTAATCAAAGATTCAGCCGTATCAAGTACCGTTTCTAGTAAACCCTTATCTCGGCTCTTGACCGCTTTAAAGGCTTGTTTGGTCAGCTCTAAAGGAAAAGTACGTAAATTCTTTTTCAGGGATTGATTCACGTGAAAAGCATCCCAAAAGTGCAAATGCTCTTTAGGCTTAAAAGCACTAACTAACTCCTTAAAGTCCGTAGGAGAATAGCCTTTACCACCATCAGAATTAGTCACAATGACCGTTTCGGGAGTAATTTCAAAATGCCTAGTCAACAAATCCATTAGTCTATCTTTGGCTTTATGACAGCGTGTAGAGATAACTTCTATCTTGTCTTTTAAGATATTCCTCTTCCCCTTCTTGCTTCCAGTATGGACGACAAAATGACTTAACTCAATAGACTTCTTTTTCCTGTCAGGTATTGCCTGTTTGACCCAAACCCCATCACCTTCAATATAGACTTTCTTTGCTCTCACTTTGTCCTGGTTATCTTCAGACCAGTCTGAAGCTGACAAGGAGTCGTACTCCTCTTTTTCAGCTAGGAGTTCACCTGCCACGTCTAAAGCGTGCTGAACTGTATTCTTGGTGATATAGATTTCCTTTAACATTTCCATCACCGATACAACTTTACGATAGGGCATAAAATTAGCAAGCTTGGTCACCTGGTAAAGTAGCTCCTGAGAAAACCTCGACCTTGGTTCTAGTCCTAGCTTTTCATCAACAGGGATTCGGATGGTGTCATCTTTCTTCCATCTGCTACGTGAAAAGGTCATTTCTCCAAAAGAAAAAATAACTGTCCGCTCTTTTTGATTGATTCTTTTGTACCCCTGCGCTCGCATACTAGGGGCAATGAATTTTTCATAGTTTTCAATCATCTTCAAAAAAGCCCGTTGATTATTTTGGTTCAATTGCCTTGAAAATTCTCTTTCGTCTAACACGGTTATATCCATTTTTGTCACCTCAATCATCGCTACCGCCTATTATACCCCAAAAACAAGACAAGAAGAAAGACCACTCCAAACGGAAGGGTCTATATTTTTATAGTGATTTTAACATTGGTTTATATCATGATTTTAATAGTGATTAAAATCAATATCTAAAGTGATAAACCTTGGTCTTTTTGGTTCTTTGGAGCGGATGCAGTTGGTAAAACCTCTTGATACATTTTCTTTAGAGATAGCTCGTGTTGACCACCTAACAACAGATTTTCAAAAAATCTATCCAGGTATTCAGGATTTTTCTTCAGCAATTTTGCATTGTCCAAAACCAGGGCATCCCTGAAGTAACGTGCATGCTCTTTGAACGGGCTATTATCAATTTCAAAGCCTAGTGAACGTAGGTACTTAATCATGAAGACCGTAACAGTTCGGGTGTTGCCCTCTCCAAACGGATGGATTTGCCAAATTCCCGATACAAACTTTTTCAAGTGCTTGACCATTTCTTCAGGTGTCTTCCCTCGATAGTCAAATTGTGACTCCTGGTCAAAATCATAGGTTAAGCTAGCCGAGACAGTTTGATAATGGTCATAGATAACGCTATCTCCCTCTAAAATCGGCTCTTTTTTAGTGATGTTATAATGGCGATATTCTCCTAAAGGGATACCTTGACTTAGAACCCCAAAGAATAGCTCTTTATGGATTGATTTTAGAGTGGTTGGGGCAAACTTGAAGGCGTTGCTTGATAACAGCTCTACAATCCTTAAAGAGACAATATCAGCTTCTTTCGTGCTATCATCAGTCTCTTCATGGTATTTGGTAATTTGGTCATAAATTTGTTGATACTCAATCTTACCTTCAATCTGCTCTTTAGCCAATTCAACCATATAGCGTGATGGCTCAAGACCGTCCACTTGCTGAAGACCAAAGCCAGTCTGCCATAAGTCAAGTTTAGTCTGATAGGAAAGGTTGGGGTTATCAATTTCATAGGTTGGTTGCATAGGTCACCTGCGTAAATAATATTTATAGACATTTTTATCATGATTTTAATAATGATAAAAATATTGACGGTTATTCTTCAGAACTCTCAATATAACTCTCAATCCAATCATCAAGGAAAGTTGATGCTCCGCTATATCCTGCTTTCTCCGCAATCCTATCTAGCTTTTCTCGATTTTGGGGCTTCAAGGTGAACTGATAAGGATGTTTGGTCTTCCCTGATGGACGACCTGCTCTTCGCCCTTGTGATTTTGCCTTAGGGACTGACGGTAGTGTCTCGCCTAACGCTTTACTAATTTTGTCCTTTTTGATTTCAAAAGCCATTGCATACCTCTTTTTAAATAGTGATTTATATCATGATTTTAATAGTGATAAAAATATTGATTAAAATCATGGTTTTTATATTGATTGATATCAGGAGTTATCCGAAACGGTCTGAATTTGGATCAGTGTTTCTTCCAAAGCTGAAAAGAAAGCCTTGTGTTCGTTTCGTGATGTTTGGTCAGCCATGATGTCAATAACAGTATTGTCTTTTGATGCACGGTTAAACAATTCCTTTTGAGGAATTTGACCAACAACATTGTCATCATTTTCAAGGACAGATAACAACTCTTTCGATTTTGCCGTATTATGCTTTATCATGTTAGGCAAAAAGTAGAGTTTAGCAGTAATTAGAGACTCACGGCTTGGACGTACAATTTCTGTTCTTCTGTACTCGTCAAGACGGACTTCAAGATTTTCTTTCGCTTCAAAAGCAAAATCGCTTGGCGTAATAGGACTGAAAAGAGCATGACTAACAGCGATAGCATTTCTTGTAGCAATCCCGAAGTCAGGTCTGCAATCTAAAATCACATAGTCGTACTGTGCCAGGTTCTTTGCTTCCAGGTTCTCACCTAGCCAGTCATACAGAAACATATTCTGATTAGGATTGGTTTCAAGTCTTCTTTCAGCTTCATCTAGTCTCATAGAACCTGCAATTAAATCAATGTTAGGCGCAACCGATAAAATGTTCACGTCTCCTGAACCAGTAAAGACATTGGCAACCGTTCCTGAATCCTCGTAAACATCATAAAAGTGTGTTAGGTTACTTTGATGGTCTAGGTCAATAAATAAAACTCTATGATCTTTACTAGCTAAATACTGACCAGTTAGAAGAGCTAAAGTGGTTTTACCGACTCCACCCTTGATGGCAACAAAACTAAGTAATTTCATTTGTTTTTTCTCCCTCCATTTTCTATACTTCTATTATAATATAAATCATGATAAAAATCAATATAAAAATCATGATTTTAATCAATATTTTTATCACTATTAAAATCATGATATAAATCACTATCTTTTTATCTCATATTTTTCACGGTAGCGCCTAAATGTTCGCTCGTTTATGCCTGTTAAGCCTGCCACGTCTTTATCAGACTTTCCTGAAAGGTAAAGCTCGAAGGCGTGTTTTAGTCTGCTATCGTCTTCAGTAAAGAGTGCCTTTCTGCCCTGGTATTTGCCCTGAGTTTTTGCAATAGCTATCCCTTGGGCTTGACGTTCCTTGATACGTTCCCTTTCAGCTTGTGCCTGGTACTTGTAAAGCTCTAAAATTAAGTTGTTTAGAAGCCGTCTCAAGTTATCATCTTCAATCCCTCGAAGGGTTGGAAGGTTTAACACTTCCAAGGTAGCCCCTTTAGTTTGTATCTGATTCATGATTTCAGTTAGCTCCTGGTTATTTCTTCCAAGTCGTTCTAGCTCTGTCACAACGACTATATCCCCTTCACGGATATAGTCAAGCATGGCTTTTAACTGTGGGCGGTCTTTGCTGACACCGCTGATAGACTCTTGAAAGAGTTTGTCAATGTGCTTCAGTTGATCCAGTTGTCTATCCATATTTTGGTCAGTCGTGCTGACCCTTGCATATCCAATTTTTACCATTTTTCTCCTTTCTATTTTGCCTAACCCTATTGTCCGCCCCTTCATCCCTTTAAAATCAAGAAAACGGTAAGCGGTCAATAGGCTATACCTCATTGACCTTTTATCTTGCTTTAAAAACTAATGATGTTTGATGAACCGCAAAACGAACAAATTTCATTGCTTTCGAATTTATCCCAAGGGTCAAGTCCATCGAATATCCTTGGATTTTCCTTTTCAGCATTTACTATATCTTGCTTTGTGTATCCTTCCCATTGAGTCCCAATCAAATCCTCAGGTTCAATCCATCCTCTTAATGAGAAAGCAGCTCCACAATCTCGACATTCCACTTGTAACATTGCCATTGATTTTATCCTCCTAATTCAATATTATTTTTTTGTTCTCGTCTTAATTCAGCATTTCGTTCCAGTTTTTCATACTGCGTAAAGTCCTTAACGATGCTGTCAAATTTTTCCTTAAGTGCTTTCCGCTCGATGGAAACCTCTACCACCTGCTTCTCGATTTCTTTAGGATTGACTGAAGGTGAAATGTTCAATTCTTCCAAAATTTGATAAGCTACTTTGGCATCAATCGGATTGTCTGCGTGAATATCTTCAAGCGCTGAAGCAATTTTATTGAGTCGCTCGACCTTCTCATCCAATCTATCAAGTGACTCTTGTGTTTCTTCAATCTGTCCCAGGAAGCGGTCATGTAACTCATGGAATTGATCTGAATCGGATACCCCGTGACTAACCAAGTAATTATATTCTTTGACCAACAAATCCAACTTAGAAATGTTAGGGTTCTTGGTTAAGATATATTCTCCGCTTTCGTAGGCAAGTTGATTGATAAGCGTTGACCCTTTCATGAATTTATTGCTTGCTGAATTGTCAGGATTGATGAAATAGAAAAAATCTGACTTCTTGATAAAAACATCAAAACTTCCATCCTCTTGTCTATCAACAAGGCGACTAGGAATTTTGACTGTACCTTTGTTGGCAATACCATATTGCATTTGAAGATAGATACCTGTGTCCGTCTCATGCTCGACCTGCCACGGTTCAATCTTGACCCGTATTTCAAAATCTTCTGCCTTTTCAGCTTGTAATTTGTCATACTCACTCTTGATACTTTCCAACGGATAGACGATTTCATTTTTAGCCAGGCGCTCCTCAATCTGTTCTAAAGAGTAGCGTCCCTTTTTAGATAAAGTGCTGTCACGGGTATTTCGTTTTTGGTCTTTATCCAATAATTTATACTTGGCATATTTCCCAGTAAAATCAACTGCAAGATTTAACGCCTTTGCCTTTTCTTGAAAATCTGAAAGGTTGGTTGAATGCTTCAGGAGAAACTCAAGCCGTGATTTAATTTCTAACTTGAAAACATTTTCTTTTTGGTAAGCTGAATATTCTTTGTGACCGAATTGATTTTGACGGTCAAGAATTTTTGCACCTGCCAGGTCTGCATACTTGTCAGAAATTTGTTCAAGGGCTTTCTTTGTTCCTTTTTGCCATCTGAATTTATTGAGTGTGACCGAGTTAGTGGAATTGATATAAATGTGATTATGAAGATGCCCCTTATCCATGTGAGTGGCAATGACAAATTGATGACTGCCACCTGTCAACTCAAGAGCTGTCTTCCGTCCTATCTCATGTACTTGCTCAGGTGTCAAATTGTCTTCAGGGGAAAAGGACTGAATGATATGGTGTGCCAAAACATCATTTTTGACCAACTCTTCATTATTGATTGGTCTTCCTTTTTCCAAATTGGCAAGTTGCTTCAACATCATAAATTCTGAATAAGCAGACTCAACATCAATCACCAAATTTCCTGAAACTAGCTGAGAGACTATCTTACCATCTACAACCTTCACAGGAAAGTTCAAATCAGAATCAATCAATTCTGTTCCAATAGTCTTAGCACCATCTTCAATATACTTGATACCATCAGCTAACTTGTTGACCGATTTTATCTGCTTAACTTTTGTAACAACCAAGTCAATTTACTCCCTTCTGTCTCTCATCATTTTTTCAATCATAGCCACTTCTTTATCAAAACTGTCATCCATCAACCGCTTAACTTCTGCAAGTGAAGCCTGCAAATTTTGAAAGTTTTCAAGTGTAATTTCTTCAGTTGTATTGACGTACTTTGCAAGCTGATTGATATTTGTACCAATACGATTTATCTCCGTTCTTAATTTTATCAGCTCCGAATAATCAACCGTGACAACCTCGCCTGTCAAAAGCATATAACGGGCGTAGGTGTTGAAATTTGAAAAATTATGATGCGCCATCCTCTGCTTAATAAGATCGTTTTCTTGAGGTGTCACTCGCATCTTTTTTTGAATTTGTCGGTATAATTTCTTTTCGTCACTCATTTTCTTCCTCTTTCAATTTACTTGACATCTGTGCCGTAGCCCTCTATACTTTTCAAACTGGCAAGCATAGCAAGGTGGTACCATCTTGCGAAATTTAAAAGATTTTTCCAACCCCAAATACTGGCAATTCTGCCAATTTGGGGTCGGTAAATCTTTCAAAGTTTTGGGGAAAATCCCCAATCCCCTTAGTCGTCTTTCAGACCTTAGTTGACTTCAACTTGTTGAAGCAAGTCCTCTTTTAAGGACTGGTAGTCTTCATCTGAAAGAGAGTCAAGATAGGAAATTGTTTCTTGATATTCTTCAGCTAAGTCAGGGTCAATGCTTTTGAGTTCGTCCGCATCTTCATCTAAAAGGGCGATGGCTTTTCTGCGCTTGGCTTCAATAAAGCTTTCATTTCTTGTGTACGTTCCATTCTCTAAATAGAACAAGTTAAGAAGTAATGTTGTTTCAATAGTGTCATTCATGTTTTAGTCCTCCGTTTGTTTTCTGCGACTCATAAAGCCTGCGGATAATTGAGCGACAAGGTCTTCTACAGGTTCATCTCGTTGTCGCTCTTCTGCTCTTTTTTTGGAGCATCTTTCGCCTGCTCTTTCTCTTTAGGGTCAACCGCTTTTTCTTTAGATTGGTTTTTCAAGCGGTCAAGTTTTTCTTGAAAGGGATCCTTGGTCAGTTCTTTAGTTTGATACTTTTCAAGGGTTTTATCAATTCTTGAAATCAAACTATCTGCTTCTTTTTGTACAATTTTAATTTGACCTTCTAAGTCAGATAGTCCGTTAGGGTCATCTGTCCATGTTGCCAAATAGCCAAAACTGTACTCACTTGTATCTAGCCCATAATGACTAGCGACCACAAAAGCAACTGACTCAGCTTGTAATTCTGCGGTACTTCTTTTAAGAGGAGTTTCTTGTAATTTCTCCATATTGTGTAGATCAGAATGTGCCATTTCATGAAAGATTGTTTTTAGTGTTTGTTGCTCAGACATCCCTTGCTTAATCACAATTTCATTGTTGGTTACGGAATAAAAACCGTTAGAGCCTTTGGTGTCTTTGCTGAAAGAAAGGGGAACACCATTAGCTTCAGATACCTCTTTAGCTGACTTGTAAAGATTGCCATAATCTTCATAAGTCCCCTCAAGTTCATAGATTGGTTTGGGTAATTCTTTTCCATTTGTCTGTGAGACATCAAAGACTGGGACAAGTTTGAAAGACATAAATGTTTGTTCATTTCCATTCTCATCTAAGAGTGGTTCATTAGTTTTAGGGTCTCGTCTTTTTAGAGTTATAGGGGCAAAAATCCGTAATGACTTTTCTCCCTTATTGACACTTCTCTCAAATTCATCCTTCCACTTTTTGAAGGATGCCACGTGAGAAGCTTCAGGGTTTTGCATTAAAATCAACTGAATATTTCTCGGTGAGTAATTGTGAAATTTACTCATTGTGGTCAAGTATTGTTTGTAAGTGTCAGACTGAAAATAGTCTTTAACGCCATCTTTCAAAAGTTGAGAAAGCCCCTTACTGTCTTTTGCCTGAATCAGTTCAGCAATGCTTTTTTGTGGTTCAGGTGAAGGTTGATTTTGATTATTTGGATGATTGCTGTCAATCGGGTTTGATCCATAACTGACCTCTTCCTGGTCTGACTTTCCGTCACCGTCTGTATCAGGACTATATGGATTTGTTCCTTGATTTCTTTCAATAGCATCAGGGATTCCATCACCATCTGAATCACGTTCAAGCTCTTCTTTTCGTGCTTCAGCTTGTTTTTTCTCTTCATCTTCTCTGAGAATTTGCTCAATGCGATTTCTCAAATTTGGTTCATTATTGTCTGCCATAGCTAGACCTCCATTTTGTAAATTTGGTTCATCTTTAAAGGGTTCAAAATCTCTATTTTGTCGCAATATATCAAGCATTACTTGTCCATTATCTTTAACAAATTCAGGATTGATTGACATTGTTTTGATGCTGTCGTCTTTCTCAACAAAGACCCCTAATATCGTTTTTTCTTGATTTAAAGTATCCAGTTCAATGTTGAGCGTTCGGCTAGGCTTCAGCAATGTTGCAGGGAAGGTTGAGTTATCATCCGTCCGAAAAGCTAAAAGAATATCTTTATCGTCTGAACGAATAGCACTTGAAACATCTAACCGCCCCATCTTCTCAACGGAAGATAAATCATCAAAGACAAAAGAATCTGACTCAAAGATTTCAGGGAGCATAGGGAGTAATTTTGCCTTATCTCTAAAGCCAATCCCAACTGTTAAATTTGCAAAATCGCCTTTTCCTGAAGCTACGTCTTCAATGAATTGCTCTGATAAATTTTCAGCCCACTCATGATAAACAGGAGCAATCCCTGTCAAGTGCATCCAATGCCTTTTTTCAAAATCCACCTGAAGCATCTGAACGTCTTCTTTATCCTGGTAAAAATACGTGACCTTACTATCAGCCAACTCATTAAGATACCAGTCAGCCGATTTTTGAAATTCTTCAGCGTAACGATTGAGATACCTCAAATCTTTATCAGTCGCATAATGATAGCCATTTCTAAGCCCAACACTTGACTCTTTTGACCTATCAATGTTAAAATATAATTGAACATTGGCAGGAAAATCAGGTTGAGTCTTTGACTCTTCAGGCTGTGGTGCTGTCCTTGAAGGTTCGCCTTCTAAATAACCGGAATTGCGATTGATTAGTTCGCCCCCAATGTTATTAAGTGGCTCTTGACTTCGGTCAAGGGCTTTTTCTTTGCTCTCCTTCAGGTAATCATTCCAGTCCATCTTGTCCTGACTTTCCAATCTCGGGGGGAGATCTGGAGTCAATCCAATTTCTTTATTGGACAACCGCTCAATAAAGGCGTGACCTGCTTCATCATTATCAACTGCAAGGGTAATTAAGTCCTGGTGCTTTCCATCCTTAAAAAAAGTGCTTAATTTAGCTGTTTTAGCGAGGAAGGAAGATTTTTTCTCCTGGTCAACCTCATCATCAAGTTCACCAACTTCAGACAAGAGTTCTGCCACGTGACGACTCACCGTTGATTCTTTTAAGCCATCCATCGCAACCAGGCGGACATCTTCAAGACTATCCTTGTGAAGCTCATAATAGCTCATCAAATCAATAGGAGCTTCCGCAAAGACTAATCGTTTAGGTGTTCCAATATCAACGTGCATTCCCGTCATACCATCAGAAGCCCTCATAATCTGTTTTAAGCGCCCTCTCTCGTAAAGGTCATGATTTTCCTTAATACCTTGAAGAGAAGCACCTATAACCTCTCCTTGGTTGTCTAAACTCTTGAAAACAATGACAGGTTCATAGTAGTCCCCTGTCTTTTTAGTGGCTTGTGATAAGACGTTTTTTTCTCCGAAAAAATCGATCGTCTCATCAGACAAGCCCCTGACATCCTTCAGATATTCCCTGGCTTCTATGAACTTAGTTTCATAAGGCTCAAGGTAATAGCTGAAGGGTTCTTTTTCAGGAACGTTGCTCACATCGACCACGTCAAAACTACCTTTTTCCAAGAAGTGTTTTGCTTGCTTAAAAGAAAGCTTCTCCCCTGTCAATTCTTCCTGAACGACTTGAACCATTTTAATCACATCACCGCCATTGCTACGGGCAAACCAATTGAAATAGTTTTCCCTAACATTGATAGTGAAAGAGTCATGTTCTTCCCAAGTGTAAGTATAGCTTCCTGTTCGCTGTAAACTCATGCCCAGGCTTTCTGCCACTTTTAGAATTGACAGGGCTTTGAGTTCTTCAATACTCGCCATCTATCCTGCTCCTTACCTCTATTTCTTCCTGAAGCAAGCTATCAATATTAGCTTTTAAGTAAATCAGCTTTTCCTTAGAAGGTTCAATCTCCTCAACTTCAAGCACTCCTCTATACCGTTTAGGGTAGCTAAAAAGCTGTGTAGAGACTGCTTGAAAATCTTCAACGTCTAACGTCTTAATCAAGATGCTGACAAAGTCATTTAAGACCTCCCCCTGGTTGCTCTTTCCAGTCACTTGATGCTCAAGTGCAAACTGTTTGAGTGCTTCCGCCATCGTTGGCATCTCAACGACTGAAAAGAGGGTATCAAAGTAACCTATCCCCCTCATATTAGTTGTTTGTGTCATGTTTTCCTCCTTTTCCTCAAAATACAAAAGAAACCTGGTAGGCAATCCTAACAGGTTTTCTTTTGGTTAAGCCACTTCCTCAAATGGTAATTTTACTTCTAGCACCTTTGCGCTAGTTGTTTCTATCACCCTATCATGGTTGACGTTGGCATCCCAGTCATCCATATCAGACATGGAACGGGTATAACGATACCAGTTCGTATCACTTGGACTATTCGCCAGTTCTTTAGCACGTGGATGCTGAAGAACGTTAGTTTTCTTATCTCTGAAGACATTTTGTTTAGAGATAAAGATTAAGGCTTCATCAACCCCAATACGAGCCACCTCATCAGGTGTGAGAAGGTCACGCTGAATGGTTTGAATAGACTGACTGCTTGACCCTTGCGTTCCTCTTGTTTGCGACTGATTCTTAACATTGATAGTCTGCTTACCGCTTCGCATTGAGAAATAGTTCATTGTTTCCTTATCATTCGTCCCCAAGTAAACTAGGGTAGCACAGTTATTGAATATGGTCTCCCATTGGTCTTTATAGAGTGCCTTCAATTGACTGATGGCTTGAATGATAATATCAATTGAAATCTCACGGGAGCGAACTGAAGAGAGTGTTTCCGTGAAGTTTGGGAAACGTCCAAAGTTGGCAAACTCATCTAAGATAAGTCTGATATGGAACAAGTCTTCAGGTTTGCACGTTGGATGATCTCCCTGAAGGATTTCATCTGCTGTCTTTGGTAGCTGCCTAAACATCATAGTAAACATAGTCGTTGCAATAAAGTTGAAAGACTTATCTGTTTCAGGAATAGCGATAAAGACGGCTGTTTTTTCAGTCTGCCATTTTTCCATTTCCATTGAGTCACGGGCGGTCAGGTTTCTAACCGCATCATGGTCAAAGACGGCAAAACGTGAAGAAGCCAAAGATAAGACTGAGGTCATTGTTTTACCTTCAAAATTGCTATTAAATAGCTCCCATTGTAGGTTAGCGTAGTTCCCAGGCATTTCTTCTTCTAATTCTTCAAACAGTCTTTCAACCACGCTTGGAGTATCTTCATCCTCACGCTTGATATTTCTTAAAAGGTCTGCAACCTGAGCGATATTTGGCTCATACTTCTTCAGGACTTTTCCGTCAAAGTAGAGATACCCAATCAGCGCCCTCATCAAAAGCATTTCAGCCTGATTCCAAAAATCCTCACCTGTGTTATCTGACCGTCTTGTCCCTGCGATAATCGCTTCAGCCACTCTATCAATATCTAGCTCATCGTGCATATAGTGAAAGACGTTGAACTGATTAGAGTTGGTCAGATTGACCAGGTCAAAGACTTTGATTTTGTAGCCGTGGTCTTCAAACATTTTTCCTGTCTCACGTACAAGAAGACCTTTCGGGTCAGTGATAACAAATGAACTATTCATTTGCATCAGGTTAGGTTTCACAAAGGTGAAAGTTTTCCCGTCCCCTGGTAAACCGACTGTCAGCGTGTTCTTGTTTAATTGACGGTTGAAAGGAAGGCGTTTATTGAAAAGTCCCATTCGTCCATTTTGACTGAAAATCATATCATTTTCAGGCTCTTTATCCCGAAAAGAAGCTATTTCCTTGTTCGTGGCGTACCGTGCCGACCCGTATTCCTCCCCGTAGCGGTAGCGCCCTTTGTCGCCAACTCGAAAGTAAAACATCAAGACAACAAAGAGAGCTAAACCGCCACCATATAGACTAGCTTGAGTGAAGTTAAAGTCAATAAAAGACTTACTTGTCCAATTCTCCATCATCCAATCCAAACGGGCATTATCTATAAAGGTAACTCCTTCAGTTGCAGGTGCTATGTCATAAAGCTTTACCAACCAATGCACCGCATAGCAAAGGATAAGACCCACAATCAAATAAGGGAGAAAGCGACGTTTTTTCTGTTCTGTAACCATCTATAACCCCTTTTCATCTTTCGCAATAGCCTTCTTAGGCGTTGGTGTTTTAACCTTATCTTTAGTTTTGATTTCTGCGGTAACCTTTTTCTTGTAGTAAGTCAATTTTTCCTTTAAAGTCATGGTCTTTGGTGTTTTGATAAGATTTTTAGTAAGTTTTTCTGCCTTTTCAGGTTCGGTTAAATCATTGATGACCCCTTTGAAACTTGCTTCTAAGGCTTGCACGTTCTTTGCATCAATTGCTATTGTACTTGTACCGTTACCATTATCTTTTATAGAGAAGCCAACTTCATACCCCTTTAAATATTCTTCAAGACGTTCAGAGTTCAGTTCAGAGTTCAGAAACGTTTCAAAATGTTTTGTTTCCTTTGTTGCCATAAACTGATTCCAGTTGGTTTTATCCGTATATGTCTTGTTTTCAAGATAGTGATTAAATTTGTGATACGATTCTTCAAGTGCATAATACATTGATTTTAGAAGCATTTCGCCTGTTAATTTATATATATCGGCTACTTTCATTCCTATTCTCTCCTGATCCATTTTTATCCTCCTTTCTAAAAAAAAGCACTCAAAAGAGTGCTTTTATCTTATTCCTTAATTTGAACGTTTCTTTAGGAAAAAACTAATGACGATAGCCAATAATCCAAAACCTGCAAATGTTAGTAATATACTTTCTTTAAGACCAGTATTTGGAAGTGTTTTGAGCTTCCCATCTTTGTCAGTAACCGAGATAGTCTTATCTTCATTAACTGTTCCCCCAACTGCTTCAGGCGCTACTACAGAACCATCTGAGAGGACAACGTTACCGTTCTGAGTGCTTACAATTGAAGCGCCTGTTTCTGTCTGTACTGGTGCGCTAGGAGATACTTCTTGAACAACTTGACCTGTTACTTGCGACGTTGTTCCTACCTGAGAAGCACCTGCTTCTACAGCGGTTTGAGCAGATACGCCAGGGTTATTTGTTGGAACTTTAACATCAGGAATTAATGTAGTTGTTCCCCCATCAATGGTTGGAACACTCACCTTATTATCAGACGTAGCATTGTCTTTTTTGTTCTTATCTGCAGAAGTCGGTGTAGTTGCTGAAGAACTGCTACTTGATGAAGTTTGTGAGCTTGAACCAGTTGCTACAGTTGTTCCAGGATCAGTTGGAGCTACAACAGGAGGCTGTTCTGAAGGTGAAGTTGGAACAGTTGTATCACTTGATGGAGTTGTTGTAGTGCCAGTATTTGGTGATACAGCAGGAACAGTTGTATCACTTGATGGAATTGTTGTAGTGCCAGTATTTGGTGCTACAGCAGGAACAGTTGTATCACTTGATGGAATTGTTGTAGTTCCATTATTTGGCGCTACAGCAGGAACAGTTGTATCACTTGATGGAATTGTTGTAGTTCCAGTATTTGGCGCTACAACAGGAACAGTTGTATCACTTGATGGAATTGTTGTAGCTCCCGTGTTTGGCACTACAACAGGAATAGCTGTTTCATTTTTTGAAGTATTTGTATCTGCATAAGCTATTTGAGCGCTTGCTGAAGCAAGTACGACAATAGATGATAGTGTGATGATTTTAGCCCATTTTTTCATGTTTTCTTCCTCTTTTGTATTTATTTTAATATTTATTTTAATGTTGATTTTAATGTTTGTTATTCTGCAAAACCTGTAATAATAGGTTTACCTACGATTACATAGCCATACATTGATTTTTCCTCTTCACGTAAAGGAAGAGTCATTCTAATCGTTTTAATATTATTCGAGTCTTCTGTTGTAGTGATCACAAATGTAACTTGAATAATATCTTGTGATTCGGTTAGTGATTCGTAAATTGTTGATTGTGCTTTAACTCCTTTTTTGAGTTCAAGACCTTCAGTCTTCATTTCACTGCTTAAAAAATCTACAATATTTTCACTTTTTCCAGTATAGAAATTTGCGATAAAAAATCTACCAAAAACTTCAATTTTCCCTTGTTTCTCTTCAAGCTGTATCCGATTTTCAAGCTCATTAATTTTCTTAGATTGAACTTGAACAAGAGATAGTGAAGCAATAGATGCTATTGTAATTAAACAGATAACTATTGTAAGAACAAGCGAACCAAACCTTAATTTTCTAGTTTTTACTGGCTTGTCTGAGACTGATTTAGTAATCAATTTTTCTGTCTCTTTTTTATCTTCAACCAGGTTATTTTGAGATTGTTCTACGCTTTTAAGAGATTCTAACTTTTTATCTTTTTTAACAGAGGTACGCTTTTCTTTTTTCTGCTTATTTGATTTTAAAAATCCAAATGATTTTTTTCTCTTTTAAAACCAAACCCTGAGAGCGCTTCTTCCACAATTGATTCAAGAGGGAGAGATAAAGATAGACTGTCTAAAATGATCCCCTCTTCTCCCAATTGGTCTATTTGAATAGTTATAGTTTCTCCTCTATCTTCTGCCCAAACCGACCTATCATTAATAAGAGATAGTAATTCATCCCTATTTTGACAGGTTTCTTGCTGATTTGTTTGTAGATTAATAATTCTGAACATGACCCTCACCGACCTCTTCAGAAGAATTTACCTGGTTAGAATTATTAAATGCAAAATTTTCAAATTCATCAAAAGACTTACCTGACTCAGCCATTAACGCAATGATATATTCTGCTTGAAGTGCATTAATTTTCGCTTCATACTCTTTTTCCTTTTGATTCAAGGCTCTTTTCTGTTCTTGAATTTTTTCTAACTCAGCATTAAATTTTTCAAGTTTGCCCTTCAATGATTGTGTTTGTGTCTTTTTTGATGCCATATTTTTCTCCTTTAATTTGAATTTGAGGTGCTAGGTGTTGTCGTTGGTTTTGTTGATGAATCTGTTGTAGAACCTTCAGATGGTTTTGTACTATCCAAAATTCCATAGTCGCCTGTTTGATCTGTTAAAATAATGGATTCCATCTTATTTACTTTCATTTTGCCATTTTCATTAGTATAACTTATTCTCAGCGTCTTTTTGTTCAAAACATTTTTTTGAGCAGTGTTATAGTTTTTCTTTTCATCTAGTAAAGTATTTACATAATTTACTTGCGCTATAACTTGTAATTTGTCTTGATTGATATAAATTTCTGCTGATTTAAACTGAAAATCTACAACAAATCCTTTATAGGTTTGGCTCACAGGTTCTTCTTCTTTAGCTACTGTTTGTTTATATAGACCATCAGTCATATACTCTTTATAGCGATTCCTATTCTCTCCAAGATCTTTTTTGGTATAATAGTTCACTAAAAATTCTTTTACCTCTTCCTGATTAAGCCCCTCCTTTGTTGCTGTCTGTTTACTTTCAGCACTTTCCTTTTTTTGATTGTGATCTGCTACTGTTTGTCCTATACCTACTCCAATAAATACGGCAAGGATAATCAATAATATATAACCAATAAATTTTATTACTTTTAATTTAGATGAATCTATCATAATTCTCCATTCTTTCTTCTATTTTGGCGGAATTGCAAATGAAAGGTAACTTTGATTTGTCCAAAGAGTCCAATGTATTCTATTTTGAACTCCTTGAATATTACATTCAGAAACTAGAAAACTACCATCTTCATTTACATGTTCAACATAAGATACATGCCCATTCTCTTCAGGAGTATTCCAAAAACCACCTTGAATTGACATAACTGCTCCTGCTACAGGAGTTGAACTGTATTTCCATCCCCTGGCAACCAATCCTCTAACCCAGTTCTGTCCATCTCCTAACCAATTATAATGAGGAGCTCCTGCTTCTACTAATCGATTATACACGTACCAGGTACATTGGCCAATAGGATAAGTGTTACCATCAAGACTAGCCGAAACGGTAGCTCCTGAAGGATAACTAGATATTTTAGATGAATACTCTGAAGGGAAACCCCAGGAACTTTCTAAAACGGAACTTCCTCCTCTAGTGTGACCTCTAGGATTTTTGAGATACGATAAAACTTGTTGTGCATTATGTTGCCGTTCTTTTACTTTATCTCCTTCGTTTCCTTCCCAATATACAAGAAATTTGTTAGTTAAATAATCTACATCTTCGCTTGAATGAAGGATATTCTTTAAATGTTCAATGTAGTAAGGAGAATCACCATTTAGCATGAAGTCAAGTTGAAGTTCAAGATCATACCATTTTTTCCCTTTATCCTTTGCGTAGTTCAATAACATTGTATGTCTTATCGAACCATCACGGGTATCAGTCCATTGTCCAAGTCCAATACCTCTATGGATAATATTTGGATATTTCCCTTGATACACTTCAGCATTACCCATGTTTAACCAGTTAGGATCATCCCATGAGCTAGCTGATGCGCCCACAGGAGGGCTTAAATAGTCTCCTTCGGCCCTTTTTGCTGTTATTGATGATTCTGTCCAAAAGTTTCCTAAAATTGCTGAGACACCGTTTAAAGTTACGCTACTATCTTGTTTTTTGAAGTAGTTATATATCTCATTTATTTTTTTGCCAATATCCCCGTCTAGGTTCATATCTGAAATTACTGACGTAGTCTGATTGTATTCAACCTTTGGAAGATAGAAACCAACATTTACCCAAACCCATTCTTTCTTTTTCTTGTTTTTGAGTTTTCTATAGTAAACTTCTTGTCCTCCTACATCACTTACCTCACCAATTTCATTCCCAACTTTAATCTTATCACCATCATTAACACGAACACGAGTCACATTCTTATAAGTAAACTCTGCCGTTTCTGATGATATAATCACATCTTGCTCTTTTACAGAAATTGTACCATCCATTACAGCATAAAGTTTTGACCCTTGATTCGCTTGCAAAACAGAACCATTATATATCTCTGTTTTTGAAACATAGCCAAACCTTTTATCAATCCGTATTGGATCTAATTTTTCATCATTTGCTTCAGCATTAAAGGGGTTTGACAAATCGTTGTAGGTTACATAATAGCCTACTTGTTTTGCCTGTTCTAAGACTTCGTTATACTCTTTCAACTCGGATTCACTCAATCTTAGATATTTATTTTCAGACGAAGTATAGATATCAGACATTGTTTTTAAATTGTCTTTATCTTTATTTAATTCTTCCCAAGTATCGGAAAGAAGCTCCCTGTAAGAATGATTTAATTCCCACCACTTTTTATCAGTATTATAGGGTGAATCTAGCTTGTAATCTTCATATTTGTAACCCATGAACATCATTATTTCATCAATATTTGTCCAATAATCAACCTTATCTGTTGATTTTTCTCTATCAATTTTTGAAATATGAGTCCAGGCTTCTGTAAGATCAAACTCATTTTGTGCTACAGTTGAACTTCCTCCACCTGTCACGACTCCTAACAGGGCAATAATCAGAACTCCTAAAAACATAATCAAGTAGGCTTTAGCTGATAAGGGATTTTTAAGAACTGCCAAGATAGGCTTCCCAACTTTTACGGCTACTTTTTTAGTAGCACTAGCGGTCTTACCTGCCTTTGAAGTTCTTAATTTCGCCCGTAAACGTTGGTATTTATTAGTAACTTTCGTTTCCCATCGATTGGCAACAGGAGTCCTGGTAAAACTACGACCACGGACAAGGTTATAGGTGCGATTTCCTGCACCATATACGACCCTAGTTGCCCCTTTACCAATCTTGACGGTATAATTGCCTAGCTTCTTAGCTTGTCTTACTTCAGCGTGTGTTCTACGGATAGTCTGACGTGCTGAAGCAATATCTTCAAGCACATCATTATCCTGAAAAGCTGAATCCACAAAATGAGAAGCCTGGTGATGAGTAACTCGCCCCAGCTTTTGAGCCTTTGTCCCACCGTTACGCTGAATGGCTTGGCGTTTCTTTGCTTTAGCGGTCTTCTTACGCTCTTTGAGCGTTTCAATCTCTTTACTAGCGACCGTCCGTCTTGCCTTTTGTTTCTGCCCCAGGTAACGCTTTTCGGCATCTGTCTTGGGGTTTAAGAGCCGAGCTTCTCTCTTTTCAGCTTGTTTATAGCTGTTTTTCGTTGTCTTGAGGTCAGACTTGGCTTCCTTGTACTCACGTTTGGCATCACGGAGATCACGTCTTGTTTTTCTCGACAACGTAACACCTCCTAAGCATCTGTAGTGACAAGCTCATAGAGTCTTGTGTGTCTTGGGATAGGATTTTCAAAAGGTACAACCACTTGACCTGCGACAATCAAGCCCGTTCCTTTTGCTTTTGGTTTTTCAATGTATCTTACTAAAGTTGGAGTTAAAGAAATGGCTTTAGAAAGAGCCAATAAGTCTGATTTCTTGTGTTTCAAGAGAATCATGAACTCACTATTAGATACCAACTTGCGCCCTTCTTCTTTGTTCATCAGGGTTTCAATATTTTGTGTGATGGCTGTGGCAATCGCCCCATATTTACGAACCCGTGAATACAACTCTGTAAAGAAGATAGCCTGGGCTTCTTCTTTGAAGAAGAGCTGTACCTCGTCAAAATAAATGCGAGTAGTGAGTTTCCCTTGGGAAGCGACAACTTGATTCCAAATATAGTCCTGAATAACCATCATCGCAAACGGCTTGAGTTTTCCTGACAAGCGTTTCAAGTTGAAGACCACAAAGCGGTTTGTAATATCAACGTTGGTCTCGTGTGCAAAGATACTTTGTGACCCTTTGGCATAGATTTCAGACTTGAGCGCCAATTCCTGGGCTTCAGGTTCTTCTTGTTCAAGCAAAACATCGTGCCAATCTGCAAGCGTTGGCGTTCTATCTTCATCCGCAAACCGTTTATAAGTTTCACGGGTGACACGGTCAATAATGGTATATTGCACGTCACCTACTTCATCAAGAATAGACTCAAAGAGCCCCATGAGAAGGTTTGACTTATCCCCGATAGGGTCATCATCTTCATCCTTCAGTTGACTCGAATCAGGCAAGTCCATCAAGTTTAGGTGTGACTTAGAACCGATATAAATATCAACCAACTGCGCCCCGAACTCACGTCCAATATCGGAATATTCATCTTCAGGGTCAACAATGATGATACGGTCTTCAGGGTTCTTCAGATAAGTTGGTATGATTTCCATGGTTTTTACAGTAACAGACTTTCCTGAACCTGAAGAGCCAAGAACTACGCCTGAACCAGTGTTCAGGTCTGCTTTACGGTCAACCGTAATCACATTGTTAGATAGTTGATTTTGACCGTAATAGAGCGCCCTCTCACTATCTGACTTCAGGTCAACGTTCATAAAAGGAACTTGTGTAGCCAAGTTAGCTGTTGTCATATCACGGATAAAGCGACGTTTCACATTTAAGAAGGTGTGACCAATAGGAAGGATGGTATTGAGTCCTTCTTCCTGGTAATAGTAACACTCTTGAAAATCAACGCCAACCTTACGTGAAGCGGTCAAGACTTTATCTGTGATACTTGCCAGCTCCTCCTCATCCTCAGCCTTGAAGTAAAGAGCAATCAAACCTGAAAAGGCTTTTTGGTCATTGTCATCAATCTCTTCTTTCCATCGTTTCGTTGACTCAGAAATTTCACGTGCTCGACCTGAGACAGCCAGATCCTGGTCAACCCCTTCTTGAGCGCCTGACCGTTGAGCCTTGACCATTTCAGCTTTGATAGTTGTATCCGCATTGTTAATCTTACGCATAAAGCTAGATGGCTCATAAGGCTCAGCATGAATCGTGATAGCCAACTCAACGCCTATATCCGTTAAACTCTTAATCAGTCGGTCTGTTAAGAAAGTTGGAAAGTTTCTAGCATACATGACTTTTGCGACCCCTTCATTGATACGGAAACGATTTTCCAAGAAATGAAGCCTGTTAGGGGCGATAAAATCTTTTGTATGTAATTCTGAAAGGGCAATATCCCTGAAGTTATAAGGGAGTTTGTGTTTGCCCAGGAGCAACTCCGCAAACACGTCAAGACGTTCTTTCCCGTCCATTTCTTCAAAGGTAATATCCATTTGAGAGTATTGATTTTCAAGTGAGTTGCCTAGCTCGCTTAAGTTGGCATCCGCTTGCCCTCGATTATAGGCTTCTGTCTTCAAGGTCACATATTTTTCAACCTTGAAATTCTTTGAGTCACTTGAAAAACGACTTTCAATCATTTCATTGTATTCCTTACGGAAATTATCAAAGCCGTCACCAATCTCATCATACTTAATTTGCTCAACAGCGTTGTCTTCGACTCTCCGATTGATAACCAGGAGCTGATAAGTAGAGCCTGCATCAAGTGAATTGAGCGCTTCAGCGTGTGTATCAATCACGTCAATCTTTTCTTCCTGATTAGCGGATAGATAGGCGACATCACCCAAGCGATAGGTTCTTGACCATTCGTTTTTGGCAATGTGCATCAGCCCATTTTCAAATAGGCTATTGTATTTAATGGTATTTTGTGTTGAAGCCTTCAAGGAGCGTTTTAAGCGTGCCTTACGTTCCTTTTCAGCCTCCGTCAACTTCTTTGACTTTCTTCCAAGATTTAAAATCATCTTTTGTGAACTCCTCTCCTTCCTCAAATTCTGTAATAAAAGCTCGCTTCTGAACTTTTAGATTAAACATGACCTTGTCTTTGACTGCTTCATCAAAGCCTAGCCCGTAAATGATAAAGGGAGGGGCAATGAGGAGCGCCACAAGGTACATAAAAATATCTGATAGTCCCATTATGGAAATGGTGATAGTGAGTGACACCACTATCCCAATCCCAAGCATCATGACTAAAAGACGTTTGGTCATCCCAAAGGCGACGGGTCTTTCATAGTTGTCAAACTGCTTGAGGAACTCACTTCCTAATTTGTTCATACAACCTCTTTCTAGCTACAATAAAAACACCTTGCTCTGGCAAAGTGTTTGTTCAACAGTTTCAATTTTGTTAGTCTCTCATGCGTCCAATCGTTGACATGATAGCACCAATTAAAGCCACAATCAAAAGAATTGGTATCGAAGTATTATTAAATATAAGGTTGGTATTAACTTCGTAATCTAAAATCGTCCCATAGTAAATAACTCCTGCAATACTCCAAAAAATAGATAGACCAATAAACATGATTATCCAATTCCAAAGGACACTTAAAAGGAAAAATGGAGTTGCAATCAGAAATCCAATAATCATAATCAGACCTGATAAAATCAGACTAAAGAAGTTGCCAATCATTGACCAAATGGAGCGTTTCACTCGTTTAGGGGCGTTTGATTGAACTGGTGTAGGGATTTCTACTGGTTCTTCTTGCGATTGAGGAGACAATTTGAAATGGTTTCCTTCTCGCTTGATATAGTATCGTTTTTCTGACATGAACTCACCTCCTTATAGAACTATTTTACCAAATTTATTGCTTTTTTACATGGCATTTAAAAGTGTTTTTGCCAAGCGCTGACTACCGAACAAGGCGACAATATAGACAATACTTTTTGCGATAGATGCAAAAGCAGTCGCCCAATCTCCTGATGATGCTTTAAATAAGTCATCCGTTACCAAAGCTGGGTAAAGTCTGACAATAATGACAAGCAATAACCCTTGTAAGGCGTAAGCTGAAAAGTGTTTTAAGAAGTTGATGGCTACTGGCTTTGTCTGTTCAGACATGAAGAAAGCCACAATTAGCGGAGCGACTGCCTTCAAGAGATACATTTGGAAAAATCTCATAAAGACAAGTAATTTCGCACATACATCAGCTATTAGCTCAGTAAAGTTGCCTACGATATTGACAATCTGTTTAGCTATCCATCCACTTATACCTGAAGTATCCATATCAGACTTAAATGTTTTATTCGGTAACACGCCATCGACAAGAGCAATCCCCCTGTTAAAGACAAATACGATAAAATCAAAGATTTCTGAAATGTTATAAACCAATAGAAATGCAATAGCATATCCAAGGGCTACTTCCATCCAAAGCTGAACCGTTAAGCCACCGCCCTCTTGTCCTAACCGTCTATTCCATGAAAAAACATCAAAGAGAAAGAAGGTTAGAATCAAGATTGAAGCGACTGGCAATAAAGCCCCGTTAATCTTATCAGCGTATTGATTGACTGTTGAACTATACTCAGCTAGAGAATTTGTGATATTATCCATTCACTCTAGCTCCTTTCAGGTTTAGCTGATGGCTTGAAGCGCTGCAATAATGGCTTGGCAGACTGCCGCCCCGATAACACCGATAGCGCCACCATTGATCATGGCATTTGCCCCTTTTTCCTGGCGCATAGAGTCATTGTTGTTACGACCCCCAAAGAAGTCAATAATTCCTGCAAGAACCCATACAAGTCCTGTAATACCAACGACTGCTTGAACAATTTGAAAAACTTTAACTGCTGTATCCATAAGATTTAATCCTCTTTCTTTTTTGTAATTTGTAAATGTTTAATTGCATCTGCAAGGACGACCATTTCGTCCTCAAAAAGTGTAACACCCTTGCCAACTCGTGAATGGTCATCTTTCCATGACCGTATATCATATTTTGGCTCGGCATCATTCCATGAAATAATGTTTAGTTCCTTTTGCCACCCTCTGTCATTCTTTGATAGGACGGCAATCGTCTCAATGATTTTAAAGCGTATAGGCTCATTATTATCTTTTGTTGGTTGACGGTTGGACTGGATTTTCTTTTGTTGGTCTTCAAAACTTTCTTTCCAACCTTTGTCATTTTCCCAATCCGTCATAAATTTCCTCCTGTGCTTCGTTTTCTAGTGCGGTGATAGCCCGTCCCTGTAAGTCTAAGCACGTTGGTCATTCCAAATCGACATCTTCTCGCAACCAAAATTCCATTTCGTTCTATTGTGCGAATTGCGGAAAAAACGTCTTTGTATTCAATCTTTAGATCAACGTACATATGCTTTCCTGCGACATAGGCTTTTCTTGATACTGTGCCATACTTTGGTTTTAACTTCAGTATTTCACCACTATCAAGATAAGCAGAAGCACCACCTTCACGTCCTAATTGTTTTAAGTCTCTGATGCAAACGTCATTGTTTGCAAGGTCTTCAAATTTATTCATTCTTTCTCTCCATTTCGAATAAATTTAGGTTGATTTACACCCATGCTGTATAACCTCCTTTTGGTTATATCTGTATTTCTTGCGCACCGTTTATGGTCAAAACGACAAACCCGCGAAAATGCGAATTGTGACTGAGGCTAGAGTCTAGCTTTACACTCCGCCCCCAATTTTGTATCTCATAGTCACGCTGTATCAGGGCAGAGGGGGTATTCTATTGTCAATGTTCCTGGTAGTTTATCGACTTGCCAAGGTCAAATCAGATTATACTGAAAAGAAAACTATATATTTTGCTGTCTTTTTGCTTGTTGTTTCCTTATGTTTTGATTCCATTCAGCAACTATGCCATTAAAGACATACTCAGCAATCCTCTCCGAGGAGCTAGCATATTTTATATTCTCTAAAGCGTATGCATAGCGGTCATCAAAATGTATCATCGCATAATCTGCGGTAGCCTGTGAGAAGTTTTCTTTTAGTAACTGGTCATGAACCAAGTTCCAAATATAATCTCGGTCGTACTTAGTCGCCTTATCAACTTTTCGGGAAAGGTTGACTCTATTTTTTACTTCAGAATTTTGAGGGGCTTTCTCTTCTTCCTCCTCTAAACTAAACTCAGGCTCACTAAACTCAGGCTCACTAGAATCAGTATCATTAGGTTCTGAAATTCCGAAGTCTTGAATTCTGTTTTCCAGAGTTCCAGAATTCGGAATTTCAGAATTCTGGAAGTCGGAATTTCCGAATTCCGCTGGTATCAAGGGTTTAGCCTCATTTTCAACCTTTAAAGAACCAAGATAAATCAAATTTGGTTTGTTTAAACCTTGGCGAACTTCTTCGAGTAGGTCATATTTTTTCAGCTCTTTTTTCAGCTTAATAACCTTATCTTTTCCGTAACCTAACATCTCTCCAATTTCTTCAACGGTAAAGATGAAATAGATATTTCCATCAGCATCAATCCAGTTGTTTTTTACTGATAGCTCAAATCTATCCTTTAGGATAGCATAAAGCAATTTAGACTCAGCAGACATCTTTTTATAGAGTTCAGACTCAAAAAGCAACTTTGGTACACGGAAGAATCTTTCTCCGTTATTAACCTGTGCAAGTGAAATTCTTTCCATACCTAAACCTCCCTAAATCTAAGGTCACCTTTTGAGTTAAAAGCAATCAATCCAAAAGATTCTAGTTCTTTAATGTTGTCTATTAATTCTTGACGGGTTATCCCTGTCTGTTTCATCAAGAATGAAATAATCAATTCACGTGTTTCTTTTTCTTTTGATGTCATTTGTGACCTCCTGAGATTAAATTGAGAAAACAAAAGAGAACGCTATTCACGTTCTCTCAATATTATTTATTCAATTCTCCCAATTTAGGACACATACTTACTATTTTTTAAACAATCTTTTCCTATATATTATTTTAAAATTTCAAGAAAATGAAGCATTATATTTTCTCTTAAAAGTTAGGAAAACGCTTGCACTAATGTTTACCTCGTGCTATACTGATAGGGAACAACTACACAAGGAGAATTGTGATGAAAAAGATCCCATCTCAAACTGAGAAAAAAATGATTTACGGTATCCGTTCCTTGAAGAACGGAACTGGTTCTGTCCTTATTGGTGCAAGCATTATCCTGCTTTCTGCTGCAATGCCAACTATTTCGGCCAACGAAAACCTGCCTCAAACTCAGGAAAATACCAGCGCTGTGGCTAAGGCTCCTACTGAGACTGAAACGAGTCAAACTCAAACGGAAACGCCTATTTCTGAACAAAAGAATGCAAACGCTTCCCTGGACGCTAAAAAAGAAGCTCCAGCTGTGGAAACTACTACAGCGCCAGAAACACCCAAAACAGAAGATGCTACTACAAGCCAGCCTAACAGCAAGGAAGAAAAAGTAGATGCCAGCACTTCAACGCCAACTTCAGATCAAAAACCACAAGCTGACACATCTTCTGAAGAACCCATCGCAGATAATCACTTCCGCATCCATGTAAAAAAACTCCCTGAAGAGAACAAAGATTCTCAAGGTCTTTGGACTTGGGACGATGTTGAGAAGCCGTCTGAAAACTGGCCCAATGGAGCCAAGTCCTTCAAGGATGCCAAGCAAGATGACTACGGCTATTACCTAGATGTCAAACTCAAAAATGAGCAAGCCAAGAAAGTCAGCTTCCTTATCAACAATACCAAGGGGGATAACCTGACAGGGGACCGTTCTGTAGAGCGCCTCTCTCCAAAAATGAACGAGGCCTGGCTAGATGAAAACTACAAGGTATACAACTATCGCCCTCAACCAGCAGGAACTATTCGTGTCAACTACTACCGCACCGATGGCAACTATGACAAAAAATCTCTTTGGTATTGGGGCGATGTCAAAAACCCAAGCAGTGGAGAATGGCCTGACGGTACTGACTTTACCGCAACTGGAAAATATGGTCGCTACATTGATATCCCACTCAATGAAGCTGCGAGAGAATTTGGATTTTTATTACTAGACGAAAGCAAGAAAGGCGATGATGTGAAAATCAGAAAAGAAGATTATAAATTCACTGATCTAAAAAATCACAGTCAGATTTTCCTCAAAGATGATGACGAAACCATCTACACTAACCCCTACTATGTGCACGATATCCGCATGACTGGTGCCCAACACGTGGCTAAATCTCGTATCGAAAGCAGTTTTTCTACCCTCGTTGGAGCTAAGAAAGACGATATCCTCAAACACTCCAGCATCACTGATTACCAAGGGAATAAAGTAGCTATCACAGACGTGGAAGTGGATGAGGCAGGTAAAAAAGTGACCTACATCGGCGACTTCTCTGACACTCAACACCCTTACACTGTCAGCTACAATTCAGACCGCTTTACCACACGTTCAAGCTGGCGCCTCAAGGATGAGTCCTACAGTTACGATGGTCCACTCGGCGCAACTCTAAAAGAAGATGGCAAGCGTGTTGACCTCACCCTCTGGTCTCCAAGTGCTGATAAGGTTTCCGTTGTTGTCTATGACAAGAAAGACCCTGAAAAAGTAGTTGGAACTGTCGCCCTTGAAAAAGGAGAAAAAGGAACCTGGAAACAAACTCTGGATGCAAACTCTGGTCTCGGTATCAGCAACTACACTGGCTACTACTACCACTACCAAATCGAGCGCCAAGGTAAAACTGTCCTCGTTCTTGACCCTTATGCCAAATCATTAGCGGCTTGGAATAGTGACCTAGCAAAAACAGATGCCGCTCATAAGGTCGCTAAAGCTGCCTTTGTGGACCCATCTAAACTAGGTCCACAAGATTTGACCTACGGTAAGATTCGCAATTTCAAATCGCGCGAAGATGCTGTCATCTATGAAGCCCATGTTCGTGACTTCACCTCGGATCCTGCCATCGCAAAAGACTTGACCAAGCCATTTGGTACCTTTGAAGCCTTTATCGAAAAACTGGACTATCTCAAAGACTTGGGTGTGACCCACATCCAGCTCCTTCCAGTCTTGTCTTACTACTTTGTCAATGAATTGAAAAACCATGAACGTTTGTCTGCCTACGCTTCAAGCAACAGCAACTACAACTGGGGATATGACCCTCAAAACTACTTCTCCTTGACTGGTATGTACTCAAGCGATCCTAGGGATCCAGAAAAACGTATCGCTGAATTCAAAAACCTCATCAACGAAATCCACAAACGTGGCATGGGGGCTATCCTGGACGTGGTCTACAACCATACTGCAAATGTTGATATTTTTGAAGATATTGAGCCAAACTACTATCACTTTATGGATGCAGACGGAACTCCACGTACTAGCTTCGGAGGCGGCCGTTTGGGAACTACCCACTACATGTCTAAACGTGTCTTGGTAGACTCTATCAAGTATCTAGTTGAAACCTACAAAGTGGATGGTTTCCGTTTCGATATGATGGGTGATCATGATGCGGCTTCTATCGAAGAAGCGTACAAGGCTGCACGCGCCCTTAACCCAAATCTAATCATGCTAGGCGAAGGTTGGAGAACCTATGCTGGTGACGAAAACATGCCTACTAAGCCTGCTGACCAAGATTGGATGAAGAAAACAGATACTGTCGCTGTCTTTTCAGACGACATCCGCAACAACCTCAAGTCTGGCTATCCAAACGAAGGCCAACCTGCCTTTATCACAGGTGGAAAACGCGATATCAATACCATCTTTAAAAATCTGATTGCTCAACCAACTAACTTTGAAGCAGACAGTCCTGGAGATGTGATCCAGTATATTGCAGCCCATGATAACTTGACCCTCTTTGACATTATTGCTCAGTCTATCAAAAAAGACCCAAGCAAGGCTGAAAACTACGCTGAGATCCATCGTCGTTTGCGACTTGGAAACCTCATGGTCTTGACTGCTCAAGGAACTCCGTTTATCCACTCTGGGCAGGAATATGGACGTACCAAACAATTCCTTGATCCAGCCTATAAGACTCCTGTTCCTGAAGATAAGGTTCCAAACAAGTCTCACTTGTTGCGTGACAAGGACGGCAAGCCATTTGTCTATCCTTACTTTATCCATGACTCTTACGACTCTAGTGATGCTGTCAACAAGTTCGATTGGACCAAGGCAACAGATGGTAAAGCCTTCCCTGAAAATGTCAAGAGCCGTAACTATATGAAAGGATTAATCGCTCTTCGTCAATCTACAGACGCCTTCCGACTCAAGAGTCTGCAAGACATCAAAGAGCGCGTCCACCTCATTACTGTTCCAGGACAAAATGGCGTTGAAAAAGAAGATGTGACCATCGGCTACCAAATCACTGCTCCAAACGGTGATGTCTACGCTGTCTTTGTCAATGCGGATGATAAGGCTCGTGAATTTACTCTAGGAACTGCCTTTGCCCACTTGAGAAAAGCTGAAGTCCTGGCAGATGAAAATCAAGCCGGACCAGTAGGAATCGCTAAACCTCAAGGTCTCGAATGGACTGAAAAAGGCTTGAAATTGAACGCTCTCACTGCCGTTGTTCTCCGCTTGTCTCAAGGTGGTGCTATTGTCGCCCCAGCTGTGGAAGAAAAACCAGAATTTGATCTTTCTAGCTTGGAAGTTGAATCAGAACAAGACCAAGCCCAAAACCTAGTAGCAAATCCTGACTCTCAAGAAACTGCTGCAGAGGCTCTTTCTCAGAAGGTCCTTCCAAACACAGGAACTGAGAGCAAATCCCTCCTTGCCCTTGCTGGATTCAGCATCCTTGCCCTTCTAGGTCTCGGGTTCTTGCTAAAAAACAAAAAAGAGAACTAAACTAGCCCTCCTATAGAACAATCCCCCAAGCCTTAACGCTCGGGGGATTGAGTTTTGTACAATATTTATTTTCCTAATAAGCCTGATTAGGATTTTTTATTAAGCCTCTTTCATGGCAAAGTAAGCACGTATTTTGGGCACCACTTGTGTGCCGAAGAGTTCAATAGCTCTCAAAACTTGATCATGTGGCATAGAACCAAGCGGTAGATGGAGCATGAAACGGTCCAAGTCTAAATCCTCAATCATGCGAATCAATTTTTCTGCCACCTGATCTGGATTGCCCACAAACATGGCACCATTTGGTCCAACCTGTTCAAGATATTGCTCATAACGCAATTCCTGCCAGTGTGGACGGTCTTTGGAAATTGCATCCACCACTTGCTTGGTCGGATGGAAATAATCTTTGACAGCCTGCTCGCCATCTTCAGCAATCCAGCCCCAAGAATGAGCCCCCACTTTTAGGTCTTTATCCGCATGACCGGCCTCCCTACCAATCTCACGATAAGCTTGAATCAATTTCTTGAAGTAACGAGGATTGCCACCGATAATGGCATAGACAATCGGCAGCCCCGCCTGAGCAATCTTCACTGTTGATTCGACATGACCACCTGTCGCCACCCACAATGGCAATTTGTCCTGAACTGGACGGGGATAGACTTCTTTTCTAGCAATGCTTTGGGTCAATTGCCCCTGCCAGTTCACTTTGGTGCTTTCATTTGCCAGCTGAAGCAGATCTAACTTTTCATCAAAGAGAGCTTCGTAGTCTTTCAAATCATAGCCAAACAGAGGGAAGGACTCGGTGAATGAACCACGCCCAGCCATAATCTCCGCACGGCCATTTGACAAGGCATCGATGGTAGCATATTGTTGGAACAAGCGAACCGGATCCATACTCGAGAGAATGCTGACTGCACTGGTCAAACGGATTTTCTTGGTATTGACTGCCCCAGCTGCAAGAACAATCTCTGGCGCCGATACCGCAAAGTCCTCCCGATGATGCTCCCCAATCCCGTACACATCCAAACCAACCTTATCAGCTAGCTCTATCTCTGCCACCAACTGACGAATGCGTTCATCATGACTGTAAATCTGTCCAGTCGCTTCTAGAGCTGTTGTTTCACCAAATGTTGAAATTCCTAATTCTACCATCCTGTTTCCTCGCTATCTCTTTTAGTTTTAGGGTATTTTATCACTAATTAGTTTTATTTTCAATAAATTTGCTCATTAGAAAAAGCTTAGATGAACTAGACTTTCTTAGTTTATTCTACTGTTACTGACTTAGCAAGGTTACGTGGTTTGTCCACATCGAGTCCACGGTGTAGAGTTGCAAAGTAAGCGACCAATTGCGTTGGTACGACCATTGAGATCGGTGAAAGGTATGGGTGTACAGTCGTAAGGACGATATCGTCTGTGTCTTTAGCAACATTTTCCTCTGCGATAGTGAGAACCTTGGCACCACGGGCTGCGACCTCTTGGATATTTCCACGAGTGTGGTTAGCAAGGACTGGATCTGACAAGAGGGCCAAGACAGGCGTTCCTTCTTCGATCAAGGCAATGGTTCCATGCTTGAGTTCCCCTGCCGCAAAACCTTCACACTGGATGTAAGAAATCTCTTTTAGCTTAAGACTGGCTTCCATGGCTACATAGTAGTCTTGACCACGTCCGATGTAAAAGGCGTTGCGAGTTGTTTCGAGAAGGTCACGAACCTTTGCATCAATGTTTTCTTTCTCAGAAAGAGTTGATTCGATAGACTGAGCTACGATTGACAACTCATGAACCAGGTCAAAGGCTTGCGCTTTGGAATTGCCATTTGCTTCTCCGACAGCTTTTGCAAGGAAGGCAAGTGCTGCGATTTGTGCTGTATAGGCCTTGGTTGAAGCCACAGCAATTTCAGGACCCGCGTGAAGCAACATAGTATGGTTGGCTTCACGTGAAAGGGTTGAACCTGGCACATTTGTCACTGTCAAGCTTGGGATTCCCATTTCATTAGCCTTGACCAAAACCTGACGGCTATCCGCTGTTTCACCAGACTGACTGATAAAGATAAAGAGTGGTTTCTTGCTAAGAAGTGGCATGCCATAGCCCCACTCAGAAGAGATTCCAAGTTCAACTGGCGTATCCGTCAATTCTTCTAACATCTTCTTAGAAGCAAATCCTGCGTGGTAAGATGTCCCAGCTGCAAGAATGTAGATGCGGTCTGCATCTTGAACAGCCTTGATGATTGCTGGGTCAACCACTACTTGACCGGCCTCATCTGTGTAGGCTTGGATGAGTTTACGCATAACCGTTGGTTGCTCGTCGATTTCCTTGAGCATGTAGTAAGGATAAGTCCCCTTACCAATATCTGACAGGTCAAGTTCGGCAGTGTAGCTAGCACGCTCACGACTGTTACCATCATAGTCTTGCACTTTGACGCTATCAGCCTTGACGATTACCAACTCTTGGTCATGGATTTCCATGTATTGGTTGGTCTCACGAATCATAGCCATGGCATCTGAACATACCATGTTGTAGCCATCTCCAAGACCAATCAAAAGTGGTGATTTATTCTTCGCTACATAGATAACATCTGGATTTTCAGAGTCAATCAAGGCAAAGGCATAAGAACCACGGATGATGTGAAGAGCTTTTTTGAAGGCTTCAAGAACTGAAAGACCATCTTCTTCTGCAAATTTTCCAATCAGGTGAACGGCAATTTCTGTATCGGTTTGCCCCTTAAAGTGGTGACCTGCAAGGTATTCTTCCTTGATTTCAAGATAGTTTTCAATCACTCCATTGTGCACCAAGACAAAACGTCCTGTCTCAGAGCGATGTGGGTGAGCATTGTTCTCAGTTGGTTTCCCGTGAGTCGCCCAACGCGTATGTCCGATACCTGTTGTTCCCTCAACACCAGCCGTCTTAGCAGACAATTCTGCGATACGACCGACAGCCTTAACTAGATGATTTTCAGCACCACCTAGGACAAAAATCCCCGCAGAATCATAACCACGGTATTCGAGCTTTTCAAGTCCTTGAATCAAAATATCAGTTGCATTTGTGTTTCCAACAACACCAACAATTCCACACATAGTATATACGACACAGACCAGCTGTGCTTTCTCCTTAAATTGGTATAGTCTGATTCTCCTTTTACAGAATCAGCAAAGACAGTATATACTTGTTTTTCTCACTTGTCAAGGATAAAAATTGGTATAGTTTTTCTATATGGTATTTTATCAAGATTTCACTTGATACCTGGCAAGTCAGCATCAATTACTTATAATGAATAGAGGAGGTATTTGCCATGTGGTTTTTCTTGGCACTTTTATCAGCTATCTTTGCAGCCTTAACGTCAATTTTAGCCAAGATTGGGATTGAAGGAGTTCCATCCCATCTAGCAACCGCTATTCGTACAGTCGTCGTCATTCTGATGGCCTGGGCCATGGTTTTCTTGACCAATAGTCAGACCGAAATTGTCAACATCAGTAGAAAAAGTTGGCTCTTTCTCATCTTATCAGGCTTAGCCACTGGCGCCTCCTGGCTCTGCTACTACAAGGCACTACAGATGGGCAATGCGACTGAGGTATCTGCTGTCGATAAATTCAGTCTCGTCATTACCCTCGTTCTAGCCTTTTTCTTCCTACAGGATGTCCTGACGTTTAAAACAATTATTGGCTGTATCCTGATTACGATTGGGACCTTGGTGATGATATTGTAATAAAAAGTGAGATGAACGCCATCTCACTCTTTTTATTCTTAAAATCCATTATTATCACTTAGTTCCTTGAACCAGTGGCCTGATTTTTTCAGGCGACGTTCCTGCGTTTCCAAATCAAGCTCAACCAAACCATATCGGTTCTTGTAGCTATTGAGCCATGACCAGCAATCGATAAAGGTCCAGATCAAGTAACCTTTACAGTTAGCACCGTCTTCAATAGCACGGTGAAGTTCACGCAGATGCCCTTTGACAAAGTCAATACGATAGTCGTCTTGAATCATGCCATTCTCACGGAATTTATCTTCACCTTCAACACCCATGCCATTCTCTGTCAGCATCCACTCAATATTACCATAGTTTTCCTTGATGTTTTGAGCGATATCATAAATCCCTTGCTCGTAGATTTCCCAACCGCGGTGAGGATTGATCTTACGGCCCGGCATGACGTAAGGTTCGTAGAAATGCTCTGGCAGAAGAGGGCTATCAGGATGCTTAGCAAAACGTGGAGCCATGACGCGCAAAGGTTGGTAATAGTTGACTCCAAGAAAGTCCACAGTATGCTCCTGAATAAGGTCCAACTCTTCAGCTGTAGAATCTGGCAGCAAATCATGCTCAGACAAGATTTCTACTAATTCTTCTGGATAAGCTCCCAGTACAGACGGGTCTAAGAAAGATTGGGCTTGGAAGAGATCGGCAATGCGAGCAGCCTTGACATCCGCGGGATGCTGGCTACGTGGGTAGGCAGGTGTCAAATTAAGGACAATCCCAATCTTAGAATCAGGCAAAATCTCATGACAGGCCTTAACCGCAAGACTACTAGCCAGTTGCGTGTGATAGGCAACCTTAACCGCCGCTTCGGCATCCACCTTGTGAGGATAGTGGGCATCATAGAAATAGCCAAACTCTACAGGTACGATGGGCTCGTTAAAGGTAATCCATTGGTCCACCAAATCGCCGTAAGTCTCAAAACAAAAACGAGCATAGTCTTCATAAGCCTTGACGGTTCCCTTATTTTCCCAACCATCGCCGTCTTCTTGGAGGGCAAAAGGTAGGTCGAAGTGATAGAGATTGACTAAGATACGAATCCCTTTAGCCTTAATAGCTTCAAAAACCTGACGGTAGAAAATCACCCCTTGCGGATTGACCTCTCCACGGCCTTGCGGGAAAATACGAGACCACTGGATAGAAGTTCGGAAGGCTGTATGCCCAGTCTCTACCAAAAGCTCAATATCCTTTTCCCAGTTCTCATAGAAGGTCGATGTTTTATCTGGACCAATCTCATTATAGTAGCGGTTTGGCTCTACTTGATACCAATAATCCCAGAGATTATCTCCTTTACCATCACCAAGCACTCGTCCTTCTGTCTGTGGTCCAGAAGTGGAGGAACCCCAAACAAAATCCTTTGGAAATTTTAGCATAGCTTTACCTCTTCGTTTACTCATTTTTCCCATTATATAGAAAAAACAAGGTAAAAACTAGTTACATTTTTGCCTTGTTTTTCTTCTGATTATAGTTTTATTTCTTGCCGAGGATTTCAAGCGTTTCAAGCAAGTTGTCTGCATGAACTTCGATGGTGTCACCAGTTGCTTTAATCTTAACTTCTACGATGCCATCAGCTGCTTTTTTCCCAACAGTAATACGGATTGGCAACCCAATCAAGTCGCTATCGCTAAATTTAACACCGACACGTTCGTTACGGTCGTCTGTCAAGACTTCGTAACCAGCTCCCATCAAGCTTGCTTCAAGTTTCTCTGTCAAGGCTTGCGCTTCTTCATCTTTAACATTGACAGTGATCAGGTGCACATCAAATGGTGCCAATTCTTTAGGGAAGTTAACTCCCCAAGCATAACGGTATTCCCCTTTAGGCGTTTTGTTAACAAAGAGGCGAGCGTGTTGTTCCATAACTGCCGAGAGAAGACGGCTAACACCGATACCGTAACATCCCATGATGATTGGCACAGCACGGCCATTTTCGTCCAAAACATCTGCACCCATGCTTGCTGAGTAGCGAGTTCCGAGTTTGAAAATATGACCGATTTCAATACCACGGGCGAAGTTTAGGACACCTTGTCCGTCTGGTGAAATTTCACCCTCACGAACTTCGCGAATATCTACGTATTCTGCAGTAAAATCACGACCTGGGTTCACACCCGTCAAGTGGTAGCCATCTTCGTTAGCCCCCACAACAGCATTGCGAACATCTTGCACCTTACGGTCTGCAATGATTTTCACATTTTCTGGCAAAGCAACTGGACCAAGTGAACCAAAGCCAGCTGAGATAACATTTGCGACTTCTTCCTCGCTCGCAACATCAAAGAAATCTGCACCCAAGTGGTTTTTCAACTTGACTTCATTGAGTTGGTCATTTCCAACTAGAAGTGCTGCAACAAGCTCACCATCTGCCATGTAGAAGAGGGTTTTAATCGTTTGTTCTTCTGGGACATTTAGGAAGGCTGCAACCTCATCGATGGATTTAACACCTGGTGTTTCCACGCGAGTTACTTCTTCTTCAGTAACGACACGGTTGCTTGGTTTGTACTCGTTTGTTGCCATTTCTAAGTTAGCCGCATAGCTAGACTCACTTGAGTAGGCAATGGTGTCTTCACCAGAAACCATCCATTTGAGCAATTCTGCCTTGATTTCTTCTTGCACTTCTGCAGGAATTTCGTCAAATGAGGCAACTGACTTGTCTAAGACAACCCAGCGGTCAAGGTCTGTACGAGCAGGTGTGATGGCCATAAATTCTTGGCTATCCTTACCACCCATAGCGCCACCATCACCGATGATGGCCTTGAAGTCCAAGCCACTACGAGTAAAAATACGTTCATAGGCTACCTTGTACTCGTCATAAGTCACATCCAAACTATCGTAATTAGCATGGAAACTATAGCCGTCTTTCATGATAAATTCACGCGTACGGAGAAGTCCGTTACGTGGACGTTTTTCATCACGGTATTTCGGTTGAATTTGGTAAAGGTTGAGTGGCAATTGCTTGTAAGATTTCACAGAGTCACGAACAATAGCCGTAAAAGTTTCTTCGTGTGTCGGACCTAGGATAAAGTCTGACTTTTCACGATTTTTCAGTTTATAAAGGTCTTCACCATAGGTTTCATAACGGCCTGATTCACGCCAAAGATCCGCACTGAGAAGGGCAGGAGCCAACATCTCCACCGCACCAATCTTATCAAACTCTTGGCGCATGATATTCTTAGCCTTTTCAATCACACGGTTAGCGAGTGGTAGGTAAGAATATACACCGGCAGATACTTGACGAACATAACCAGCACGCAACATAAGGGCGTGGCTGATAACTTGAGCATCGCTTGGCATTTCGCGAAGCGTTGGGATTAGCATTTTACTTTGTTTCATATTTTTCCTCTAATTCTTAAAAGAAGGTTCGCATGATGTCGTTCCAAGTCACGGCGATCATCAAGACAACCATAATCACAACTCCAACTAGAGTAACATAGGTTTCAATTTCTTGTTTAAGGGGTTTCCGGCGGATAGCCTCTAGGATATTGAGCACAATCTTTCCACCATCCAAAGCCGGGATCGGAATCAAGTTAAAAATCCCGATATTGATGGAAATCATGGCTAGGAAATAGAGGACATTCTCAAGACCATTTTTAGCAGCATCGCTACTTGCCTTAAAAATGGCAACGGGACCGCCGAGTTTGTTCAAATCTGGATGGAAAATCAAGTTTTTCAGAGCCGAAAGGATGCGGAGCCCAGAGTCAGCAGCTGTCGTAAATCCACCAACAAACATGGATAGAAAGTCTGACTTGACTCCCGGTTGAACCCCAAGAATATAACGTCCTTGATTTTCTTCTGGAGTCACAGTGACTTGTTTTTCGCTACCATTTTCAGAAATGGTCACATCCAAGATCGGGGCGGTCTTGTCCTTGGTATCTGCTTCCACAGCCTGGGTCAAGTCTTGCCAATTCTTAACCTCATGCGAGCCGACCTTGGTAATTTGAGCGGTCTCAGCTACACCTACCTTAGCCAACGCTCCCTCTGGCATGACATGAAAGAGATTGGTCTGAGTATCTCTAACACCGCCCTGCAAAAAGATCAAGATCCAAAAAACAACAACACCTAAGATAAAGTTATTCATAGGACCTGCAAAGTTGGTGATGAGCTTGCCCCAGATAGAAGCATTTTGATACTGTACATCCAAAGGAGCGATGCGCACTTCGGTTCCGTCTTCTTCAACAACCGTTGCATCATGATCCACTGTAAAAGTCTTTTCTTCTTCCAGGACCAAACCCTTAATAAAGAGCTTGTCTTCAAAGTCAAACTGGGTTACCTGCATAGGAAGAGCCGTTTGATCCAGTTTCTTCCCTGAGAGGTTGATCCGTTTGACCTTACCATCGTCGGCAAGTGTTAAACTGACCGGAGTTCCTGTCTTAATTTCTGTCGTATCATCACCCCAGCCTGCCATACGAACATAGCCTCCTAGAGGAAGGATCCGAATGGTATAAGCAGTGCCATCCTTACCGATATGGGAAAAAATCTTGGGCCCCATACCAATGGCAAATTCACGAACTAGAATGCCTGATTTCTTGGCAAAATAAAAATGTCCAAACTCATGCACCACCACAATAATCCCAAAAACGAGGATAAAGGTTAGCAATCCAATCATTCAATATTCCTTTCTTTAAAACAGGCCAAATAAGTGCATCATTGGAAACACAATCAGCATGCTGTCAAAGCGATCCAACACACCGCCATGTCCAGGGATAAATTTCCCAGAATCCTTGACACCGAAATGGCGTTTCATAGCACTCTCAATCAAGTCACCAAACTGACCTGCCACACTGAAGAAGACGGCAAAGAGACTCATTCTATAAATCCCATAAGGAAGAGCAACTGTACTGTCCACTAGCATGAAGATTACCGTTATCAGTACCGCACCTAGAATACCCCCGACAAAGCCCTCAATACTCTTATTAGGAGAAACTCTTGGTGCCAACTTATGTTTACCAAAATTCATCCCTGTCAGGTAGGCTGCGCTATCTGTCGCCCAAACGATAAAAAGAGCCAAAAGTACCTTGTCAAAACCTGCCACCCGAGCATCTAGTAAGGCATTAAAGCCAAAACCAACATAAAAGCTCACAGCAATTGGAAAAGCGGCATCTTCAATCGTATAGTTTTTACTGAAGACAGTTGTCCCTAGCATTATGGTAATCAAAACACTGTAGGCAACCACATTCCCATCAACAGGCAAAAAAGTTAGGTAATTTTCTAAAGGGACTGTGAGAGCGAAGGTCGCAAAAAGAGTCAAAGCACCCTCAATGGTCATAGTCTTTAGCCCCTTCATGTGCAAGAGTTCATGGACGCCTAGCATGGCTAGCAAGCCAATCCCTATCTGCAACAAGAGCCCTCCCGCAAACAAGACTGGAAGGAAAATTGCCAGTGCCAATACCGCAAACAATGTTCTCTTTTGTAAATCCTTGGTCATATCTTCTCCTAAACTCCTCCAAAACGGCGATTGCGATGGTTAAAAGCAGCAATAGCTTCCTGCAAGGCGGCTTCATCAAAATCAGGCCACAAGGTATCCGTAAAATAAAGCTCACTATAGGCTGCTTGCCATGGCAAGAAATTACTTAAACGCAACTCACCACTCGTACGGATAATCAAATCAGGATCCCGCAAATCCTTTGGCAGGTGTTGCGTGAAAAGATAGTCCCCAATCATATCTTCTGTGATGTCACCAGGGTTTATTTTAGCATCTAGAACATCTTGAGCCAAGCCCTTAAGAGCCTGCGTAATTTCAGCACGACCACCGTAGTTAAGCGCAAAATTGAGAATCAAGCCCGTATTGTTCTTGGTCAATTCCTCTGCCTTTTTCAAAGCTTCAAAAGTCGGCTTAGGCAAACGGTCTGTCTCTCCAATCATCTGAATCTTAACGTTATTTGCATGCAATTCAGGGACATAGTTATCATAAAACTCGACTGGCAAGTTCATGATAAACTTGACTTCTTGATCTGGGCGCGTCCAATTTTCCGTTGAAAAGGCATAAACCGTGATGACCTTGACTCCCATCTTGTTAGCTGCCTTGGTCACTTTTTGGAGGGCTTCCATCCCCGCCTTATGACCAAAAACCCGTGGTTGCATCCGTTTTTTAGCCCAACGACCATTCCCATCCATGATGATGCCAATATGAGCAGGAACCTGTGTTGGAACCTCGACTTCTACAGCTTTATCTTTCTTAAAAAATCCAAACATGTTCTTATTCCTATTCAAAAATCTATCGTTTCATTATACCATATTTCCCTATTTTCTTCTATTGCTAAGTTATTGGCTCTCCGTACAGACAAAAAATAAGCCGCCTGATTGGGCGACTTAGTTTTATAGGGAGATTATTATGAAAAAGTTTTAGGAGTTTAAGTTAAGTTCCTCTTAACTTATGAACCTAGTATACCGTCCCTAACTTAAATTTTTCTTAAGTTTTTTGAGAAAGTGAAATTTTTCCATTTTTCTTGCCAATTTTTCTTGGACAAGCGTTCTTGATAGAGCTTCATTCGGTCTTCATTATCTAGGAAATGAGGAGTTGGGGATACGTGAAAGTTAAAAATATCCTCTAAACCATAAGGCGCAAAGAGCTCTAAAGTTGCGTCAGCATGCAAGCGAAGCCCTATCGCCGTACAGCGCTCGGGATACTTACTCATTGCATCACGAGAACTCGTGTAAGGCACAGTATGAGGACTGTGCAGATGCATATAGACCTGATTTTTCAACTCCCACTGATACTGGGGGAAGTCCTCTCTCAACTTGTTTTCTATTGCTAGCGTTTCTTCATAACTCACCTCTGGGTCAAAGAAAATGACATCCACATCCGTTTCACGGTCAAAGGCTGGTTTATCTGACAAAAGATTCCAGATAAAATTTCGAACTGAACCAGCTGCCAACCAGGAATCTTTCAACTCCAAGTCACGGATGATGGTCAAAATAGCCATCATGTCAGAATTTTCCCTAAAAGAGTCTAAAATTTCGGTCTCATTTTTCAATGTATTCATACCCTAAATGTTCATAAGCCTTGGCTGTCGCGACCCGTCCTGAACGAGTTCGCATGATAAAGCCTTTTTGTATAAGGTAAGGTTCGTACATATCTTCGACTGTCTCACGCTCCTCGGCAATATTAACGGAGAGAGTACCTAATCCGACAGGACCACCACCGTACATCTCAATCATGGTGCGAAGAATTTTTTGGTCCACATAGTCCAAGCCTTCATGGTCAACATCTAGCATGGTCAAAGCCTTATCGGTAATCACATCATCAATCAAGCCATCCCCCATAATCTGGGCAAAGTCGCGCACGCGCTTGAGGAGACGATTGGCGATACGAGGAGTTCCTCGACTGCGTAAGGCCAACTCCGAAGCTGCCTCATGGGTGATTTCCATCTCAAAAATATCTGCCGTTCGTTCAACAATTTCTGTCAAGTCAGCGTGGGCATAGTATTCCATATGACCCGTAATCCCAAAACGTGCTCGTAGAGGATTAGAAAGCATTCCTGCCCGTGTCGTCGCACCAATCAAGGTGAATGGTGGCAAGTCCAAATGAACACTGCGACTGCCCTCTCCAGCCCCAATCATGATGTCAATGTAGAAGTCCTCCATGGCACTATAAAGCACCTCTTCCACCGACATGGGCAAGCGATGAATCTCGTCAATAAAGAGAACGTCTCCAGGCTCCAAATCATTCAAAATCGCTACCAGATCCCCCGCTTTTTCGATAACAGGACCTGATGTTTGCTTGAGATTGACACCCAATTCATTAGCAATAACAAAAGCCATGGTCGTTTTCCCCAAACCTGGAGGCCCAAATAAAAGAACATGGTCCAGCGCCTCATCACGCATTTTTGCTGCCTCGATAAAGATTTGAAGCTGGTCCTTGACCTTATCCTGCCCAATATATTCACGTAAATACTGAGGACGGAGGGTACGTTCTACCAACTCCTCATCCCCCATGATTTCATTATCTAAAATTCTACTCATGTTCCTATTATAGCAAAAATCCAAGCCACAAACAAAAAAAGCCACCTGATTGGGTGACTTCTTTAGGAGATTATGATGAAAAAGAAAAGTTTGGGATTTCATTAAATAAAGGGCACTCAATGAAAATCGAAATCAGACTAGGCAGATAGACACAAGCATAACTATAGTTAGTTAAGTCGACTCTAACGAAGGTTGATGAGATTTTCGAAGAGTATTAGGAGGTCTTTATTTAATAACTATATAATACACAAGGAGACTTAAATTTTACTTAAGAAAAAATATTTTTTATCTTTTTCGATCCACCCAAATCATTCCTGTACAATCATAAGTAGATAAGGTTTCAAAGCCCAGAGAACGATAGAATCCCAAGGTTTTTTCTGTCTGATCGGTCACTAGTTGTACTTGATAGGCATCTCTGAAGTCACCTAAAGCCTCTTTCATCAAGTTGCTACCAATCCCTTGGCGCTGATAGCTAGGCAAAACGATCAAATCCTGGACAAAAATCGATGAAAAACCATCTCCGACCAAACGGACCAAGCCCACCACGGCATCGCCATCAAGTGCTAGATAAATTGCTAATGAGTGAGATAAGGCCTTCTCCAACATCTGAGGTTGATGTGTATAATTTGTCCAACCGACAGCCTGATAGAGATGCAAAACATCCTCTAGCTTGACGATTTCTTGCCTTCTAATAGTCATCATCTCAACATCTCTTAGAATTCTCTTAAGCTCTTGTACTGTCGTCCATTTTTATCAAAATTTTCAGGAGCCAACCATGTTTCTAAACGAGCTTTGACTTGAGGCCAGTCCTTATCAATCATAGACAACCAATCCGTATCTCTCGTACGCCCCTTATAAACGACTGCCTGACGGAAGGTTCCTTCATAGACAAAGCCCAAACGTTCTGCTGCTCGTCTTGATGGCAAATTTAGAGCATCGCATTTCCATTCGTAGCGACGATAGTTAAGCTCCTCAAAAACATAGCGAGCCAAGAGATACTGAGCCTCTGTCCCTATACGTGTTCCCCTGAGTTCTGTAGAAAAAGTGACAGCTCCCACTTCTATTACTCGGTTATTCTGGTCGATGCGCATGAGAGAAAAAGTCCCCAAGGTCTTACCAGTTACCTTGTCTATAATCGCATAGTAAAAACGGTCCTTACGAGCCAACATCTGATTTAAGACGGTAACCAGTTCCTCCATATCTGCCACTGGTTCCTGAAAGAGGTAGGTCCACATCTCCCGAGGAGTACCTGGACCATAAACAGCTAATAAATCCTCCGCATGCTTTTCCACCGAAAGAGCCTCTATCCGAGCGTAGCGCCCTTCTAAGAAATCAATGGAAGGCAATTCTCCTGGAGTATAACCTTCCATTGACTCACCAATTATCTGACCATATTCATTTACTGGCATCGTTTTTCTCCTTGTTTTACTTTTCAAACTTTATAATTTCATATAGTATATCATACTTTCATGAAAAAATTCAAAAAATCCTCCAGATTCTACTCTGAAGGATTCCTATCTTATTTCACAACAATATTAACCAATTTAGTTGGCTTCAATAGTCCAGTGGACTATTGAAGGTGGCAGATAGAGATAATAAACTCGTTATTTAACGACGATATTAACGAGTTTATTAGGTACTGCAATCACCTTCACGATTTCCTTGCCGTCAATCTCCGCTTTGACTTTTTCGTCAGCGAGAGCAATTTCTTGCAATTCTTCACGTGATAGGTCTTTAGCGACCATGAGTTTGGCACGAACTTTTCCTTTGATTTGGACGACGATTTCGATTTCGTCTTCAACCAATTTACTTTCGTCCCAAGTAGGCCAAGCCACGTAAGAGATGGACTCACCTGTTGCTGTAACTGTTTGCCAAAGTTCTTCTGCCAAATGAGGTGCAAATGGGGCAATCAATTGGATAAAGCCTTTGGCATAGTCCACATAGAGTTTGTCTTCCTTATTAGCAGCGTTGACAAAGACCATAAGTTGGGCAATGGCTGTGTTAAATTTCATGGACTCGATTTGCTCAGTGACAGCTTTGACTGTTTCATTGTAAACCTTATCAAGAGTTCCGCTATTTTCCGCAACAATTTCCTTGGTTGTCATCAAACGGTAAACACGGTCAAGGAATTTACGGCTTCCTTCCAAGCCTTCTTCAGACCAAGCGATGGAAGCATCAAGTGGCCCCATGAACATTTCATAGACACGAAGGGTGTCGGCACCGTATTGTTCCACCACATCGTCTGGGTTGACAACGTTCTTAAGAGATTTAGACATCTTGGCTGGTGCTTGCTCCAACTCTTCTCCTGTTTCCACATGGAAGAAAGAACCGTCACGTTTTTCAACCTTATCAGTCGCTACAAGAGCTCCACGGTGGTCACGGTAGCTTGTTCCCAAAATCATTCCTTGGTTAAAGAGTTTTTGGAATGGTTCCTTAGTCGGAACAACACCGAGGTCATAGAGGAATTTGTGCCAGAAACGAGCATAAAGCAAGTGAAGTACGGCATGCTCTGCACCACCCACATAGATATCTACTGGCAACCATTGTTTGAGGAGGTCCTCATCAGCCAATTTCTCAGTATTGTGCGGATCGATATAGCGGAGGTAGTACCAGCTTGAACCAGCCCATTGTGGCATGGTGTTGGTTTCACGACGACCTTTGACACCATCTTCACGCGTCACTTCAAGCCAGTCGGTCAAGTTAGCTAACGGGCTTTCACCAGTACCTGAAGGGCGAATATCCTTGGTTACTGGCAAGACAAGTGGCAATTCACTTTCTGGAACAGCTGTTGAAGTCCCATCTTCCCAATGAATGATTGGAATTGGCTCCCCCCAGTAACGTTGACGGCTAAAGAGCCAGTCGCGGAGACGGTAGGTAACCTTTTCTTGACCACAACCTTTTTCTTCCAACCAAGCCACAATCTTAGCAATAGCGTCTTCTTTGTTAAGGCCATCTAGGAAGTCTGAATTGACATGAAGACCATCTTCTGTGTAGGCAGCTTCTGCTACATTTCCACCTTCAAGCACTTCTACGATTGGAAGGTCAAATTGTTTGGCAAATTCCCAGTCACGTTGGTCGTGGGCAGGAACAGCCATTACCGCACCTGTACCATAGCTAGCAAGAACATAGTCGGCAATCCAGATTGGGATTTCTTTGCCATTGACAGGGTTGATGGCATAAGCGCCCGTCCAAACCCCTGTTTTTTCCTTGGCAAGATCGGTACGAGCCAAGTCAGACTTGAGACTAGCTTGGTGTTTGTAGTCCGCAACTGCATCAGCTTGTTCTGGACTTGTGATGGCATCTACTAGTTCATGCTCAGGAGCCAAGACTGTGAAGGTCGCACCGAAAAGAGTATCAGGACGAGTGGTAAATACAGTGAATTCCTTTTCAGTCCCTTTCACTTTGAAAGTTACATTGGCACCAGTGGATTTGCCAATCCAGTTGCGTTGCATGTCCTTGATAGACTCTGGCCAATCCAACTCATCCAAGTCATTAAGCAAGCGCTCTGCATAGGCCGTGATTTTGAGCATCCATTGACGCATTGGTTTGCGGACAACAGGATAGCCACCACGTTCAGAGGTTCCGTCAGGGAGGACTTCTTCATTGGCGATAGCTGTTCCCAATTCTTCAACCCAGTTTACAGGGACTTCCGCTTCATAGGCCAAGCCTCTTTCGTAAAGCTTAGTAAAGATCCATTGCGTCCACTTATAGTAGTTTGGATCTGTCGTATTGACTTCACGGTCCCAGTCGTAAGAGAATCCAAGCGCGTTGATTTGACGTTTGAAGTTGGCAATGTTTTCCGCTGTAAATTCTGCTGGGTCATTCCCCGTATCCATAGCGTATTGCTCTGCAGGCAAACCAAAAGCATCCCACCCCATTGGGTGAAGGACATTGTAACCTTGGGCACGTTTGTAACGGCTGAGAATATCCGTTGCAGTGTAGCCTTCTGGATGTCCTACGTGCAATCCAGCTCCTGAAGGATATGGGAACATGTCGAGAGCATAAAACTTCGGTTTTGATGCATCTGTTCCTGTCTTAAATGTATGATGTTCTGCCCAGTAGCCCTGCCACTTGGGCTCAATTTCTTTATGATTGTAAAAACTCATGGTCTCTCTCCAATTTTGTGATGTTACTATTATACCATTTTTGGGGGAATTTGAAAGTCGAGAAAGAATCTTTTCACCTCCATTATCAAGAAAGATTGGACATCATCCCCCACTTCATTTTTCTATCAAAAAGAGAATAACACCGGATTAGATATAGAACAAATGTGAATTACCATCGATTGTTCCCATAATTCCCTTAACACATAATTCCCGTTTTAGATTTCTTTAAGGTTTTTATTATATGATGTAGAACTCTGTAATTGAAAACATTAGATAAACAAACAGAGAACAATGTTCGTAAAAAGGAGAAAAATTATGAAAAAAACACTATCACTTCTCTATTTCAGCTGGATATTTCTACTTTTGTCAGGATGTTCTTCAACAACAGAAGCTGAAACTAGCATTGAAAATGATACGGATAAGACTTTAGTTGTTTATTCGCCTAACCCTGAAGATCTTATTGAAGAAACAATCCCAGCTTTCGAAGAAAAATATGGTATCAAGGTTGATTTAGTCCAAGCTAGTACTGGTGAATTATTCAAGAAAGCTGAGGCTGAGAAAGAAGCTCCTGTAGCCGATGTCATTTTCGGAGGTTCCTACGCACTCTTCTCTTCTAACGAAAAGCTCTTTGAGCCGTATACTTCCCAAGAAAACGACCAAATTATCCCTGAATACCAAAATAAAACCGGATTCTACACCCCTTACACACTTGACGTCAGTGTCATCATTGCCAATTCAGCTCTTACAAAAGACATTAAAATTGAAGGCTACAATGATCTACTCAATCCCAAATTAAAAGGAAAAATCGCTACTGCTGATCCAAGTAATTCTTCTAGTGCCTTTGCTCAATTAACAAACATGCTTGTGGATCAGGGGGGCTATGAAAATGAGCAAGCTTGGACATATGTAAAAAATCTATTTAGCTTAGTAGATGGGAAAATTGCTTCTAGTTCTTCCAATGTCTACAAATCTGTCGCTGACGGAGAAATGGCTGTAGGACTCACCTATGAAGATCCTGCATTAAAACTCTTAAACGATGGCGTTGATGTAAAAGTCATTTATCCAAAAGAAGGAACCGTCTTTTTGCCTGGCAACGCAGCTATTATCAAAAATGCCAAACACATGGAAAACGCTAAAAAATTTATCGATTTCCTTCTTTCTCAAGACATTCAGGATAAACTAGGAACTGAAACAACCATTAGACCCATTCGAAAAAATGCTAAAACCAATAAAAATATGAAAGCAATGACAGAAATCAATATCGCTACTGAAGATTCAGATTATGTCATCCAAAATAAATCAGCTATTCTTAAAAAGTACAATGATATTTTCACTAATATTCAATCGAAACAGTAAAAGAGGTTCACTATGAGTGAGATCAAAATTATTAACGCAAAAAAAATCTACCACGACATTCCTGTCATTGAGAATTTAAATGTTACGATTCCAAAAGGAAGTCTTTTCACCATTCTTGGACCTTCAGGTTGTGGAAAAACGACCCTTCTTCGAATGATTGCAGGCTTCAACAGTATTGAAGGCGGAGAATTTTACTTCGATGATACTAAAATAAATAATATAGAATCCAGCAAACGCAACATTGGCATGGTTTTCCAAAACTACGCTATTTTTCCACATTTGACTGTTCGAGATAATGTTGCTTTTGGTCTTAAACAAAAAAAGGTTCCAAAAGATGAATTAGTTCAACAAACTAATAAATATCTGGAACTAATGCAAATTGATCAATACGCAGATCGAAAGCCCGATAAACTCAGTGGTGGACAACAACAACGTGTCGCCTTGGCACGTGCCTTAGCTGTTAATCCAAGTGTTCTCCTCATGGACGAGCCTCTTAGTAACCTGGATGCGAAACTTCGCTTAGATATGCGCCAAGTTATTCGAGAAATTCAACACGAAGTGGGAATTACAACTGTATATGTGACCCACGACCAAGAAGAAGCGATGGCCATTTCTGACCAAATCGCGGTTATGAAAGACGGTGTTATTCAACAAATTGGTCGTCCAAAAGAGCTATACCACAAACCAGAGAACGAATTTGTCGCAACCTTTATTGGTAGAACAAACATCATCCCTGCCCGTTTAGAAAAGCAAGCTGATGGAGCGTACATCGTCTTTGAAGACGGCTACTCTCTTCGTATGCCAACTCTTGACCAGGCTAAGGAACAGGCTATTCTTGTAAGTATCCGTCCCGAAGAGTTTATCAAAGATGAATCTGGTGATATTGAAGGAATCATTTCAGATAGTGTTTATCTTGGACTCACCACTGAATATTTCGTAGAGACTGTATTTTCTTCAAAAATACAGGTGAGCGAAGAATCAACTTTTGAAGAAGATCTTCAAAAAGGGGATCGAATTCGTCTACGAATCAATACTCAAAAGTTAAATGTCTTTTCTGCAGATGGTTCGCGTAATCTTATTACAGGAGTTGGCTATGAAAGGTAAAAAACTAAATATTTGGACAGCCTCCTCATTCTTCATCTTTCTTACCTATCTTATTTTTCTTGTTTATCCAATTATTATTGTACTCAAGCAAGCCCTCATACATGAAGGTCAATTCTCACTCGCTAATTTTGAAGATTTCTTTAGTAAATCCTATTACTCTGAGACACTAGTAAACAGTTTTAACGTCTCCATTACTTCTACTGTAACTTCCCTAGTTTTAGGGACCTTATTAGCTTACCTCTTTTCTATATATGACTTCAAAGGAAAGAAATTTTTACAGATATTGATTATCATTGCTTCCATGTCAGCTCCTTTCGTAGGGGCATACTCTTGGATTCTCTTGTTGGGACGAAATGGTGTCATTACTAAATTTTTGACAAATGCCCTCCATCTTCCAGCTATTGATATTTATGGCTTCAAAGGAATTGTACTTGTGTTTACACTCCAGCTATTCCCATTAGTTTTTCTATACGTGGCTGGAGCAATGAAAAGAATTGACCATTCCCTTCTTGAAGCCGCTGAAAGTATGGGGGTAATCGGATGCAAACGTATGATAACAGTTGTTTTGCCCCTTTTAGTTCCAACTTTACTTGCCGCTGCCCTACTTGTATTTATGAGAGCATTCTCCGACTTCGGAACTCCTATGTTAATTGGTGAAGGATATCGGACTTTCCCTGTTTTAATTTATAATCAATTCATTAGTGAGGTTGGCGGAAATTCTGCATTTGCATCTGCTTTAGCAATCATGGCGATCATCATTGCTTTAACAATCTTCCTCATCCAAAAATATATTTCAAATCGCTATAGTTTCAGCATGAATTCGCTCCATCCAATTGAGCCGAAAAAAACTACAAAAGGAAAAATGGCAGCTATTTATGCAACGGTTTACGGAATTATCCTATTTTCTGTTCTACCTCAATTATTTTTGATTTATACCTCTTTCTTAAAAACATCAGGTATGGTATTTGTCAAAGGCTATTCTCTAAATAGTTACAAGATTGCCTTCAATCGTATGGGATCTACTATTTTTAATACGATTCGCATTCCTTTGATTGCTTTGATTCTAGTTGTTTTATTTGCAACAGTTATCTCCTACCTAGCTGTTAGAAAACGGAATTTGTTTACAAACTTAATTGATAGCCTTAGTATGGTACCTTATATCGTACCAGGAACAGTTCTCGGTATTGCATTTATCTCTTCATTCAATACAGGTATCTTCGGAAGTGGCTTTCTTATGATTACAGGAACAGCCTTCATCTTGATTATCTCCTTATCTGTAAGAAGGCTCCCTTATACAATCCGCTCATCTGTTGCTAGCTTACAACAAATAGCACCTAGTATTGAAGAAGCAGCTGAGAGTTTAGGAAGTAGCCGTCTCAATACTTTCAGTAAAATCACTGTTCCAATGATGTTACCCGGTATTATTTCTGGATCTATTCTATCATGGGTAACAATGATTTCAGAACTATCTACTTCTATCCTGCTATATAATGCCAAAACAAAAACTATGACCGTAGCAATCTATACAGAGGTTCTCAGAGGAAATTATGGTGTAGCAGCTGCTCTGTCTACTATCCTCACTATCTTAACAGTTACTTCATTGTTACTATTTATGAAAATCTCTAAAAACAATAGCATTACACTCTAGTTTTTCCCTATCAAAAACAGCCAAAAGGATATCCCTCGGCTGTTTTTTATTATGTTGATATAGTCACCAAATCTCTAGTTTATGGCAAGCAGTTCTATTTTGACTGAATAGAGAGCTCTTCCATCTTCTCACGCCCTAGTTCTCGGTAACTACGGTCACCGACGATTTCAACAGTAAACTGGCCGTTCTCATATTCTAGGATGGTCACACTACCATTATCCAAGCCATGTGGGTGCATGCCATTGATGAGGTAAACCATCGTACCAATGGTCATCCCGTGACTGACAACGAGAGCATTGCCCCCTCCGTGTTCTTCCATTTCTTTGGCAATCGTTTCAAAACCTTCTCTGATACGACCACTGAGTTTTTCCCAACCTTCAGCCCAGCCTGCTGTATCAACCTCTACCAAACCTTCTGCTAGTTCTGCATAGGACAACTGATGAACATGGTCTACATTGAAAATTCTCGGAATCAATCCCATAAAGAGGTCCCCATCATAGGCCCCATCAAAACTACCAAAGCACCACTCACGGATTCGCTTGTCCATGCGGTAAGGGATTTTCCCCTGCAGGCCAAGTTCTTCTAGGATAATTCCCATGGTTTGAATAGTACGCCCTGAATCGCTGGAATAAGCGCGGTCAAACTGCAAACCCGACTCTCTCAAGCCAATTCCCAGTTCATGAATTCCCAACTCACCTTCTGCGGTCAGAGGTGTATCACTCCATCCTTGAGCACGTCCAATGGTGTTAAACATGGTTTTTCCATGACGGACCAAGTACAATCTTACTTTAGACATTTTCTATCCTCCATTTTCTTCTATTATATCATGGATCAAAGAAATATTCGGCTTTCAAAAGCAAAGCCAACATTTGTAAATTACCCAAAAGAAAAGCTACCCTCATGGTAGCTTCCCTAGGAGATTATTATGAAAAAGTTTAGGATTTCTATTAAATAAAGTTAGGAGGTCTTTATTTAATGATTATAGTATACACAGCCATCCTTAAACTCAACTTAAATCCTCTCGCTTTTTTATTAATTTTTAAAACTATGGATTGGAGCTGGGATTTGCCCACCGCGAGAGATGAAATCAACAGACGAAGCCCCGTTGACCTTCATAACTGGAGCTGTCCCTAGCAAACCACCAAACTCAATCATATCGCCTTCTTTGCCCTTTGGAATAATACGGACAGCCGTTGTTTTCATGTTAATAACACCGATTGCCGCCTCATCCGCAATCATAGCTGCAATGGTTTCAGCAGGCGTATCTTCCGGAATGGCAATCATATCCAACCCAACAGAACAGATAGCCGTCATGGCCTCTAGTTTCTCTAAATTCAGAGAGCCATTTTGCACCGCAGCAATCATTCCCTCATCTTCAGAGACAGGGATAAAAGCCCCTGACAAGCCACCAACCTGGTTACAAGCCATGACTCCGCCCTTCTTAACTTGGTCATTCAAAAGAGCAAGGGCAGCCGTCGTCCCATGCGTACCAACTGTTTCTAGGCCCATTTCCTCAAGGACACGAGCCACAGAATCGCCAACTGCAGGAGTTGGTGCCAAGCTTAGGTCTACAATCCCAAAGTCAACTCCAAGTCGTTCGCTTGCCATTTGACCGACTAGCTGACCAATACGAGTAATCTTAAAGGCTGTTTTCTTGACCGTCTCAGCTACAACATCAAAACTCTGACCACGAACTTTCTCCAAGGCGCGTTTGACAACACCAGGACCTGAAACACCAACATTGATGATGACATCTGCTTCACCGACACCATGGAAGGCCCCCGCCATAAAAGGATTATCCTCAACAGCGTTAGCAAATACGACCAATTTGGCAGCACCCATATCTGATAAGTTCGCTGTTTCCTTGATGATACGTCCCATATCTGCAACTGCAGTCATGTTGATTCCTGACTTGGTTGAGCCAATATTGACAGACGAACAGACCTTGTCTGTCTCAGCTAGAGCACGGGGGATAGAATTGATGAGAATTTCATCTCCTTTTTGGTAGCCTTTTTGTACCAAAGCTGAGAATCCACCAATAAAATCAACACCGATCTCCTTGGCAGCCTTGTCAAGTGCCTTTGCCAAAACAACATAGTCCGTCGCATCAGTCGCTGCTCCAATCAAGGAAATCGGAGTCACCGATACTCGTTTATTGACAATCGGAATACCTAGTTCTGCAGCAATTTCATCTCCTACCACCACTAGATTTGCAGCTTTAGTGGTGATTTTTTGGTAAATCTTTTCAGCAGCACGATTGATATCTGGATCAATACAGTCCAAAAGGGAAATCCCCATGGTGATGGTTCTGATATCGAAGTTCTGCTCCTCGATCATGGCAATGGTTTCTGTAACTTGTCTAATATCCATAGCCACCTCCTAGATATTATACATAGCGTCAAAAATCGCCGCACTTTGAATATTGATTTTGACATTCAAGGTCTGACCGAAAGTTTCAAACTCATTTCGCAGATAAGTGAAATCCTGTTTTTCGTCACTAGAAACGACCGCCATCATAGTAAAGTATTCATCCAACACCGTCTGAGAAATATCGTCAATATTCAAACCCAACTCTGCAATCTTAGTAGACACGCCTGCAACAATCCCAGACTTGTCCTTACCAACCACTGTAATAATAGCCTTCATCCTTATACCCCATTTCTACGATTTTTAGAAAACCTGAACGTTTTTGATTTTCTTTTTCCCTAGTATAGCATATTTCCGTAAAAAATACTAAAAAACGCCTGCTTACGAAGTTGTTCTTAAGAAAAAAACAATTTCGTAAACAAGCGTCTACCCTATCAAATGATGATGAGTGTTCCCGCTAGGACCGAAGTCCCAGCGGTAGACCAGAGCTAGACTAAGAGCACAAGACTCCATCATCATAACACTCAACAAAATTGATGATTTTATACTAATTCGATGATTGCCATTGGCGCAGCATCACCACGACGTGGTTCAGTTTTAAGGATACGAGTGTATCCACCGTTACGTTCAGCATAACGAGGTGCGATTTCTGAGAACAATTTTTGAAGTGCTGTAGTAGAAGTGTACTTATCAGTTGCTTCATCATAGTTTTCAGATGCGATTTCATTACGTACGAAAGCAGCTGCTTGACGACGTGCATGCAAATCACCACGTTTACCTAGAGTAATCATTTTTTCAACAGTTTTACGGATTTCTTTAGCACGAGCTTCAGTTGTCACGATTGATTCGTTGATCAAAAGGTCAGTTGTCAAATCGCGAAGCATTGCTTTACGTTGTGAGCTAGTGCGTCCTAGTTTACGGTAAGCCATGTATTCCTCCTTTATTTATCTTTTAATCCAAGACCCAAGTCAATGAGTTTGAGTTTCACTTCTTCCAAACTCTTGCGTCCAAGATTTCGTACTTTCATCATCTCTGCTTCAGATTTTTCTGTCAAATCATGAACGGTATTGATACCGGCACGTTTCAAACAGTTGTATGAACGCACAGACAAGTCCAGTTCCTCAATCGTCCGATCCAAAATACGATCGTCCGATTCAGTATCAGCTTCTTTCATCACTTCAGTTGACTTAGCAATCTCAGTAAGATTTGTAAACAAATCAAGATGTTCTGTCAAGATACGTGCTGAAAGCCCTAAAGCATCTTCAGGAATAATTGTTCCATTAGTCAAGATTTCAAGGGTTAATTTGTCAAATCCATCATTGCTACCTACACGAGCAGGCTCTACTTGATAGTTGACTTTTGTAACTGGTGTATAAATAGAATCTACAGCAAGTGTTCCAACTGGTGCATTATCTTTTTTGTTTTCATCAGCAGGTACATATCCACGACCACTGTTAACAGTCATTGTCGCTTTTAGAGAAGAACCTTCACCGATTGTAAAGAGATAATGATCTGGATTTACAATCTCAATATCACTGTCAGTCAAAATGTCTCCAGCTGTAATTTCAGCGGGACCTTCAACGTCAAGTTCAATGATTTTTTCGTCTTCAACGTATGATTTCACTGCAATCCCTTTAATGTTCAGAATGATTTGCATCACGTCTTCACGAACACCTGGAACTGTGTCAAACTCATGCAAGACACCTTCAATGTTGATAGATGTCACTGCTGCTCCTGGTAGAGAAGCTAGTAGTACACGACGAAGAGAGTTACCAAGAGTTGTACCGTAGCCACGTTCAAGTGGTTCGATTACAAACTTGCCATAATCTTTATTTTCATCAATTTTTGTTATATTTGGTTTTTCAAACTCAATCATTTAGTTACTCCCTCTTAAACGAAAAGCAGTGTAATGCGATGATTATACACGGCGACGTTTTGGAGGACGAGCACCATTGTGTGGCACTGGAGTCACATCACGAATTGCTGTTACTTCAAGACCAGCGGCAGCAAGCGCACGAATAGCTGACTCACGACCAGAACCTGGACCTTTTACAGTAACTTCAACTGATTTAAGACCGTGTTCTTGTGCAGATTTAGCAGCAGCTTCAGAAGCCATTTGAGCAGCGAATGGTGTAGATTTACGAGAACCTTTGAAACCAAGAGCACCAGCTGATGACCAAGCAATTGCATTACCATGCACATCAGTAATCATAACAATAGTGTTATTAAATGTAGCGTGAATATGAGCAATACCAGATTCGATATTCTTTTTCACACGACGTTTACGTGTTGGTTTAGCCAAGACTTTTACCTCCTATATTATTTTTTCTTACCTGCAATCGCAACAGCTTTACCTTTACGAGTGCGAGCGTTGTTTTTAGTGTTTTGTCCACGGACAGGAAGTCCACGACGGTGACGAATACCACGGTATGAACCGATTTCCATCAAACGTTTGATGTTCAAGTTTACTTCACGACGAAGGTCACCTTCAACTTTGATTGCATCCACTTCACGACGGATAGCATCCTCTTGATCTGATGTAAGGTCACGTACACGAACATCTTCTGAGATTCCAGCAGCAGCCAAAATTTTCTTAGATGTTGCAAGTCCGATACCATAAACGTAAGTCAATGAGATTACTACGCGTTTGTCATTTGGAATGTCAACTCCAGCAATACGAGCCATGTTTTCTCCTTTCTATCTTATCCTTGACGTTGTTTGTGTTTTGGATTTGCTGGGCAAATTACCATAACACGACCATTACGACGAATTACTTTACAGTATTCGCAAATTGGTTTGACCGATGGTCTTACTTTCATTTCTTATCCCTCCAAGTTTTTCGATTATTTAAAGCGGTAAGTGATACGTCCACGTGTCAAGTCATATGGACTCATCTCGACAGTAACACGATCTCCCGCTAAAATACGAATATAGTTTTTACGAATTTTACCAGAAACTGTTGCTAAAATCTGATGTCCATTTTCAAGTTCAACCGTAAACATTGCGTTAGGCATTGTATCGACTACTTTGCCTTCAACTTCAATCACATCGTCTTTTGCCACGCAAAAGCACCTCCATAAATTTCGATTCGATGCCTCTGAAAATAGAGACAACAATTATAAGTCAGACTATCTCAGTATAACATTTGTAGCGATTTTTTGCAAGTGTGAAAAACGCTTTATTTCAAATTTGTCAATACTTTTTCGATGTCTTTGAACACATCATTGATATCTTGATTTCCTTCGATATCGTGGACCAAACCTTTGGCACGGTAGTGAGCAATGATTGGTTCACCTTGGGCGATATTCACATCCAAACGACGCTTCACTGTCTCAGGTTTATCATCTTCACGTTGGTAGTAATCTTCCTCTTTATAGTCAACTGGTGGGTTGAAAACTTTGTGGAAGGTTTCACCTGTTTCGCGGTGGATGATACGACCACTCAAACGTTCCAAAAGACAATCTGGATTCACTTCGATATTGATCACGCCTTCTAGTTCGATACCAAGTTCCGCCAATGTTTTGTCCAAGGCATGGGCTTGTTCAATCGTACGTGGGTAACCATCCAACAAGAAACCTGTTTCCTTGATGTCGTCCTGTGAAAGGCGTTCTTTAACGATTCCATTTGTAACTTCATCTGGAACCAACTCACCTTTGTCAATATATGACTTCGCAAGTACACCCATTTCAGTTTGATTTGCCATAGCAGCACGGAACATATCTCCAGTTGAAATGTGTGCCACGTGGAATTGCTCCACAATTTTAGCTGCTTGCGTTCCCTTACCTGCTCCAGGTAAGCCCATAATCAAAAGATTCATGATAGGATCTCCTTATTTTGTATTTAAATAGAAGTAGAAATTGTTTCAACCCCTATTTAAAAACAAAATAGAAGAGGGGAGACGAAAATCTCTCTGATAGATAGATCTTCATACTCCACTCTCTAAGCAAAAGTAATTTTGCTTTTATTCTGTTTTATCCATGAAACCAACATACTTACGTTTCAATAGGTAACCTTCTAGCTGTTTGATTCCTTCGATACCAGTTGAGATAATGATCAAAAGACTAGTTCCCCCAAAAGCAACAGCTTCTGAAAGACCAAAGACATCTTTTGCCACAATCGGCAAGATTGAAATCACACCTAGGAAGATTGATCCGACAGTCGCAAGGCGACGAAGAAGTTTCGACATGAACTCTTCAGTGCCCTTACCAGGACGGACACCATGAATGTAGGCTCCACTCTTTTGCAAGTTTTCTGCTGCTTTCTCTGGATTGATCTGTACAAATGTATAGAAGAATGTAAAGAGAATGATCAACAAGGCATACATAGCAACACCTGTCGGAGATGTTGTAGATAACATTTCCTGTGCTGTACGTACCCAAGCCCAATCATGACCTGTAGCACTCAAAAATTGAAGAATGGCTGCAGGTGCTGCTGTAATGGAACTTGCAAAGATAACTGGGATAACCCCCGCTGGGTTCACCTTCAATGGAAGGTATGAGCTTGATGGGGCTCCTTGAGCAACTTTTGTATATTGGATTGGAATTTTATATTCTGCCTGTTGAACATAGGTTGTAAAGTAAACAATCAACAAGACAGCGATAGTCAAAATAACGACGAAGATAATAGATGAAGTCAAACGGCTACTTGGAATATTGACGAAGTAGTCAACATAGATACCCTTAATCATCTCAGGAATTGAAGCAACAATACCTGCAAAGATAATCATAGAAACACCATTTCCGTATCCTTTATCTGTAATTTGTTCCCCGAGCCAAGTTACAATCATACTACCTGCTGTGAGGATAATACCAATAGTAACAAAAACTTGTGGAGTTAAAGCTGTCGTTAATAATTTCGCTCCAGATAGAGTATTAAATCCTGCTGTAATCCCGATAGATTGAACAAATGCAAGCACAAGTGCAATATAACGAGTAGCTTGGTTTAGTTTTCTCCGTCCTACTTCCCCTTGTTTGCCCCATTCTACAAACTTCGGTAAAATATCCATTTGTAGCAATTGAACAACGATGGAAGCAGTGATATACGGACTTACTCCGAGTGCAAAAACGGAGAAGTTCTTCATGGCATTCCCTGAAACAAGACTAAGCATGTTCAAGAAAGATAAACCACTGAGAGCTTCTAAACTTTTTGCATTTACACCTGGAACAGTGATACTTGTCCCAATGCGGAAAACAAGAATGATAAAAATCGTAAAGAGAATTTTTGATCGAACTTGTTTAACCTTGAGCGCTTCTTTTAGTAATTTAAAAAACATGGGTCACCTCTCTTAGATGACTTCTACAGAACCACCTTTAGCAGTGATAGCTTCCTCAGCTGATTTAGAGAATTTAGCTGCTTTCACAGTCAATTTCTTAGTCAACTCACCGTTACCAAGAATTTTAACTCCTGATTTTTCAGCTTTCACAATTCCTGCTTCGATAAGTACAACTGGAGTTACTTCTGCACCGTCTTCAAAGACGTTCAATTGGTCAAGGTTTACAATTGCGTATTCTTTAGCGTTGATATTAGTGAATCCACGTTTTGGAAGACGACGGAACAATGGAGTTTGTCCACCTTCAAAACCAAGGCGAACTCCGCCACCGCTACGAGCTTTTTGACCTTTTTGACCGCGACCAGATGTTTTACCGTTACCTGATGAAGTACCACGACCAACACGGTTACGTACTTTACGAGAACCTTCTGCAGGTTTCAATTCATGAAGTTTCATTATATTTTCTCCTCTTTTGTAAAATGCTAGCGCCGATAAGAGAGAAAAGGTTGTCTCCCTTATCAACTCGCCTATACATGGTCATCTTAGATGACTATACCTAGTTTTAGGGGATGAGTATTGCCACATCCCCTAAAAATTCATTAGTTTACTTCTTCAACTGTTACCAAGTGAGATACTGCAGTGATCATACCACGGATAGCAGCGTTGTCTTCTTTGATAACAGAGCTGTTCAATTTGCCAAGTCCAAGTGCTACAACAGTTTTACGTTGTGATGGAATGCGTCCGATTGGAGACTTAGTCAAAGTAATTTTAATTTGAGCCATTTTATCCCCTTTCTTATGCCAAATCAGAAACTGAAATACCACGAAGGGCAGCAACTTCTTCAGCGCGTTTCAATTGTTTCAAACCTTCAACAGTTGCGCGAACAATGTTGATTGGAGTGTTAGAACCAAGTGATTTAGATGTAATATCTGCCACACCTGCCAATTCCACAACGGCACGAACTGCACCACCAGCGGCAACTCCAGAACCTTCTACAGCAGGTTTCAACAATACTTTAGCTCCGCCAAATTCTGAAAGAACTTCGTGTGGGATTGTTGTTCCAACCATAGGAACTTCAATCAAGTTTTTCTTAGCATCTTCTACTGCTTTTCGGATTGCTTCTGGAACTTCTTGAGCTTTACCAGTACCAAATCCTACGCGACCGTTGTGGTCACCAACAACAACAAGAGCTGCGAAACGAAGACGACGTCCACCTTTAACAACTTTTGTAACACGGTTGACAGCAACTACGCGTTCTTCTAATTCAACTGCATTGTCTTTAAATGCCATTTTCTAGTGTCCTCCTATTAGAATTTCAATCCGTTTTCACGAGCTGCATCAGCCAAAGCTTTCACACGTCCGTGATATAGATATCCACCGCGGTCGAACACCACTTCTGAAATACCTTTAGCGTTTGCACGTTCTGCAACGAGTTTACCGACAGCAACGGCTTGTTCAGTTTTAGTTCCTTTTGAAACTTCTTTGTCAAGAGTTGAAGCACTTGCGAGCGTTACACCCGCTACGTCATCAATCACTTGAGCGTAGATGCCTGTATTAGAACGGAATACGTTCAAACGTGGGCGATCAGCAGTTCCAGAGAGTTTTCCGCGAACGCGACGGTGGCGTTTTTGGCGGAGTTTGTTTTTATCTGGTTTAGAAATCACAGTTTTCACCTCTTTAGTTTTAAATCGTGTGCTATGCACAAAGTTGGAAAATAGGTCTGCGGTTGAAAATCAACCACTCAACATTATTTACCTGTTTTACCTTCTTTAAGACGAACGTATTCGCCAACGTAACGGATACCTTTACCTTTATATGGTTCAGGTGAGCGAAGGCTACGTACGTAAGCAGCTGTTTGACCAACTACTTCTTTTGAAATTCCGCTGATAGAAATTGTTGTTGGGTTTGGAAGTTCAAAAGTAATTCCTTCTGGAGCTTCAACTTCGTCTGGATGAGATTTACCTACAGCCAAAACAAGTTTGTTTCCTTGAAGTTGTGCACGGTAACCAACCCCACGCATTTCAAGTACTTTCTTGAATCCTTCTGATACACCAACAACCATGTTGTTCAAAAGGGCACGAGTAGTTCCGTGGATTGTTTTCATTTCTTTTGAATCGTTTGGACGGTGAAGAGTTACTTCAGTACCTTCCACACGAATTTCAATATCTTTTGAGAACTCACGAGTAAGTTCTCCTTTAGGTCCTTTTACCGTTACAACGTTGTCATTGTTAGTGATTTCAACACCAGCAGGCAACACGATAACTTTATTACCAATACGTGACATGTTTATTTTCTCCTGTTAAATTGTCAGGCCATTACAGCCAGTTTTCACGGGGGTAAATCGATTTCTCGATTAAAGGAACATTTAGGTTTCAATTTCAAAGTGAATCTAGGCATCGTCTCGCGGGCATAACTTTGGGTTAGGCAAGAGACGATAACGAAGAGTCACAAAGAAATTGGGAGCTAAATATTACCAAACGTAAGCGATAACCTCACCACCAACATTCTTTTGGCGCGCTTCTTTATCAGTAAGCAAACCTTCAGAAGTTGAAAGGATAGCGATTCCAAGTCCGTTAAGAACTTTTGGAAGATCTTCACGTTTTTTGTAGATACGAAGTCCTGGTTTAGAAACACGTTTCAAGTTAGTGATAACTTTTTCACCGTTTGGTCCATATTTAAGGAATACACGGATGATTCCTTGTTTGTCATCTTCGATGATTTCTACGTTCTTAACAAAACCTTCGCGTTTAAGGATTTCAGCAATCCCTTTTTTGATGTTTGATGCAGGTACTTCAAGTACTTCGTGTTTTGCTTGATTAGCGTTACGAATACGAGTTAGGAAGTCTGCGATTGGGTCAGTCATAACCATTTTGTTTTTCTCCTCTTACTAGTAGTTTGCAAGTTGCACTTGCTAGTTAATACATGATACAAAGAGCGTAACAGTGCGAGCAAAAATAGGCAATTTGATGCAGGAGCGATGCTCCAAAGTAAATTGGTCTTTTTTGCCAAAGCTGTAGCTCGTGTTCAAATTGGCAAGCCCAACTGAACCCGGGCTAAACTCTGTGTGAAAAAGATAAACTTTCCTAGAAACTTCAGTTTCTTCGTCAAGTTTCCTATTTTCACTTGGAGTTTTGACGCCCTTGATATCTTAAATTACCAAGATGCTTTTGTTACACCAGGAATTTGTCCTTTGTAAGCTAATTCACGGAAGCAAACACGGCAAAGTTTAAATTTGCGGTAAACTGAATGTGGACGACCACATTTTTCACAACGAGTATAAGCTTGAGTAGAGAACTTCGCTGGACGTTTGTTCTTAGCAATCATTGATTTTTTAGCCATTAGATTTACCTCCTATATTATTTTGCAAAAGGCATTCCAAGGCCTGTAAGCAATGCACGTGACTCTTCGTCAGTGTTAGCAGTTGTTACGATAACGATGTCAAGACCACGAGTTTTGTCAACGTCATCAAAGTTGATTTCTGGGAAGATCAATTGTTCTTTCACACCAAGAGTGTAGTTTCCGCGTCCATCAAATGATTTTGTTGGAACACCGTGGAAGTCACGTACACGTGGAAGTGAAACTGAAACCAATTTATCCAAGAATTCGTACATACGTTCACCACGAAGGGTAACTTTTGCACCGATCGCTACACCTTCACGAAGACGGAAGCCGGCGATTGATTTTTTAGCTTTAGTGATAAGTGGTTTTTGACCTGAGATAAGTGCTAATTCTTCAGCAGCTTTTTCAAGGCTTTTAGCGTTTGATACAGCTTCACCAACACCCATGTTCAAAACGATCTTATCTACTTTAGGCACAGCCATCACTGATGAGTAGTTGAATTGTTCTGTCAAAGCAGGAACTACTTCATTAAGATATTTTTCTTTTAAACGATTTGCCATTATACTTCTCCTTTCCTTCGTGATTAATCAAGCACTTCGCCTGATTTTTTGTTGTAGCGAACTTTTTTACCGTCTACAAATTTGTAACCAACACGACCAGCTACACCGTTTTTATCCAAAACTTGAACGTTTGATACGTGGATAGCTGCTTCTTTCTCGATGATACCACCTTGAGGAAGTTCGTTAGTTGGACGTTGGTGTTTCTTAACGATGTTCACACCTTCAACGATAACTTTGTTTACTTTTGGAAGGGCAGTAAGGACAACAGCTTCTGTTCCCTTATCTTTACCAGCGATTACGCGAACTTTGTCGCCTTTTTTTACAAACATTAGGTTTCTCCTTGATTTTTCTTACGCCCATAAGGGCACCCTAGCTTGAAGCTAGGGGACTAGTTTGTTTCTAAAAATTAAAGTACTTCTGGAGCAAGTGACACGATCTTCATGAAGCCACCTTCACGCAATTCACGTGCAACTGGGCCAAAGATACGTGTTCCGCGAGGAGTTTTGTCTTCACGGATGATAACTGCTGCGTTTTCGTCAAATTTGATGTATGAACCATCAGCACGACGAGCACCTGATTTAGTACGAACGATAACAGCTTTTACAACGTCACCTTTTTTAACCGCACCACCAGGAGTAGCTTGTTTTACAGATGCCACGATAACATCACCGATGTTTGCAAATTTACGTCCTGAACCACCAAGAACTTTGATAGTCAAGATTTCGCGAGCACCGCTGTTGTCTGCGACTTTCAAACGAGTTTCTGTTTGAATCATTTCAGTTTTCTCCTTTCAGGTTTGATTAGATGATGACCGCTTCTTCAACAACTTCTACAAGACGGAAACGTTTTGTAGCTGAAAGCGGACGAGTTTCCATGATACGTACGATATCGCCTTCTTTGGCAACATTGTTTTCATCATGTGCTTTGTATTTTTTAGAGTAGTTAATACGTTTACCATAGACTGGGTGGTTACGTTTTGTTTCAACTACAACTGTGATTGTCTTGTCCATTTTGTCAGATACAACACGTCCAACAAGAACTTTACGATTATTGCGTTCCATTGAAATTTCTCCTTCCCTAGTCTATTATTTCGCTTCAGATTGAACTGTTTTGATACGAGCGATTTGTTTTTTAACTTCTTTCAAGCGAGCTGTTTGTTCCAATTGACCAGTAGCAGCTTGGAAACGAAGTTCAAACAATTCTTTTTTCAATTCGTTTTCGCGCTTCGCGAGTTCTTCTTGAGAAAGACCACGAAGTTCTTTAACAAATTCTTTTACTTCATTAAGTTTCATGCCTTCTCCTTATTCTGCTTCACGTTTTACGAATTTACATTTAACTGGCAATTTGTGGCTTGCAAGACGAAGCGCTTCGCGAGCGATCTCTTCAGATACACCAGCAACTTCAAACATCACTTTACCACGTTTAACTGGTGCTACCCAACCTTCAGGTGCCCCTTTACCAGATCCCATACGCACACCGATAGCTTTAGCAGTGTATGATTTGTGTGGGAAGATTTTAATCCAAACTTTACCACCACGTTTCATGTAACGAGTCATGGCGATACGAGCAGCTTCGATTTGGCGGTTAGTGATCCAGTGGCTAGTTGTAGCTTGAAGACCGTATTCACCGAATGCTACTTCTTTTCCACCTTTTGCTTCACCGCGCATTTTTCCACGGAATTCACGACGGTGTTTAACACGTTTAGGTACTAACATTGGTTATTTACCTCCTTTAGTGTTTTTACGAGCTGGAAGAACTTCACCACGGTAGATCCATACTTTAACACCAAGTTTACCGTATGTAGTATCTGCTTCTTCCCAAGCGTAATCGATATCTGCACGAAGTGTGTGAAGTGGAACAGTTCCTTCAGAGTATCCTTCAGCACGGGCGATATCTGCACCGTTCAAACGACCTGATACTTGAGTTTTGATTCCTTTAGCTCCAGCACGCATTGCACGTTGGATTGCTTGTTTTTGTGCACGACGGAAAGCAACACGTTGCTCCAATTGACGAGCAATTCCTTCACCTACAAGGTGAGCATCCAAATCAGGTTGTTTGATTTCGATGATGTTGATGTGTACTTGTTTTCCAGTCAATTTGTTAAGTTTTGCACGGAGTGCATCAACATTAGCACCACCTTTACCGATAACCATACCTGGTTTAGCAGTGTGAAGTGAAACGTTAACTTTGTTTACTGCGCGTTCAATTTCGATAGTTGAAACTGCTGCGTCAGCAAGTTCTTTTTGAACGAATTTACGGATTGCAAGATCTTCATGAAGGTAATCCGCGTATTCTTTTTCAGCATACCATTTGGCATCCCAATCACGGATGATGCCGACACGCATACCAATTGGATGTACTTTTTGACCCACGATGTTACCTCCTTATTTTTCTGCAACAGCCACAGTGATGTGAGCTGTACGTTTGTTGATTGGTGAAGCTGAACCTTTCGCACGTGGACGGAAACGTTTCATAGTTGGTCCTTCGTTTGCGAATGCTTCAGATACTACCAAGTTAGCTTTGTCCAAACCAAAGTTGTTTTCAGCGTTAGCTACAGCTGAGTTCAAAACTTTCAAGATGATTTCAGCAGCTTTGTTTGGTGTGAATGTCAAGATTGCAATAGCATCGGCTACGCTTTTACCACGGATGTTGTCAAGAACAAGACGTGATTTACGAGGTGAAACACGTACTGTACGAGCCATTGCTTTAGCTGAAGTAATTTCTGCCATTTATGTTCTCCTTATTTTCTACGTGTTTTCTTGTCGTCTGCAGCGTGACCTTTGTAAGTACGAGTTGGTGCAAATTCACCAAGTTTGTGACCTACCATGTCTTCTTGGATGTAAACAGGTACGTGTTTACGTCCGTCATAAACTGCGATAGTGTAACCAATGAAACTTGGGAAGATCGTTGAACGACGTGACCAAGTTTTGATAACTTTTTTCTTTTCGTCATTAGCTTGAGCTTCAACTTTTTTCATCAAATGCTCATCGACGAAAGGTCCTTTTTTAAGACTGCGTCCCATTTTTATTTTTTCTCCTTTAAATGTTGTACCACAGCGGCTTGCGCTCACATGGAGCGCTACCGAGCTGGCGGATTTCCTAGTTGCTTAGGCGACTAGTTTACTATTATTTCTCGTTGCGACGACGAACGATATGTTTGTCAGATTTCGCTTTCTTGTTACGAGTTTTAAGACCAAGAGCAGGTTTGCCCCATGGAGTAGATGGCGCTTTACGACCAACTGGTGCTTTACCTTCACCACCACCGTGTGGGTGATCGTTAGGGTTCATTACAGAACCACGAACTGTTGGGCGGATACCTTTCCAACGGCTGCGTCCTGCTTTACCAAGGTTTACAAGTCCATGTTGTTCGTTTCCGACAACACCAACTGTAGCACGACAAGTTCCAAGAATCATACGAACTTCGCCAGATTGAAGACGAACAAGAACGTATTTACCTTCTTGGCCCAATACTTGGGCAGAAGCACCAGCAGCACGTACCAATTCTCCACCACGACCTGGTTTCAATTCGATATTGTGGATCAAAGTACCAACTGGGATGTTAGCAAGTGGAAGAGCGTTTCCGACTTTGATATCTGCTTCAGGACCTGAAACGATACGTTGACCAACTTCAAGACCTTTTGGAGCGATGATGTATGCTTTCACACCGTCAGTGTAGTGTACAAGAGCGATGTTTGCAGAACGGTTTGGATCGTACTCGATAGTTTTAACAACTGCTTCAACGTTGTCTTTGTTACGTTTGAAGTCAACCAAACGGTAGAAACGTTTGTGTCCACCACCTTGGTGACGAACAGTGATACGACCGTTGTTGTTACGACCAGCCTTGCTCTTCAAAGCAACAAGCAATGATTTTTCAGGAGTGCTTGTTGTGATTTCAGCGAAATCCAAAGAAGTCATATTACGGCGACCGTTTGTTGTTGGTTTATAAACACGAATTCCCACGATATTTCCTCCTTAGATTATTCAGCTTCAGCAGCAAACAACTCGATTGCTTTTGAATCAGCTGTAAGTGTGATGATAGCTTTTTTAGTTTTGTTAGTAAAACCAGTGTAACGTCCAACACGTTTAGCTTTAGGTTTTACGTTGATTGTGTTAACATTGGCAACTTTAACACCTTCGAAAGCAGCTTCAACAGCTTGCTTGATCAAAAGTTTGTGTGCACGAGTGTCAACTTCAAATACATATTTTCCTGCTTCAAGTTGAGCCATTGAGCTTTCAGTGATGACAGGTTTTTTGATAACATCATACAAATTCATTATGCAAGAACCTCCTCGATTTTAGAGATAGCTGCTTGTGTGACAAGAAGTTTGTCGCTATTTGCGATGTCAAGAACACTTGCAGTTGTAGCAGTTGCAACTTTCACGTTTGGAAGGTTACGAGCTGAAAGAGCTGCGAATTCATTTCCTTCTTCAAGGATAACAAGAACTTTTGAATCGATGCTCAATGCTGCAAGAACTTTTGCAAATTCAGCAGTTTTTGGAGCTGTAAATGAAAGAGCGTCTACAGCTACGAATTTGTTTTCAGCAACTTTTTCAGAGTAAACTGATTTAAGAGCTAGGCGACGAACTTTTTGTGGAAGTTTGTAGCCGTATGAACGTGGAGTTGGTCCGAAGACAACACCACCACCACGCCATTGTGGTGAGCGGATAGAACCTTGACGAGCACGTCCAGTTCCTTTTTGACGCCATGGTTTGCGTCCACCACCTGATACTGCAGAGCGGTTTTTAACAGCGTGTGTTCCTTGACGAAGGCTTGCGCGTTGGCTGATGATCACATCAAACACAACTGATTCATTTGGTTCGATACCAAATACTGCATCGTTAAGAACAACTTGGCCAGCTTCTTTACCAGTTTGGTCAAATAATGTTACGTTTGCCATTGTGACTGATTTCCCCTTTCTTTATTATTTACCAGCTTTAACTGCTGATTTGATAGTGATAAGAGATTTCTTAGCACCTGGTACGTTACCTTTGATAAGGATAACGTTCTTTTCTGGAACAACTTGTACAACTTCAAGGTTTTGAATTGTTACGCGGTCGCCACCCATACGTCCTGCAAGGTTTTTACCTTTGAATACGCGGTTAGGTGCAACAGGTCCCATAGAACCTGGACGACGGTGGTAACGAGAACCGTGAGCCATTGGTCCACGTGATTGTCCGTGGCGTTTGATAACACCTTGGAAACCTTTACCTTTAGAAGTACCAGTTACGTCAACAACGTCTCCAGCTGCGAATGTTTCAACTGTGATTTCAGCACCAACTTCCAAGCCTTCAACGTTTTTGAATTCACGAATGAAGCGCTTAGGAGCCGTGTTAGCTTTCGCTACATGTCCTTTAGCAGGTTTGTTGCTCAATACTTCACGTTTGTCATCGAAACCAACTTGGATAGCGTTGTATCCGTCTGTTTCTACAGTTTTAACTTGAAGAACAACGTTTGGAGTTGCTTCAATAACTGTTACAGGGATCAATTCGCCAGCTTCAGTGAAGATTTGAGTCATTCCCACTTTTTTCCCTAAGATTCCTTTTGTCATGAGAAAATAGTTCCTTTTCTATATTTTTTTATTCAAAAAGTTTTTAACGAGCGTTTTTCATGCTCAAGGTATCAAGCTTTAGATTAAAGTTTGATTTCTACGTTTACACCACTTGGAAGATCCAATTTCATCAAGGCATCAACTGTTTTTTGAGTTGGGTTAACGATATCGATCAAACGTTTGTGTGTACGCATTTCAAATTGTTCGCGAGAGTCTTTGTATTTGTGAGTCGCACGAATGATTGTGTAGAGGCTACGTTCAGTTGGAAGTGGGATTGGACCCGCAACTTGTGCACCTGTACGAGTAGCTGATTCTACGATTTTTGCAGCCGCTGTGTCAAGCGTACGGTGTTCGTAAGCTTTCAAACGGATACGGATTTTTTTGTTTGCCATCTTTTTCTCCTTTTCGTCTATTTAAGATAATAGGCTAGCTCCACAAGAAAACCGACGCGCGTTGCGTGGCAATGCAACCGAGCGTGTCGCAACCTCTTGCATCAAAGCTAAGGCTGTAATTTACAGCACCATAATAGAATAACACAAAGCCCCTGCGATTGCAAGGGATTTGTGAGCTTTTTTTCGTTTTTTTAGGATGAAACTGTTTTCTCTTTTTATCTTTCCAAAATTACGGATTTATATCTATAAAAAACTACCTTTTCTTCTATATAGTATGTGTCATTTTGACCTTGAATGTATCTTCTGATTGATCTACTAAAATGTCCGCTTTAGACTCGGTTTCTCTATAGTATTGCAGATACTGCTCCCGTCTCATCTGATGGCTAGCCAATACAAAAGATGCATCACGATTTCTGATAGTCGTATCTCGAGCTAGACGCCTCTTTAATTCGGTCTCCTCATCCGTGTAGAAACAGATGGTTTTGTCAAAGAGTTCCTTGGGTAGAAAACCCACAGACATCCCTTCAACAATCAGAATCGGCTTGGCTCCAGATAAGATTTCACTAGCCTTCCACGGTTCATCGATTGTTAAGACATCCATACCTGCCTGCAAGGCGAGAATATCTCTCTGTAAACTTGCCAGTTCATGCGCCACTGGGAGACAAGCTGTCACCTTTTGATTTGGTGCTTGCTTTGGTACTACCAGCTGACGTTCTGAGGTGATATAGGGGTCTGTTTCTAGTAAATTTACTGTAGTAGAATCTAGGGTTTGATATAATTCCTGCGCAAAGGTTGATTTACCTGAAGCCCCATGACCGTAGATCCCTAGCGTCCTAACCCTTCCCGTTTCGATCTCTGAAACCAGTTGTTCTATCAGGTCTTTTTTCTTCATTCTCTCTTCACCTGTTCATAGCTTTCTTTTCCGTCGTTAAGTTTGTCCCAAATCACCACTTTCCCACTTTTGAGGGATTTTTGCACATCGATAATTCGTTGATTAGAAGACCCTCGAAACTGGAGCATGAGATTGCGCTTGCTTTTATCATACCGTCCATCGACAAGGATGTCAATCAGCGACAAGAGTTCCAGTTTGTCTGGAGTCTCCAGCATCATTTCTTCCCAAGTATAACCCGTCCAGGACCAGATGTCTTTTTCTGGTAATTCCTTTCGAATGCGCTTAACGAGAGGCAAGAGAATGCCCGTATTAAGAAAGGGTTCTCCTCCTAGCAAGGTCAAGCCTTGAACATAGGGCTGGGCAAGATCTTCCATAATCTGTTCTTCTAACTCTGTTGTATAGGGAATGCCTGCGTTGAAAGACCAAGTCGCAACATTATAGCAGCCCTCGCAGTGAAACATGCAACCTGATACATAGAGAGAGTTGCGCACACCTTCTCCATCGACAAAGTTAAAGGCCTTATAATCAATGATCCGCCCTTTACTAAGTTCCTCACTTTTCCATTCACCTGGTTTTGGTGTATTCCATGTCATCCTTTTACTCCAAATCTATCCAGTAACGTTCTACACCATTGCGAACATCCTCAAACACCCCACCATTTGCCACAATCACCGCCCTACTAGCAGGATTTTCCGTACTGCAGGTCACAAGTGCTTTTTTGATGTTCTTTTCCTTGGCAACTTGCAGACCTTGCCTGAGGGCTTTTTTGGCATAACCTTTGCCTCTTTCAGATGGGCGGATGGAGTAGCCGATATGGCCAGCATGATTCAGCAAGCCCTCATTTAATCTCAGCCGTAGATTCAAAAATCCTAGAGCATGGCCTACATCATCAAATGATATAAATTGAATAGAAGGAACACGATTCCCAGGCAAGTTTATTCCCATCTCTTTTTGCATATTTGTTTCCAACCACTCTTCATAAGAAAAAGCCTCTGTCTCCCAAAACCCACCATCATGAGGGGACTGTGCTTGTTCAAACTCTGCCATCATCTCTAAAACTGTTTCTTTATCTGCCAATGTTGGTCTGCGTAGTTCCATATTCCCCTCCCACCTAAGAGAAAAGTGAGAGCAGACTCTCACTTTTATTTTTTCTTGTTCTTGTTTAAAAACTGTTCTCTGAGGTTGAGCAAGCGTTCTTTTTTACCTGTTCCACCTTTCGAGTGTTTCTCGTGATAACGGGTCACTTGTGCGCGTCCCTTATCGTCTAATTGGTATTTCCCCATTGCGTTTCCTTCTAATTTGTTACTTCATGTCCGGCTGTTTTAATAGTTGAACCGTTCATGTGTTTGACACGCGCAGCGATTTCCTTGTGGCGTCCGTTAACCATCGGACGTGCTTGAGGGTTTCCAAGATAGCCACAAGTTCGTTTCACAACATCTACTGTTTTTGGGTCGCTATTCCCACAGTTTGGACAAGCAAATCCTCGCTCAGTTGGTTCAAAATCCCCTTCAAAGTCACACTTGTAGCAACGATCAATCGGAGTATTGGTCCCTAGATAGCCGACACGGTCATAGGCATAGTCCCAAACAGCTTCCAAGGCTTTAGGGTTTTGTTGAAGAACTGGATACTCACAATAATGGATGAAACCACCTGACGCACCTGCTTCTGGATAAACTTTCTCAAAGTCTAATTTTTCAAACGGTGTTGGATTTTTACGGACATCATAGTGGAACGAGTTGGTGTAGTATTCCTTGTTCGTAATATCAGGAATAGAGCCAAACTTCTCTGTATCCAAGCGACAGAAGCGATCTGTCAGACTTTCAGACGGTGTGGAGTAGATAGAGAAATGGTAACCATATTGGTCAGACCACTCTTCCACACGACGTTTCATATCACGAATAATATCCAGTGTGAATTCCTTGGCTTCAGGATTGCTTTCCCAGCTATTTCCAAAGAAGACTGTAGCCACTTCGTACAAACCGATGTAGCCCAGCGAAACTGTCGCACGGCGATTCTTAAAGAGTTGGTCAACACTTTCTTCTTTTCCGAGACGGCGACCGAAGGCTCCGTACTGATAGAGGATAGGGGCATTCGCTGGTGTTGCTTCCTTGGTTCTTTCCACACGATAAACCAAAGCATCTTCTGCGATATTCATCCGCTCGTTGAAGATTTCCCAAAACTTATTCAGATCCCCTTCAGATTCGAGGGCGATACGAGGCAAATTGACTGTCACAACACCTAGATTCATCCGACCTGAATTGACCTCAACGCCATTTTCATCTTTCCAGCCTTGGAGGAAGGAGCGACAACCCATAGGAACCTTGAAAGAACCAGTCAGTTCGATAATCTTATCATAGGACAAGACATCTGGGTACATCCGCTTGGTTGCACACTCAAGAGCCAACTGTTTGATATCGTAGTTAGGTGACCCCTCCTCTAAGTTAAGGCCTCTTTTCAGCGTAAAGATGAGTTTAGGGAAGATAGCTGTACGGTGTTCTGAACCAAGTCCCTTGATACGGATGGTCAAGATAGCTTTTTGAATTTCCCGCTCAAAACGACTAGTTCCTAGACCAAAACCGAGTGAAGTAAAAGGTGTTTGTCCATTTGAAGTGAAGAGGGTGTTGATTTCATACTCAAGAGATTGCATGGCATCGTAGATGTCTTTTTGGGTTTTTTTCCAAGCGTAATCTTCCCGTTTGTCAGGCAAGACCCACTCTTCCGCATCCTTGAGGTGTTTTTGGTAATTCTTCTCCGCATACGGAGCCAAGACTTCATCGATACGGTCAGCTGAACAGCCCCCGTACTGGCTAGAAGCAACGTTAGCGATGATTTGTGAAATTTGAGCTGTCGCAGTCTGGATAGACTTGGGACTTTCTACCTCCGCATTGCCAATCTTAAAACCATTTTCCAACATGCCTTTAAAATCAATCAAACAGCAGTTGGTCATCGGAGTGTAGGGGCTGTAGTCCAAGTCATGATAGTGGATATCCCCTTTTTGGTGAGCATTGGCTACGTGCTTAGGAAGCATTTGCAGTCCGATTGATTTCCCAACAATCCCCGCTGTCAAATCACGCTGGGTATTAAAGACATCACTGTCTTTATTGGCATTTTCATTGACAACTGCTTGATCTTTATTGAGAAGTTTATGGATACTAAAGTTGATATCTGTCGCTTTTGAGCGCTCAAAATCCCTTTGTGTCCGATAAGTGATATACTCCTCAGCCAGCGCATATTCTTTGGCTTCAAGGAGTTCATGTTCTACGACATTTTGAATTTCGTAAATCTTGACACCTTGAGGGAAGCGGCTGTGAATTTCAGCCACGATTCTTTCAACTAGACCATTTAGGCGTTTTTCTACTAGAGGCGTAACGTCCATAACCTTTTCCGCCGCCTTGTGGAGAGCCTTGTCAATCTTGTCTACATCAAACACCACACGTCTACCATCTCGTTTTTCAACGAACAAGGTGGGAACGGTTGCAAGCTTTTCTTCTAATACAATCATATCCATGCTCTTTTCTAAAATATTGTTGAATTGTTTATATTCAGTATTATACCACTCTAAAAATAAAAATCAATATCTTGTGTTAAAAATCCTAAAATTTTTAAAATTCCACAAGATATTGATTTTTTGTTATTTAGATTTATAAAGTTTGAACTCGCTAGTATCTGTCTGAACAAGCTCATAGTTTTCACTGAGCCAGCTCTCTACATCTGACCACAAGGCAACTTTTTGATTGACCACAATCATCTTCGGTTGATTTTCTTTCAGGTCATTCATCAGTTTGGTTTTATTTTCATCGCTTGCAGTATAGAGTGTTGGAGTTGATAGAGAAGTCGGCGCCAAGCGTTCACTTGCACGGTAGAAATCAGGACGATCATCCCAAGCATAGACTCGATCCTCAGAACTCGTTTGCTGTTTGACCACACTAGCAAGACGGTCTCTCTCCTGATAAGTCGCTGGGTGTGAAAGATAGCGACTCAGGATAGGAAGTGCAATAAGGTAGGCAAGGGCAATCAATGGTAGATAGAAATTTCCTTTAAGGAAAGAAGTTTGTTTCTCGCGTCTTCTTCTACGACGACCGCCTCCATCCGAAACATCTTCCTTGATTCCTGTCAGAAGGAGCAGGGCCAAAAAAGGAATTAGCACCACAAGACGAGTACCGTTGATAGGTTCTTTGGAGAGAATCAAGATTCCCAAAGAAACCAACAATCCCAAGCTAGCAGCAATTGAGAGGGCATATTGCTTGGCTGGTTTTGACTGGAACAAGCCTGCAAAGAGCAAACCAAGGGAACCTAACCCAATAGCAAGCAAGACATAGAAGGCTGCATTTTCAAGCAAATGCGAATTTGAAAAGAGGCTAAGAGTATTTACCGGATACAAGGTCTGGCTAATGGCATCCCCAAAACTACCTTTCCACACTGTATAGTAGCCTAAAGGATAGAATAAGAGTGAAAATCCTAGGGCTGACGCAAAAAACTGATATAGACCATGAACAAAGTGACCTTTGCCTAGATTAAAGCCGATAATTCCCAAGGCCAGTACAGCCGCAAACAAGGCGGTTGGGATTGGCGCAAGGAAGAAAGCAAGTGCAAGGCTCATCCCCACTCGTACAAATCCTTTGTCGTCCTTTGGAAAAGCGAGATAATTTGTAACGATACTCAATGAATAAAATAGGAAAGGCAGGGCTAGCAAGAGAGCATAGCCACCACCAAAAGCGAGGCCCGCTACAAGCAAGTATAAAATAAAGACAACTCGCTCCGCTTCCTTTTCTTGGCCGGCAAGAGTATCCGCAGCCTTAAAAAGAAAAACACCTGCTCCAAACAAGGCCAACCACTCAACCAAAGCAATCAGAATACTGCCTTGAAAAAGGTAGGTTAGCACATAATAGAGCAATCCCTCCGTCCCAAAATAATCTGTATACATTTGACCATTTTGATGCAAGGCCCAACCTGTATAAAGATCCTGACTTTGTTGCGGACTGACTACACCAAAAATAAAAGGCAGGACAACCGAAATGGCTGTAGTCACCAAACTCCAAAGTAAAATACTAAAAAAGGGAATGGGAGCTCCTTCTCGTTTTTCTGGTACTGACCAGTCTTGGTAATGAGATTCTTCTTGTTTCTCATCTATTTTCCCGTATACGTTCATTCAATTTCTCCTCTAAGTTTATCTGTTTTAGTATATCAAAATCTTACAGAAATGTCAGCTTGGGATTGATATTTGCTGAATTTCTTATCCAATAGCGCAAAGCGTTCGATTTCACGAAAACGGTGGAAGCGACTATTACTATACTCTCTGATAAAATCATCATCTTCTAGATTAAGCATGGTTTTCTCCTTTACTTATCTATTCGTAAGAAGACAAAAATAAGACCCAGCCTTGGGCTAGATCTTGATGGATAGTTAGAGCATAGGTGCAAACAACTGGACAATTTCCTTAATGAGGCTTTGGTACCAGCTTGTTTTGATTGTATGGGGATAGATTTCTTGAGAAACCTTAAAAATTTCTTCGAAGTCCCTCTCAATGTCTAAAATAGATTGTGTTCTATAAAGCAAAACGCCATTTTCATAGTGGTGGAGCAAGCTCCGATAGTCAAAATTGATGGTCCCTACAGTAGCTGCCTCTCCATCGACAAGCATTTGCTTACTATGAAGAAATCCGGGACTGTACTCATAAATGCGTACTCCCGCAGATAGCAAATCTGGATAGGCTCCGCGAGTAACCAATTGGATGACCTTCTTATCTGGGATACAAGGCGTCACAATTCGCACATCTACCCCTCTCAATGCTGCATTTTTGATACTTTCGGTGAGATCATAGTCCGCAATCAGATAGGGTGTCGTGATATAGACATAGTCTGTAGCTTGGTTGATAAGGTTTTGATAGACCGTTTTCCCAACCTGGGATTGGTAGATGGGCTTTGGTCCACTACTATAGGGAATACAGAGCCCCATCCCGTCTCTAGGTTGATTTTCAAGATGGTATTGGTCAAAGTCGCTAATTTCCCCACGGTTGATGTACCAGGTGGATAAAAAGAGTCTGGTAAAAGCCTTTACTGCTGGACCATCCAGACGAATACCGCTATCCTTCCAATAGCCAAAGCGTTCGATATGGTTGATATACTCATCTGCTAGATTGGCACCACCTGTATAGGCAATCTGCCCATCGATAATCATGATTTTACGGTGGTCACGGTTGTTATAGGCAACGGTCAAACGCGGAATCACCTTGTTAAATTTATGGGCTTCAATCCCTCGGCTACGAAGCTGGATGGTATAATCCCCAGGTAAGGTTGCCATACATCCAATATCGTCATAGAGAAGCTTAACTTCTACTCCTTGAGCAGCCTTTTCTTCCAAAATCTCTAAGATGCTGTTCCACATCAAGCCTTCTTCGATGATATAGTACTCAAGAAAGATAAATTTCTCCGCTTTCTTGAGATCCTCTAGCATCTGGTGCCACATACTTTCACCAGAGGCAAAAAAATGTGTATCCGTTCGATCATAGACATCGGCATTCGTATCCATACTGAGGAGTGATTTGATAACTCCGTAAGCTGACTTGTCCTGCTCTTTTAACTCCAAACGGAGAGCTCTGCTATTGTCCTCTCGATCAACCATTGATTGGAGCTGCTTTAGCTGCTTCATTTCTTTTTTAGATAAACGACGCTCTCCAAACATGATATAGAGCAATGGTCCAAACACTGGCACAAAGGCTACTAACAGCCATGTTACCTTACTCTCAGGATTCATGGACCGATTAACAATCGATACAATGGTCGCCATACTCATCAAAATAACTAGAATAATCCAGAGAATCGGAGCAATCTGCCCTAGATAGAGAAATAAACCAAAGATGATAAACAACTCTGTCAACATGATGGTAATACTAAAACCATACTTGGACATGAGTAGCTGCATTTTTCTAGCTGTCATACATCCCCTTCCTTTTCTAACATTCTCCTTAACTGCTTGATAAACTAATGTTTCTACTAGTATACCTCAGTTCAGGGGTAGATAGCAACCTTTTACCTTTTTCTATGCAAACTATTCCAAGAGCTGCAAGATTCTCAAACTACTCCTTCACTATATGACGTGCTATCCCTTTTTATATTTTTAACTAGGGTATTAAGAGGCTTAAAAAGAACTACCATAATGATAGTTCTTTCCAATATTATTTATATTTTTCAATATCGCACAAATCCTATGACAGTCGCTATTGAAGTTGTAGAAGGTAAAGCTGAAACCTTAATTCCAAACTTCTATTTAGATTTGAGATCCTATTTTGTTAAGACCACTCGGTCAGATGCCTCTCGGTCCATATCATCGATAATCAATTGATTACCATTAACCGTGTAAATTTTGACATCATCACCGATAATGACACGTTGATTTTCTGGCTCAAAGCTGACTTGCTTGATTTCCTTATCCCCATCTGGCTCGACCTCAGTCCATGTGCCAGTTTTACCTGTTACAACAAGAGTGATTTGGTCATTCTCATCTTTTCCAGTATAGGTACCATCGATATTCGTAGGTTGAGCTACAGTAGTGTCCTGACTTGAGGATGCCTGTGGTTGACTAGCACTTGTCGTAGCGCTAGAAGATGATTCTTGTTGAGTAGATGATTGCTGAGCAGGTTGCTGGGTAGGGGCTTGTGCCTTAGGTCCACAAGCTGCTAAAAGACTAAGAATTGCTAGGGAAGCAATAGAAAGTGTGAATGTTTTCGTTTTCATAGCGATTTCCTTTCTTTTGTGCCAATGTTTTGCTGGAATTGTTTCCAGATATACCTCCTACCTACAGTATAGCAACATAAACCTATAAGGTCAACTAATCTCGTCGCTTCCTACCAAACTTGCTCGCACTTCCGAGATAAAGTAGAGGGATCCCGTCACGAAAAGCAAGTCCTGACCATTGGCCTTATCTTCAAATTCTCTGATAAAGTCGCCATAGGAAGGAATCAAATCATAACCTACCACATCCTTTTCATCCAGAGAGCCTTGGTAGTCAAAGCCTGTTACCTTAAGTTCCACCTGAGGCAACTGCTCAGATAGATAGCCTAGCATCCCCTGATAATCCTTGCGTTTAAGTGCTCCAAAAAGGATGCGAACCTGGTAACCTTGCTGGATTTTCCCCTGGATAAACTCTACTAGACGAGTCAAGGCTGGCAGATTGTGAGCCCCATCTAGGTAGATTTGCGGGCGAATCCGCTCCAATCGACCTGCCCAGTGGGTTTCTTTCAAGGCCTGTCTGACAAGCTTTTCTTCAACCCCTTCACCTCTTGACACCATAAACAGAAGAAAGCTTTGTAAAGCCAAGGCGGCATTTTCTTGCTGATAAGCACCTTCCAAACTGATGTCAAGCTGGGAAAAGCTTGCTAGCTTACTTGAAAAATCCCCAGCATTCAAGGTGAAGTCTTGCCCAGCTTGATAAAGTTCAACAGCTAACTCTCTTGCTCTTTTTTGACAGACAAGCTCCGCTTCTGGAGTAAGCTTGGCAATGACCGCCTTCTTGCCAGATTTGAAAATACCAACTTTCTGCTCGGCTATTTCCTTCAGACTATCCCCCAAGGTCTCTTGATGATCTAGCCCAATCGAAGTAATAACTGCAATCTCTCCTGTTACAACATTAGTGGTGTCAAGTAAACCACCAATCCCCACTTCTAGCAGAACCAGATCCACTCCCTGCTCTTTAAAGTAAAGCAAAGCAATCAGAGTCAGTAATTCAAAAAAGGACAATTGGTCATGTGTTTCCAAAAGAGTTTTTTCCATCTCCTTGACCTGCTCCGCCAAACGGATAAAATCTGCATTGGCAATCGGTTGCCCATTGATACAGATTCGATCATGGATGCTGATGATATGAGGAGAGGTAAAAGTACCAACTTTTTTACCATGAGCAACAAACAACTCCCTCATAAAGGCGATAGTTGACCCTTTACCGTTAGTCCCTGTTACATGGATAATGGGATAAGCCTTCTCAGGATTCCCCAGCAAATCCACAGCTCGCTGCATTCGTCCAAGTCCAGATCTAAAGTTTAAACCAATCCGACTATGAAGCCATTCTTCTACTTCAAACATACATGTCTCCTTAACAAAAGTCCAATCAACTACAGCATCAAAGTATGATTACAAATAAAAAACGAGGTCGGGACTAAAATCCCGACCTCTTACCTGGTTAGCTAATCACTAGCTACTATGAATTTCAACGTGGGCTAAAAACATCCCCCGGACATTCCAACTCTTCTAATTTCTAGGAGTTGGGGTGATACAGTCTCCCAGACTTACCAGTTCTCTCTTATTTCAAGGAACTGGGGTAAAAATATCCCCCGGACTTACTTACGGTCTTTATTTTTAGCGTAAGGGTAAAAATGTTCACTGAACATTTTTACTCCTCCATAAAGCTGTTGAAGACTTCTTCAATCATGTTCCATTCGTCTTCTGAGTCTTCTGGGATTGGTTGCAATTCGCCTTCTGTTCCGTCTTCATTTTCGATGAATGAGTAAGCTTGGATTTCAACTTCACCATTTTCATCTTCTTCTGCGTTAACTGGCACTAGAAGAACATAGTTTTTACCAAATTCTTCTTTCCCATCGATGGTCAAAAGAATTTCAAACAAGGTTTCATTTCCTTGCTCATCTACTAGAGTAATCAATTCACGTTCTTCGTGGTCATGGTTGTGATCGTGTGACATAGTTTCTCCTCTGTCTTAAAATTTTCTATCTAAATAATTTTGCAAAATCAGCTGAGCAGCCAACTTATCAATAACTTTCTTGCGTTTGTTACGACTGATATCTGCTTGTTCAATCAACATACGCTCCGCAGCGACCGTCGTCAAACGCTCATCTTGATAGTCTACTGGCAAACCAAAGAGTTCTTCTAGCTTGGCACCATAGGCTTGACTGGCTTCTACTCGCGGACCGCTGGTATTGTTCATGTTTTTTGGCAAACCTACTACAAAGCGTTCTACCTTGTAGCTGTCAACCAATTCCTTGATACGATCAAAACCAAACTGGCCCTGATCCTCATTAATCTGGATGATTTCAAGTCCCTGAGCGGTGAAGCCTAGGGGATCGCTAATCGCCACCCCTACTGTTTTTGAACCGACGTCCAATCCCATAATTCTCATAGATTATAGATCGACTCCTTGTCCTTTAAGGTAGTAGCGTACCAATTCTTCAACAATTTCATCACGCTCATACTTACGGATTTGATTTCGTGCATTGTTATAACGAGGAACGTAGGCAGGGTCACCACTCAATACATAACCGACGATCTGGTTAATCGGATTGTAGCCCTTGTCATTCAAAGAAGCATAGACATCTGTCAACGTTTCGCTAATTTCTTTCTTATTGGAATCATCCAATTTAAACCGTACAGTTTCTTCAGTAAATCCCATTCTAACACCCTCTTTCCTTAGAATAGTACTATTATAGCATATTTCCTTACGTTCTACAAATAAATCAGTTTGTTTATTTGGATTTTCTTACTGTTCTGTCGCCCCATTTGCCACTCTGTCAGCAATATACTGGCTAGGTTCGTTTTTTAAGAGATTTTCAAGACCAATATTTTTTAAATATTCTAGTTGAGATGCCTTTTTGACATCCAAAACTTGAAAATCATAAGTCGTTGTGGTCTGGATTTCTGTCTCGCTGAGTAGCTTGGTTTCCAGTGTAAATCCTGCCAGTTTGCGTACCTCTTGGATGGTCTCATCCTTTTCTTCTGCTTCTAAAAGCGCTTTTTGCGTTTCCTCTAGACCATTTTCAGAGATAAAGGTCTTGAGTTCATCTCCGACAGGTCGTTTTTGCTGGATGGTCAAGGTCAAAAACTGACTGCCTTTATAAGTAATCGTTTGAGTCTGCTGTGTTCCATTTTCTGACTTCGGCATCAGCAGTGTCTTGGTGACCACCGTGTTTTTTTCGGCATTGTCCAAAACGGGAAGGTTGGATTGGAGAGGCTCAGATGCTGTTGTGGAAGCAGCAGGAGTTTCCTTTTTTTGCCCACATCCCGCAAGCAAAAAGAGGAGAGCAAAACTAGCAATTAGTAACTTTTTCATAATTCCTCACTTGATTTTAAAACAAAAGAGCAAACAAGGCCAGGAGTCACTCCCAGCCTTGATGTTTTATAGAGCTGCACGTAGGCGTGCTTCTGCATTTTCTACATTACGGACAGAGCGTGGCAAGAAGGCACGGATATCATCTTCTTTATAGCCGACTTGCAGGCGCTTCTCATCAACGAGAATCGGACTCTTTAAGATCCGTGGTGTTTCCATGATTAAGTTGAGCACTTCATTGACACTCAAATCCTCAATGTCAACTCCAAGAGCTTTAGCGTAGCGGTTTTTCGATGAAACGATACTGGCAATTCCATTATCGGTTTTCGTGAGAATGTCTAATAACTCTTCTCTCGTAATTCCTTCTTTACCAAGATTTTGTTCTTTATAACTTAACTGATGGGCATTGAGCCAAGTTTTCGCTTTTTTGCAGCTAGTACAACTTGAGACTGTATAAATTTTGATCATGTACCTACCCCTTTCGCTACATGTTACTATCAGTTTAGTCTATTATACCATAAAAAACATCCGACTTGCGACCTATTTTTAAAAAAATTTAACTTTTTTAGCGATTTTCGTACTTTTTTCTTGACAAAATCAATTTATAGCCAACTTTTAAATTTTTTGATATACAATCGTTTTACAACTGTAACACTTACCATATAAAGGACGATAATCAAAAGCAAGAAGAGGAAATAAATTGGTTCCAAAGGGGTTAAATGAAGCAGGCTAGCAATTGAAGAGTAGGGAAGGAAGGTCACAAAACTGGCTGCTAGCATGCTTGTTCCAAGAACAAACCATGATGGACGACTTTGTAAGAAAGGAAGTTTTGCTGAACGAAGCATATGAATCACCATGGTTTGAGACCACATGGATTCAATGAACCAACCTGTCTGGAACAAGACGATAAAGCCCGTTGCAGACTCTGCTCCGTGGACATAGGCTTGACCTGTCGCCATTGGAACAATGACAAAATAGAGCAAGATAAAGGTCAAAATATCAAAGATAGAAGAAATCGGCCCCATCCAAATCATAAAGCGAGTAATAGACTTGGCTTCCCACTTATGAGGATGCTTCAAAAAGTCTTCATCCACATTATCAAATGGCAAGGCAATGCAAGAAAGGTCGTAGACGAGGTTTAACACAATCAAGTGAATCGGAGCCATTGGCAGGAAAGGTAAAAAGATACCAGACACTAACAGAGAGAAAATGTTCCCGAAATTAGAGCTGACCGTCATCTTGATGTATTTGGTCATATTGGCATAGACTTTACGCCCTTCAACCAGCCCTTTTTCAAGCACCATCAAATCCTTATCTAGCAAAATAACATCAGCGGTTTCTTTGGCAATATCTACTGCTGTATCAACAGAAATCCCCACATCTGCTACTTTCATTGAAGGGGCGTCATTGATCCCATCTCCCATATAGCCGACACAATGTCCATTCGATTTGATTTGTAAAATGATTCGTGCTTTTTGATCCGGAGAAAGTTTGGCAAAGACAGTCACCTTCTCAACTGCTTGGGCCAACTCTTCGTCCGTCATGGCGTCAATATCCGAACCCAACAAGATTTGATCAACGTCTAAACCAACTTTTTCGCATACTGCTTGGGTCACCTTTTCATTGTCCCCCGTCAAGATCTTTGTTTGAACGCCGTGTTCTAACAAAGCTTGGATAGCAGGTGCTGCTGATGGTTTTGGTGGATCTAGAAAGGCAAGATATCCTGTTAGAATCATCTCTTTTTCATCTTCAACGGAGTAAGCAAAGCCTTCTTTTAGACCTGTTTTATAGGCAACTCCCAAGACTCGCAAGCCCTGTTGATTGAGTTGGTCTACTTCTTTTAAGATTTCCACCCGGATATCATCCGTCAAAGGGCTGATCTGCCCTTGATATTCCACATGGGTTGAAATCGCAAGCATTTCCTCTAGGGCACCCTTAGTTACCAAACTAACAACTTCGTTCTCATCCTTGACGATGACACTCATCCGCCTGCGTTCAAAATCAAAGGGCAATTCATCTATTTTTTGGAAGCTAGTATCCAAATTTTGTAGAATAGCGTGTTCTTTAGCTTCTTTTTCAGTTCTACTGATAATGGCACGGTCCATCAAGTTTTTCAATCCCGTTTGAAAATAGGAATTGAGGTAGGCTCGTCTCAACACAGACAAATCCAAATCTCCATGTATATCCAAAGGATATTCCAGGACAATTTCGTCTTGGGTAAGGGTTCCGGTTTTATCCGTGCATAGGATATCAATAGCACCTAGGTCCTGTATGGCATTGAGTTTTTTGATGACGACTTTTTCCTTGGCCATGATAATGGAGCCTTTTGCTAAACTAGCCGTGATGATCATAGGAAGCATCTCAGGTGTCAATCCAACACCAACACTCAGTGCAAACACACCTGCTTCCAGCCAGTCACCATCTGTCAAGCCATTGGAGAGAAACACGATGGGAACCATGACTAACATCAAACGGATCAAGAGCCAAGAGATGCTGTTCATCTCCCGTTCAAAAGAGGTCGGTTCGTCATAGGTATTAAGAGTCTGCTCGATTTCTCCCATCATGGTGTCATCACCGACCGCTAGAATCAAAGCCTTGGCGCTTCCTGAGATCACATTGGTTCCCATAAAAGCGAGCGCTTCTGCTTCTAGCAGACTATCAAAATTTGACTGACTCATTTTTGACAAGGCTAGTTTTTCAACCGAGTCACTTTCACCTGTCAAACCAGACTGTTGGACAAAGAAATCACGTGATTCAATTAAAATGAGGTCTGCTGGAATCATGTCCCCAGCACTTAACTTGACTATATCTCCAACGACCAAATCTTCAATTGCAACCTCTAAACTCTGGCCTTCGCGAATAACTGTAGATGTGTTCACAATCATTTTGGATAGATTGGTCGCAGCCTTATCACTCCGCAGTTCTTGGACAAAGCGTATGCCACCAGAGATTAGAATGAGAACGACGATGATGATAGAGGTCGTCGGATCTTCTTGTCCAGGCTTCGCCAGCCAGACATTGGTCACCATGGAGATCATAGCGATGACCAGTAGGATGATTGTAAATGGATTGATAATAGATTCGTAAATCTTTTTGAGGATACTGTCTTCTTGACCCTTGGTGATGGTGTTTTCGCCATATAGGTCACGATTTTTCTCCACCTGCTCCTCAGTCAAGCCTGTTAGACTTGTCTTATAAAAAGATAGAGTTTCGTTTAAGGGTGTGTGAATAGCTGTTGCTAATCTTTCTTTTGTAGTTTTCATTGGTTTCTCCTATCTGTATGAATAATGTGTTTCATACACAGAGACCAATCACTTTATAAGGGCAGAACGACACAAATCAGCGATTGGCTGTGTATGTGCGGTTCTGGATGATCGTCAATTTGCATCGTTTGTCTCCTTTCCTTGTTCTAAAACAGTAGAAAATCCCACCATAAAATGGCAGGATTAAAAAACTAATTATCTGTTTTTTCGTTCAAGCTTTAACTCCATAGGGCGATGTAATGAGCTTAGTCTTGGCCTTCGCGACCAGGACTGTTGACCAACGAGTAGTGTCTCCACTGCTTTGCGGTAGTCATCCGTATCCCTATGGTAGCCTCACCTACCGTTTTCGTCTATCAGTATAAACCTTTAAAATATAAAAGTCAATGATTTATCATAATTTTCTTAAATAACAATTAATTCCTTCGGCGCTAGAGTCAACAATTCGCAACCGTTATCTGTAATCAGGATATCATCCTCGATACGGACCCCGTATTTACCTTCAATATAGATACCCGGTTCATCAGTCAAGACCATACCAGATTTAATGACTTCTTTGGAAGTTTGGCTAAAGTAAGGTTCTTCGTGAATATCCAGTCCGATACCGTGTCCAATACCGTGGGTAAAGTAGTCACCATAGCCCGCATCGATAATAATATCACGAGGGATTTTGTCAAAGTCTCGGAAACCTAATCCTGCCTGAGCCTGGTCAATCAAGGCTTGGTTGGCTTTCAGAACCGTATTGTAAATCTCTGCCTGCTCGTCACTGACATGCCCTAGATAGATGGTCCGTGTCATATCGCTGACATAGTGGTCGTAGAGACAGCCGAAGTCCATGGTAATGGCTTCTCCCGCTTCAACTGGTTTGTGCATTGGATGGGCGTGGGGCTTAGAAGAGTTGATACCACTTGCTAAAATGGTATCAAAAGACAAGCCTGCCGCTCCTAGCTCACGCATACGGAAGTCAAGGAAATTGGCAATTTCAATCTCAGTCTTTCCAGGTTTGATAAAGTCAAGTGCATCTCGGAAAGCTTGGTCTGAGATAGAACAAGCCTTGCGAATAGTCGCAATCTCTTTCTCATCCTTAATCATACGAAGTGCTTCAACAAACTGAGTCTGCGGAAGCAAGTCCAAACCTGCAAAAGCAGCCTGCATACGGTGGTAATAAGAAACCGAAATCTCGTCTTCAAAACCAACGCGAGACAAGCCCATATCCTTAACGATGCCTGCAATGACAGCCAACTCATCACGGTCAGCCACAATCTCAAAACCTGTTACTTCTTGCTTAGCAGCAATGATATAGCGAGAGTCTGTCACCAAAACCTGACGGTCACGGCTGATAAAGACTGTTCCATTTGAACCCCAAAAACCAGTCAAATAATAGACGTTTTTAAGGTTGTTGATGATGATACCATCTAGTTCTTTTTCTTGCATTTTAGCTAGAAATGCTTGCACACGTTTATTCATGATCTAACTTTCCTTTCAAATAGTGTCCTGTGTAGCTGGATTCATTGGCCGCTACTTCTTCTGGGGTTCCTGTTGCAATGATGGTTCCACCACCGACACCGCCCTCAGGTCCCAAATCGATGATATGGTCTGCCGTCTTGATGACATCCAGATTGTGCTCAATGACGAGGACTGTATTGCCATCGTCGACAAAGCGAGCCAAGACTTTAAGCAAGCGAGCGATGTCCTCTGTATGAAGCCCTGTCGTCGGCTCATCCAGAATATAGAAGGATTTACCTGTCGAGCGTTTATGGAGTTCACTAGCTAACTTCATACGCTGGGCTTCTCCTCCAGAAAGGGTGGTAGCTGGTTGACCTAGCGTTACATAGCCTAGCCCTACATCCTTGATGGTCTGGAGTTTACGTTGAATTTTCGGAATATGTTGGAAGAATTCCACCGCATCGTTGACGGTCATGTCCAAGACCTGCGAGATATTCTTTTCCTTATAGTGGACTTCTAGGGTTTCACTGTTATAGCGAGTCCCGTGGCAGACTTCACAAGCCACGTAAACATCTGGCAAGAAGTGCATCTCGATCTTGATAATCCCGTCACCTGAGCAGGCTTCGCAACGACCACCCTTGACATTGAAACTGAAACGGCCCTTCTTGTAGCCTCGAATCTTAGCTTCATTTGTCTGAGCAAAGAGGTCTCGTATATCGTCAAAAACTCCCGTATAGGTAGCTGGGTTGGACCTCGGCGTCCGTCCGATTGGGCTCTGGTCAATGTCAATCAAGCGGTCTACATGCTCAATCCCTGTAATCGTCTTAAATTTACCAGGCTTGTCTGAATTGCGATTGAGCTTCTGCGCAATGGCTTTTTTGAGGATGCTGTTGATTAAGGTCGACTTCCCTGAACCTGACACACCCGTCACTGCGATGAATTTTCCTAATGGGAAGCGAGCGGTGATATTTTGCAAGTTGTTCTCACGCGCACCCGTCACCTCGATAAAACGACCATTTCCGGAACGACGCTCTGCTGGCACTGGAATGGCACGTTTCCCTGACAAATACTGACCTGTGATAGACTTACTGTTACGGGCCACCTGCTTAGGCGTACCTGCAGCGACAATTTCCCCACCAAATGCTCCCGCACCAGGACCAACGTCAATCAGATAATCCGCCTCGCGCATGGTATCTTCATCGTGTTCCACCACGATGAGAGTATTGCCCAAGTCACGCATCTTCTTCAGACTGGCAATCAGGCGGTCATTATCCCTCTGGTGAAGACCAATGGACGGCTCATCCAGGATATAGAGGACACCTGATAGGTTGGACCCAATCTGGGTTGCCAAGCGAATACGCTGACTCTCCCCACCTGAAAGGGTTCCTGCCGAACGAGATAGGGTCAGATAGTTGAGCCCAACGTTATTGAGGAAGGTCAAACGGTCCTTAATTTCCTTGAGAATGGGACGGGCGATGATGGCTTCATTTTCAGATAAGGTCAGCTGGCTCACTAATTCCAAATGGTCTGCGATAGACAGGTCTGAGATTTCTCCGATATGTGGCCCTTGCTCCCCACCCACACGGACAGACAAGGCCTGGTCATTGAGACGGTAGCCATGGCAAGTTCCGCAGGTTAGCTCATTCATGTAGAGACGCATCTGGGTACGGGTGTAGTCACTATTGGTTTCATGGTATCGACGTTTGATATTGCCGATCACTCCTTCAAAAGGAATGTCGATATCGCGCACACCGCCAAATTCATTTTCATAGTGAAAATGGAATTCCTTTCCATCCGAGCCGTAGAGAATCAAGTTCTTATCTTCTTCTGACAAGTCCTCAAAGGGCTTATCCATATCCACTCCAAAGGCTGTCATAGCTTGTTCTAGCATGTTTGGATAGTAGTTGGATGAGATAGGATTCCAAGGTGCCAAGGCTCCCTCACGCAAAGTTTTGCTGGTATCAGGAACCACCAAGTCAACATCCACCTCTAGCTTGATGCCCAAACCGTCACACTCACTGCATGAGCCAAAAGGAGCATTGAAGGAGAAGAGACGTGGCTCTAACTCTGGTACGGTAAAACCACAGACCGGACAGGCATAGTGCTCAGAGAAGAGCAACTCAGAATCGTCCATAGTGTCGATAATCACATAGCCTTCTGCGATACGAAGGGCAGCCTCGATTGAGTCAAAGAGACGGCTACGAATGCCCTCCTTGATGACAATGCGGTCTACCACAACATCGATATTGTGTTGCTTACTCTTGGACAGCTCTGGAACTTCGGTCACATCATAGACCTCCCCATCTACTCGGACGCGGACATAGCCGTCTTTCTGAACCTTTTCAATGACGCTCTTGTGTTGTCCTTTTTTCTTGCGGATGACAGGGGCCAAAATCTGCAAGCGTTGGCGTTCTGGCAATTCCAAGACCTTATCCACGATTTGTTCTACAGAAGAAGCCTTGATAGCCCCATGCCCGTTGATACAGTAAGGCGTCCCCACACGTGCGTAGAGGAGACGCAGATAATCATTGATTTCAGTCGTGGTTCCCACGGTCGAACGAGGGTTTTTACTAGTTGTTTTCTGGTCGATGGAAATAGCTGGGCTGAGGCCATCAATAGCATCTACATCTGGTTTTTCCATATTACCCAAGAACTGGCGAGCGTAGGCTGATAGACTCTCTACATAGCGACGTTGGCCCTCAGCATAGAGGGTATCAAAGGCCAGACTGGATTTCCCAGACCCTGACAAACCAGTCACAACAACCAGCTTGTCTCGCGGAATCTCCACATCAATATTTTTTAAATTATGGGCACGTGCCCCATGAATCACAATTTTATCTTGCATCTTTGTTCTTTCTAGTCCATTATTGCTTTCCATTATACCAAAAAATGTGAAATTCTATTACCCAAAAAGCTGATTTTGTAGTATAATAGTACGGTGCAAAAAATCAAACACTGAAATAGTAGGAAAGGATAGGGGATATGAAACAAGTTTTTCTCTCAACAACAACTGAATTTAAAGAGATCGACACGCTTGAACCGGGTACTTGGATCAACCTCGTCAATCCTACACAAAATGAATCGTTGGAAATCGCTAACGCCTTCGACATTGACATTGCCGACCTTCGAGCACCACTCGATGCGGAAGAAATGTCTCGTATTACCATTGAAGATGAGTATACTTTGATCATCGTGGACGTTCCCATCACAGAGGAAAGAAACAATCGCACCTACTACGTAACGATTCCGCTAGGGATTATCATCACCGAGGAGACCATTATCACTACCTGCTTGGAACCCCTACCTGTTCTCGATGTCTTTATCAACCGTAGACTGCGCAATTTCTACACTTTCATGCGTTCACGTTTTATCTTCCAGATTCTCTACCGCAACGCCGAACTTTACCTGACAGCCCTTCGTTCGATTGACCGTAAGAGTGACCAGATCGAAAGTCAACTTCACAAATCCACTCGAAACGAAGAACTGATCGAACTCATGGAATTGGAAAAGACCATCGTCTATTTCAAGGCCTCGCTTAAAACAAATGAGCGCGTGATTAAGAAATTGACCAGTGCAACCAGCAATATCAAAAAATACTTAGAGGACGAAGACCTACTTGAGGATACCCTGATTGAAACCCAACAGGCCATTGAGATGGCAGATATCTATGGAAACGTCCTTCACTCTATGACAGAGACCTTTGCCTCTATCATTTCCAACAACCAGAACAACATCATGAAGACCCTGGCTCTCGTGACCATCGTCATGTCTGTCCCAACCATGATCTTCTCAGCCTACGGGATGAACTTTAAGGATAATGAAATCCCTCTAAACGGTGAGCCTCACGCCTTCTGGTTAATCGTCTTTATCGCCTTTGCTATGAGTGTTTCACTCACTCTCTATCTCATCCATAAAAAATGGTTCTAAGAGGAATTCCTATGTCTCAGATTGATTTACAAAAATTAACTAAGAAAAACCAAGAGTTTATCCATATCGCTACCCAGCAATTTATCAAAGATGGCAAAACAGATGCTGAAATCAAGGCTGTTTTTGAGGAAGTCATTCCTAAAATCCTTGAAGAGCAAGTCAAAGGAACAACAGCTCGTTCCCTCTATGGCGCTCCAACTCACTGGGCTCACAGTTTCACAGTCAAGGAACAGTACGAAAAAGAGCATCCAAAAGAAAATGATGATCCAAAACTCATGATTATGGACTCAGCCCTTTTTATCACCAGTCTCTTTGCACTGGTTAGCGCTCTGACTACCTTCTTCTCTACAGATCAGGCCATTGGCTATGGATTGATTACCCTCTTGTTGGTTGGGCTTGTAGGAGGACTTGCCTTCTACTTGATGTACTACTTTGTCTACCAGTATTATGGACCAGACACAGACCGTAGCCAACGTCCTCCATTCTGGAAGTCAATCCTCGTTATCCTGGCTTCTATGGTCCTTTGGTTGGTTGTCTTCTTTGCAACAAGCTTCCTACCAGCCAACCTCAATCCAGTCCTTGCTCCATTGCCTTTGGCTATCCTGGGAGCTGCCCTTCTCGCCCTTCGCTTCTATCTCAAGAAACGTTTCAACATCCGAAGTGCAAGCGCGGGCCCATCACGTTATTAAGAAAAGTGAAAAGCTATGGCATATAGTCAATCCTTAGCTCAGCAGATTCGAAAAATTCTAGCACTCAAACTTCCTCCCCAAATTTTCGAAGAAGAGCTAGAAGAAAAGAAACTGTTTGGTGGCCTGGCCTTTATGATTCGTGGGAAAATGGTCCTTACAGTCAGTTCCAGAAAGGACGAGCTGGTTATGGTGAGAATTGGCAAAGAAATGGAAAAGCAAGTTCTACCCCGAACAGGAGCTCATACCACATTGATGAGAGGGCGACCTTATCATGGCTATATAGACCTAGATATCGAAGGTCAAAAAGAACTTCCTTACTGGATTGATTTAGCCCTCTCCTATAATCAAGAGTTGACCAAGTAACTCACACCTATCGAGATTAGAAAAACGAAAAGCAACTGCACAGGTGGTTGCTTTTTTGCTTGCTTTCTTGAGATTCAATAGCACTTCTGAGTCTCATTCTTGTAGTTTTCTCTCACCTTTTGTGATAAAATAGGCTCATACTCAATGAAAATCAAAGAGCAAACTAGGAAGCTAGCCGCAGGTTGCTCAAAGCACTGCTTTGAGGTTGTAGATAGAACTGACGAGGTCAGTAACATATATACGGCAAGGCAAAGCTGACGTGGTTTGAATTTGATTTTCGAAGAGTATCAATCTATTTCTAGGAGGAGGAGATATGGTTTCTACTATTGGTATCGTGAGCTTGTCTAGTGGCATTATCGGAGAAGACTTTGTCAAACACGAAGTGGAGCAAGGTGTCCAGCGCCTCAAGGATCTGGGACTCAATCCTGTCTTTTTGCCCCATTCGCTAAAAGGCTTAGACTTTATCAAGGACCATCCTGAGGTGCGTGCAGAAGATTTGATGCAGGCCTTTTCGGATGATAGCATCGACATGATCCTCTGCGCCATCGGTGGAGACGATACCTATCGCTTGCTACCTTTTCTTTTTGAAAATGACCAACTACAAAAGGTTATCAAACCAAAGATTTTTCTCGGTTTCTCGGATACGACTATGAACCATCTCATGTTGCATAAACTAGGAATCCAGACTTTTTACGGCCAATCATTTCTAGCAGACATTTGTGAATTGGACAAGGAGATGTTGCCCTATAGCTTTCACTACTTTAAAGAACTGATCGAGACTGGGAGAATCTCAGAAATCCGCCCTAGCGACCTTTGGTATGAGGAACGGACTGACTTTAGTCCCAATGCTCTAGGAACAGCTCGTATCAGCCATGTAAATACAGGTTTTGACTTGTTGCAAGGAAATGCCCAGTTCGAGGGAGAAATCCTCGGTGGTTGTCTTGAGTCCCTCTATGATATCTTTGACAATTCTCGATATTCGGACAGTAGAGAACTCTGCCAAAAGTACAAACTCTTCCCTGACTTATCCGACTGGAAAGGAAAAATTCTCTTACTAGAAACAAGCGAAGAAAAACCTGAACCTGATGATTTCAAAAAGATGTTGCAGGCTTTAAAAGAAACTGGGGTATTTGAGGTCATCAGTGGAGTCTTGGTCGGAAAACCTATGGATGAAAACTTCTATGACAACTATAAAGAGGCTTTAATGGACACCATTGATAGCAATATCCCGATTGTCTATAATCTGAATGTCGGTCACGCAACTCCAAGAGCCATTGTACCCTTCGGCGTCCATGCTTATGTGGATGCAAAAGAGCAAGTCATTCGCTTTGACTATAATAAAAAAAGCTGAGAAGAGTTTCTCAGCTTTTTCTCTTGTATAACTACTAAAACGTCACATACTACTGATAACTGAAATAATCAAGGAAAGGCTATTGCCTAACATATGAACAAGTAGGGGATAGTAAATATTTTCTTTCCCTTTTACATAGATGATAGAATAGGCTAAGCCGCCACCTAGATAACCGACTGCACCGACCCACTCGGATAAATCCAAACTGTGCATATGGATCAGGGCAAAAGCAACTCCAACTATAGAAATACTCAGCCAAGTTGGTAGACTTTTCCTCAAATATCTCAATAAAATTTGACGGAATAAGAGTTCTTCCACCAAAGGCCCAATGATGCAGGCGAAAACTGCTAACAGTAGCGGTTGTTCTTGAAAGGTGCTTTGAATATTCGACTGGTTTAGACCTTGTCCGACTAACCCAAAAAACTGCTTCAACATCTCTGATACAAATTCAAAGACAAGCGTCATCAGAATGAAAAAGAGCCAACCTTTAAAAACGCCAAAGAAGAATTTTCTTTTAGTCTTTCTAATCTCATTCCATTGTTGAATCAATCTATCCTTGCACAAGAAAGAACCATATAGAGCTAATACTGCATAGACTAGATATTTTAGATAATTCGCAATGGCAGATGGCATCAAATAAGCCAGCAATTTAACACCACCAAACACAAAGAGAACTGTATAGAGAATCGCAAAAATCAGAATTCCCTTATTTTTGTTAGACATCATTTAATTCCCCTTCCACTCACAATCATTCTCATGGTCATCAACTAGGCCTGCAGCTTGTAAAAATGACAAAACTGCGACTGGACCTGTAAACTTGAAACCTCGTTTTTTGAGATCTTGAGATATCTTTTCAGACAGGGCTGTTTTGGCAGGCGCCTGGCGATAGTCAGGGACATCATTGATGATGGTTTCCCCCTCAACAAAAGACCAGAGATAGGCATCAAAGGAACCATATGCTTCCTGAACTTGTAAAAATGCTTGGGCGTTGGCACGCGTCGCAAAAATCTTGGACCGATTTCGGATGATGGCTGGATTGTCTAACAAGGCTTCCAACTCCCCATCTGTCATTTCCGCGACCGCCTGAATTTGATAGCCATGAAATGCTTCTCGGAAAGCCTGGCGTTTGTTTAGTACCGTTTCCCAAGAAAGACCAGCCTGATAGGTTTCCATGCAAAGCAACTCAAAAAGTGCCTGGTCATCATGTAGGGGTTGTCCCCACTCCTCATCATGGTAAGCTACATATAGAGGGTTGTTCATTTTAACCCAACCACAGCGTTTTGTCATATAAATCTCCTATTTGACCAACATTTTAAGGGACGACTTGATATAATTCTCTGCTGTATCTGTCGTTCCTTCAAAGAATTTCTTGATTTTCTTAAGTTCAGTCGCCTTGTAGCCCAGTGCCAGCATGGCTTCCATAGCTTCTTCCAGTTCTTGGTTCTCATTACTCGCTTGCACAGCGACTTTGGCAGGAAGGTCATCACTAGCCACGACTACCTTACCTTCCAAGTCCAGAACCATTTGCTGGGCTGTTTTCTTACCAATTTTAGGGAACTTGGTCAAGTAGGTGATGTTCTTAGTCTCTATGGCTTGAACCAGGCCAGCATTGTCATCGGCAGCAATGATTGCAAGAGCTGAAACAGGACCAATCCCTGAGACCGAAATCAGACTGAGAAAGAGTTTTTTCTCATCTTCTGAGCGAAAACCATAAAGCAGATGGGCATCCTCACGAATGACTTGATGCACATAGATCTGAGTTTCTTGATTAACCTGGCCTGAGTAAACATAAGGATTGGCTACATGCAAGATATAACCGATGCCATTTGCCTCAAGGACGATATATTTAGCAGTGATTTTGGTAATGATTCCTTTTAGATATTCGTACATAATTTTTTCTCCATTATTTTGCCTATCTAGTATACCATATTTCCCCCAGACAGACTGCAACAAAAGGTGCAACCTCTGGTTGACAAATAGTACAGGAGATTGTATTCTCATTATAAGTAAAAATTGTTAGGATAGAAGTAGAAAAAGGAGGATAGAATAATGAAACTCGCAGAAAAACTGTTTGAACTCAGAAAGGAAAAAAGTTGGTCCCAAGAAAAACTAGCAGAACAAATCAATGTTTCTCGACAAAGCATCTCCAAATGGGAGTCTGGACAAGTCCTTCCTGAAATCGAAAAAATTATTGAATTAAGCAAGATTTTTCAAGTAACCACTGACTATCTCTTACTGGATGAAAACTTTGAAAAAGGTTCCACGGAAGTGATTTTGGAGGAAGAAAAGGACAAATACTATAAAGAAGTTAAATCCTTTGGTCTCTGGCAGGTGATTTATATTTTCGTATTGGCTCTGGCTATCTATCTCTTTTTAGCCGGTTCTAGTTTTCCAGCCGAATTCACTGCCTGGATTTGGCTGACCTTCGTTCTATTAATCGCTTCTGCAATTGCTATCAACAAGGCTCTCAAAACCAAACAACGTTATCTTGATAAGGTAATTGGTCTTGAGAATCCTTCAGACAAAGACGACTCTACAAAACCTTGAATCCCCTAATTGAGTTTTCGTAATATTTTTTTAGAAGTGACCTTGTCAAGCAAGTGTAAACCTCGTGTCAAGTTGCCCATGTCCAATCAAGTTCCCACTTTAGAAAAACTAAAAAGCCTTGTTCGAAAAAGGAACAAAGGCTTTTTGTGTTCTTAATATTTTCCCAACTCACGGAGACTGGTATGATTTTCCTGAATGCGTCGGAACATCTTTTCCATATCCGACTTGGTGAAGTGAACCAAAACCGGACGTCCGTGTGGACAGTTATAGGGGTTGTCACATTGAGAGAGTTGGTATAGAAGTTGTATAGCCGAGTGGTCATCGATACGGTGATTAGCCTTGATGGACCGCTTGCAGGACATCATAATCGCTAGTTCAGCTCGGTATTTTTTGATAGAAACTTCCTTGGTCAAGAGCAGCATGTCGCACATCTCATAGATCCCAGACTCGATTTCCTCCTCTGCCATCCAAATGGGATGTTCGCGCAAGATAAATTGATTCTCCCCGTACTCTGCTAGAAAGACACCTACTTCCTCTAAAAGAGACATTCTTTCCTTGAGACGAAGGGCATCATCCGCAGGAAATTCAAAGATATAAGGCACTAGAAGTTGCTGCTGGCTCTGGTCAACATTGCCGATGCTTTCACGGTATTCCTCGTACTTAACCCGTTCCTGAGCCGCGTGCTGATCTATGATGTAGAGCCCATCTCGACCTTGGGCAAAGAGGTAGGTCCCGTGCATTTGTCCGAAAAACTCCAATTCTGGGAAGCTGGATGATTCTTCTCGCTCCAGCTTGTCATAAGCCTTATCAAGACTCGCAAGGTCTAGCTCTGGATGGTCTAGTTGGTCATAGCTAGCTGGCTTCCTCTCTGCAAAATGCAGTTTTGCTGGCTTGGTTAGCTGGTCCAAGGTTTCCTTGGCAAATAAGGTCAAATCTTTCCCTTCCTCAGTTAATTCAACCTGATGATCGGCTACCTCAGCTTGACTGGGTTTTGAGAGTTCTGTTTTTTCATAGTAGAGCGTATTTTCTTTGAGTGGAAGAATGGTCTGCTCTACCTTTTGACGATTGCGTACGGTCGACTTGGCAAGATTTTCTAAAGCATCAGGTATCAAGGCTTGTTCCTTGAGACTATTTGAAATAGCCTCTGAGACCAGCTTCATCAGTTCTCTTTCCTTGGAAATCCGCACTTCTTGCTTGGTTGGATGCACATTGACATCCGCTAGATAAGGGTCGATATGGATGTGAATGACAGCCAGTGGAAAACGGCCCACCATGAGCTTGCTACCATAGCCATCAAGAATAGCACGATTGAGCAGGAAATTCTTGATATAACGGCCATTGATGAAGAGGCTGATATAGTTACGATTTGCTCGTGTCAACTCAGGCAAGGACACAAAACCTGTAATTTCAAAGTCTAGATCCGAATTCTCAATGGCTATCATCTTCTTGGCACTAGCCAAACCATAAATCCCTGCAATGGCTTGACGCAATTGCCCAGTCCCCGCTGTCCGTGTCATTTCCTTGCCATCACTAATCAAACTAAAGGAAATCTCTGGATGAGCCAATCCCAGACGGTTGACAATATCAATGATATGAGACAACTCCGCCTGCTGGCTCTTCATATACTTGAGACGTGCAGGTGTGTTGAAAAAGAGGTCCTCCACACAAACTTTGGTTCCCACAGGACTTGTCGCTGGGATGATTTCTTCGACTTGACCTCCACGAGCGACGAGCTTGGTCCCATGACTCACGCCATCCACCGCCGTCAACAGAGTCAGAACACTGACAGAAGCGATAGAGGGCAGGGCCTCACCACGAAAACCAAGCGTCCGAATCCGAAAAAGGTCTGCTTGATTTTTTATCTTACTGGTTGCATGGCGACGCAGGGCCAATTCCACCTCATCGTGAGGGATACCATGACCATTATCTGTTATTTGAATCTTCTTAAGGCCAGATTCCTCAATCTCAATGATAATCTGACTTGAGCCCGCGTCAATGGCATTTTCTACCAACTCTTTGACCACACTGGCAGGACGTTCAATCACTTCTCCAGCCGCGATCTGGTTTGCCAGCACCTCTGGCAATTCAATAATATGAGACATCTTTCAGCCCCTTTCTGTATCTATTTTCCTAGAAATTGATTAGTGCTATTATACCATATTTCAGATGTTACCAGAAAAAGCAAATACCACATAGACTCCAAATCTCTCCACATAGGCAAAAGCTCTTGCCATGGGTCGTAAAATAGTGTTTAATAAAGGTGTACAGGAAGTGATCACAACCTTGTATGAAATGTAAGGAGGGAAATTTATGAAAGTAGAACTACAGATTAAGGAGACTTACGAGGAGGAAAAGCTGATTGTCCAAACTCCTCAGCCGACCGAAAAAGTCCAGAAAGTCATCGAGTTCGCAGAAAATCTTGACCAAAAAGAAACAATCAAAGGAAAGATTGATGATCAGGTCTATCTAGTTAAGATTTGTAAGATACAACGCTTCTATATCGAGAATCGCAAGGTTCTAGCAGAAACTGCATCTCAGACCTATACCATTGATTTGCGTCTCTATCAAGTTCTTGACATTCTGCCGACCACTTTTATCCAAATTTCCCAATCTGAAATCGTCAATATCGACTCCATCTCTCATCTCAAACTCACTCCCAACGGCCTAGTCGAAATCTTTCTCAAAAACGAAAGCTTCACCTACTCTTCACGCCGTTACCTAAAAACCATCAAGGAGAAATTAGAACTATGAAAAAACAAATCTTTCACGATGCAGCAGCTGGTGTACTTATCGGCCTCATCCTCTCTATCCTTTTTTCACTCATTTATGCCCCAAATACCTATGCCCCGCTGAGCCCCGAGTCTCTAGTCGGACAAGTGATGGTGGAACATCAGGTTCACGGTGCCTTGGTCTTGCTCTACTGTATGATCATCTGGTCAGCTATCGGCGTTCTCTTTAGCTTTGGCAGTCGCTTATTCAGCCGTGACTGGAGCTTGCTCCGTGCCACACTTTCCCATTTCTTCCTCATGCTGGCTGGCTTTGTTCCACTAGCAACTCTGGCTGGTTGGTTCCCCTTCCACTGGACCTTTTATCTCCAACTCATTCCAGAGTTTGCGATCGTCTACCTCATCATCTGGGTTATTCTCTATAAAAGAGAAGCAAAAAAAGTAGACCACATCAATCAACTCTTGGCTCATAAAAAGTAATAGAAAAATCCCACTCACAAAAATGTGAGTGGGCTCTTTTTATAACTTTTGTTTGAACTCAACTAAGACATTCATAGCCTGCATAGGTGTCATGTTGTACACATCCAGTTGAGCTAATTCTGCTAGGATAGGATGTTCTGCTGGCGTATCAAAGAGAGAAATCTGTTCCGTGACGGCGCTAGTTTGCCTCATCGGAGCTGGACTTTCTCCCCCTTGACTCTCCAGTTGCGTTAAAATCTTATCCGCTCTTGCTAAAAGTTCTCCTGGTAAGCCAGCAATCTTAGCAACATGGATACCATAGGATTTATCAGCAGGTCCTGGTTCGATCTTGTGAAGGAAGGTGACCTGTCCATCCTGTTCTAAGGTTGCCACGTGGACATTGACCAAGTGTTCCAAGCTAGACTCCAGACTGGTCAACTCATGGTAGTGGGTCGCAAAGAGGGTTTTGGCTCCGATATGTTCATGAATGTATTCGATGATGGATTGGGCAAGAGCCATGCCATCATAGGTTGCCGTTCCGCGTCCTAATTCATCAAAGAGAATCAAGGAGTCCTTGGTCGCATGCGAAATGGCATTGTTGGCCTCCATCATCTCCACCATAAAGGTTGATTGACCTGAAACCAAATCATCTGCTGCTCCGATACGGGTAAAGATAGCATCGAAGATAGGCAAATGGGCGCTTTCTGCCGGCACATAGGAACCCAGCTGGGCCATAACCGCAGTCATGGCTAACTGGCGCATGTAGGTTGACTTCCCACTCATGTTGGGCCCTGTAATTAGCTGAATACTCGTATCTTCTGCCATCTGGATACTATTTGGAATATAGGTCTGAGCTCCCATGACCTTTTCGACGACAGCATGGCGCCCTTTCTGGATATTGATTTGTGAATCGTCTCCAAACTTTGGTCGAATCAAATGCTGAGTTTCAGCCACAACTGCGAGACTTTGCAAGACATCAACCGTCGCAATCCCTTGGGCTAAAGCCTGCAAACGCTGGATGTACTTGCTGACTTCCTCACGGATACGCATAAAGATTTCGTATTCGAGGTTGGCTGACTTCTCACGCGCCTCCAGCATATCCCCCTCGATACGGGCTAATTCCTCAGTACCAAAGCGTTCTGAGTTTTTCAACGTTGCCTTGCGGAAAAAGTGGGCAGGTACATTTCCCAGTTGCGAATTCGTCACATGGAAATAGTAGCCATCTTTTTTATTGTAGTCAATCTTAAGCGTGCTGATGCCAGAGTTTTCCCGCTCCTTAGCCTCAATCTCAGCAATCCAGCTAGTCCCTTCTCTGAGTACACGACGGTACTTGTCTAAGGTCTCATCAAATCCCGTACGGATAATGCCACCTTCCGTAATCACGTGAGGAGCTTCAGGAGCAATGGCAGCACTAATCAAGCTCTCCAACTCAGGGATGGCATCTAACTGTTCGATAAGATAGGCCAGGGCAGGCTGCTCCATTCCCTCTAAAATCGCTCGAATCCGTGGCACACTAGATAAGGTAGTCGCCAGTTGCAAGAGATCCTTTGGATTGGTCTTGCCAAAAGAAACCCGACTAGCTAAGCGTTCGATGTCATAAACACCTTTGAGACTGTCTGTCAAATCACTACGCTCAAAGAAGTGGTCAAGAAAGACCTGCACCACCTCTTGACGTTGGACGATTCGTTCCTTATCAATCAAGGGACGATGGATCCAAGAGCGCAAGAGCCGCATGCCCATAGCTGTTTTGGTTTCATCTAAAAGCCAGAAAAGACTGCCTTGCTTCTTGCCTGAACGGGCATTCTCAACCAAATCCAAACTAGCCTTGGTCGCATAATCCATCTGCAAGAAATCTTTAATTTCATAGCGGATAACTGGTTTGAGGTGGTTCAATTCCCGCATCTGGGTCCGGTGAACATACTGGAGGAGCTTACTAGCTGCTGCTTGCTCCACAGCTGCCAGTCGTGGATCCAGTAAATGAATATCCTCAAAGCCTTCCTTCTCATAAGAAAGCACCAGATTCATCTGACGGCTGAGGATTTGTTCTTCTTCCTCAGACAAGTCATAACCCAGCACCACTTCTCGAGCTTTGAGGTTACGAATTTCCCCACAAACGAGAGTGAAATCCAATAAACCTGTCACATAGAAATCACCCGTCACCAAATCCATATAAGCCAGACCAAATTGATTGCCATCGCGATCTAGGGCAACCAAGAAATTATTCTGACTATCCGGCTTACTGCTATCGACGACCGTTCCAGGTGTGATGACCTGGACCACCTCTCGCTTGACAACACCAACCGCTTGTTTGGGATCTTCCATCTGTTCTGCAATGGCAACTTTATAGCCCTGCTCAATCAGAACATCGATGTACTGCTGGGCAGAATGATAAGGGACACCCGCCATGGGTATCGGATTTTCTGCATTTTTATTCCGACTCGTTAAGGAAATTTCTAAAATCTGTGCTGCATTAATTGCATCTTCATAGAACAACTCGTAAAAATCACCCATTCGAAAAAGCAAAAAAGCATCTGGGTATTGTTTCTTAATATCCACATACTGTTGCATGCCGGGTGATAGCTTTTCTGTTGCCATTTTCCGTCTCTCCTTGCTAAAAATAAGTCTTGAGAGCAACTCCCAAGACCTTATTTATCTTTCATCAAATCTAGCAAACGATCTTCCATCAGCTTGGCAACGTGCTGGTCTCGACAAATAACCAATAAGGTATTAGCACCAGCAACCGTTCCTAAAATCCATTCATCCTTGTTTGCATCTACAATGTTTGCTAAAACTGCAGCTTCCCCAAGTTTTGTATGGAGTACCAAGGTGAATTCTGCTCTTGCAACTCCTTCTAAATGATGAGACAAAAACTCAACTAAATCAATCTTATCTGTCTCATTTGCTAGTACATAATACACCATATCATTTTTCTTGATCTTGGTCAAGCCGATTTCACGCAAATCACGTGACAAAGTCGTTTGCGTCACATAGACATTCTGAGCTTCTAGACGATCTTGAATCTCTTTTTGTGTCCCAAGTTTTTCTTCAGCGATCATCTTTTTAATCAACTGATGCCGTTCTCTTTTTCTCATATTATCCTCTTAAACGAATATTTATAATAAATTTTACATTTATTTTATAACCATATTATACCAAAAAAAATAGAGAATTCAAAAAAATTCTCTTCTTTCTCAAAAAATGTAGTAAATTGTGTTAAAATAGAAGAAAAGCCCAAAAGGAGCCTACTTATGAATACAAAAAAACTGATTGCTGGCGAATTGGCTAGCGTCATCGATAGCCTGGACCAAGAGGCTATTTTCAATTTACTAGAACAACCTAAAAATTCAGATATGGGAGACATCGCTTTCCCTGCTTTCTCATTAGCAAAAGTCGAACGCAAGGCACCGCAAGTGATTGCTGCCGATATTGCTGCAAAGATCAACAGCCAAGCCTTTGAAAAAGTGGTAGCAACGGGTCCTTACGTAAACTTTTTCCTTAATAAATCTGCTATTTCTGGTGCAGTTATCAAAGAAGTCATCGAAAAAGGTGCTGACTACGCCCAGCAAACGGAAGGCCAAGAGCAAAATATTACGATTGACCTTTCTAGTCCCAATATCGCAAAACCCTTCTCAGTCGGCCACTTGCGTTCAACAGTTATCGGAGATGCCCTCTCTAATATCTTTAAGAAGATGGGCTACAAAACCATTAAAATCAACCACCTTGGAGACTGGGGGAAACAGTTTGGTCTTCTCATGGTTGCTTATAAAAAGTGGGGATCTAAAGAAGCTATTGAAGCCAACCCAATCGATGAGTTGTTGAAACTTTATGTTCGCATCAATGCAGAAATCGAAACTGACAAGGCTCTCGATGATGAAGGTCGCCTCTGGTTCAAAAAACTAGAAGATGGTGATCCTGAAGCAACTCAACTTTGGCAATGGTTCCGTGATGAAAGTTTGGTCGAATTCAACCGCATCTACAAACTACTCGGTGTTGAATTTGATAGCTTAAACGGTGAAGCCTTCTACAATGACAAGATGGATGAAGCCGTACAAATCTTGGAAGAAAAAGGCTTGCTAGAAGAGTCTCAAGGGGCTTGCATTGTCAACTTGGATGATTTCGATTTGCCACCTGCTATGATTAAAAAATCAGATGGCGCTACTCTCTACATCACTCGTGATATCGCAACAGCCATCTACCGTGCTCGTACATACAACTTTGTTAAAAATGTCTATGCTGTCGGCCAAGAACAATCTAACCACTTTAAACAGTTGAAAGCTGTCTTGAAGAAGATGGGATTTGCTTGGAGTGACGATATGGTTCACGTTGACTTTGGTCTTGTAACCAAAAATCGCCAAAAACTCTCTACTCGTAAAGGAAACATCATCCTGCTTGAGCCAACTCTCCAAGAAGCCATTACTCGTGCTAAAGCTCAAATCGAAGCAAAAAATCCTGAACTCGAAAATAAAGACCAAATCGCCCAAGCTGTTGGGGTTGGAGCTGTCAAATTCTACGACCTGAAAACTGATCGTCGAAATGGTTATGACTTTGATTTGGAAGCAATGGTTTCCTTTGAAGGTGAGACTGGGCCATACATCCAATACGCTTACGCTCGTATTCAGTCTCTACTTAGAAAAGCTGACTTCCAACCAAATGCTCAAGCAAGTTACAGTCTAAATGATGCCGAAAGCTGGGAAATCATCAAACTTCTCCAAGACTTTGCCCGTGTCATCAAACGTGCTTCAGATAACTATGACCCATCGCTTATTGCCAAATACGCAATCAGCTTGGCTCAAGCTTTCAATAAATACTATGCCCACACTCGTATCTTGGATGAAAGCCCAGAGCGCGACAGCCGTCTAGCACTCAGCTATGCAACCGCAGTCGTTCTCAAAGAAGCCCTTCGTTTGCTCGGAGTAGAAGCACCAGAGAAGATGTAAATCGTTACAAGAGACTGGAACTAAAGCTCCTAGTCTCTTGACGGCAATCGCTATATGGCGAATTGCCTAAACGCTTCACTAATTCACCTAACCAAATAATATCGATTTGGTTAGGCTCATGTCGTAATCTTTTAATCACTTTATTGTAAAGCAATCTAATACTCAATGAAAATCAAAGAGCAAACTAGGAAGCTAGCCGCTATATGCGGACTAGCTAACTGCTTCACTAGTCATAGCTCCTAAATATAATCGATTTAGAGGCCATGACGTCGTAACTATATGACGAATTGCTTAAACGCTTCACTAATGCGTCCCAACAAATTATAGTGATTGGTTTAGACGCATGTCGCAATCACTCAAATAACTTAATCATAAAGCAGTCTAAGTAACTATCACCAAATCCTATACAGGCTTTGGCTTGGCGCTTCACTAGTCTTCATTACAACTGGACGGACTTTTCAGTTAAAGGACCAAACTGTCTGGTTTTAGCTATTGGATACCTGTTCTGCTCGCCTAGTGACTTAGTTGAAAAGCGAAAATTTCTTTCGCTTTTCTTATGCCTTCAATTTTTTATCAAATCAGGGGAGATTTTATGAGCCAGTACGCTTATATATTAGTTCTTATCAGTCTTGTCGTTCTTTTTCTTATCAATAAATACGAAAAAGAAAAACTTCAGAAACTCCTTCAGGAGCAACTTTTGAAAGACGAAACTTTCAAAGCAGATATCCGCGAAAGAATCCAAACAACAGAGAATATCAATGATGTCATCGCCTACATCAACAAGGGCTATCGTTTGGGACTCATGCTTTCCAAGGAAATCACTGAGCAACTCAAATAATCAAAATCCGAGAAGAAGACTTCTCGGATTTTTCTCTTCTTCATGAAACAGCTAAAGATTCCTATTAGATTTTAAACAAATAAAGTAGAAGAAAAAGCTAAGCCGAAACTTAACTTTCCAATCCATACAAGTCTGCTATAATTGCTGCGACTTTTTTAATGTCTCCCAACATGCCTCTCATTTCAAAATCTGCTAGAACGGGGAAACCAAAACGCTGGCTATATTGCTTGGCTGTCAGGCAGTATTGATTATTAAAATTGCGATTACCAGATCCCACTACACCAAAACACTTACTGGCATTGTCTCCATAGGCGATAAAATCACCCACTGGAGTCGTTAGAATCTCAACATCGCCGTTGTCGACCCCATTCCCACCTTCTAAATAGGTGGGTAAAAAGGCGACATAAGGATGGTCCATCTCAAAGAAATCTTTCCCTTCCTTGACCAAATCCTTGATATGGATCTTTTGGACCTCAATTCCTTCGTGCTGGGACAAGAGATAGTCCTTGAGTCGGGTTACAAAACTCTCTGTATTCCCGCTCAAACTGATATAAACTAAGGATATTTTTTTCATATTGACCTCGATTTTTATTTTTGGATAGTAAAAGAACTACCAAGATTGTAACTTGATAGTTCTCTTTTGTCAATACTTAGGCAACTTCCTCTGCTTCGGCTTCTTCAGCCAAATCTTTTTGCTGGCGCCACATCTTGTAAAAGACTAAAGCTAAAAAGAGGACATTGATAATCATGAACAAAATAACGGTTCCTTTTGCTAATGCGCCTATTCCTAAGCCTAGGGTATCATCTTTGATCAATTGAAGTGCATCTTGAATGTTCACAAAAGAATAGACCAAACCAACAATCGCTAGCAAAAGATAGCCAAGATAAGCATAGTTTGCAAATTGGACGTTTTTACGAACTAAGAACACAAAGGCTACCACAACTAAAATAGCAGATAAAATAATCAAAACTATATTAAAAATTGAGTGCGATGATGCTGTTACTTGGTAAGTATAGTTAACCGTGTCTTCTATTTGCTGAGCAGTAAGGGTCCCACTATTAGATAGGTTAGCACGAAGAACTTCCTTGCTAGGGACTGGACCCAAGATGCCAAATAATGACGAAGCAGAAATAAGTGCTGATAGGACTAACAAAATCCAGAGATAAATTGGTTTCTTTTTCATATTATCCTCCTATAAATCCTTTTGGACATTATAGCATTTTTCGTACAGAAATACAATTCTTACAGGCCTGTCTCGACTTGTTTTCGGTAAGCTTTTGGTGATTTTCCGCACAATTTACGGAAAACCTTGTAGAAATAGCCGACGTTACTGTAGCCAACTGCATAGCAAATATCTTCGATGCTATCACTGGTCGAAAGTAAAAGTTGCTGCGCTGCTTTTATTCGCTGTTTATTGAGCAATTCCGCAAAGGTTGAGTTGGTTTCTCTCTTGATTAGCTGACCGAGATAGACAGGATTGATAAAGAGATCCTTGCTAATATCCTTAAGTGAGAGCTCTTTCTGATAATCACGCCCAATCACTTCCAGAACACTCACCACATTTTCATTCATGCGGTACTGGCCAAAGAACTTGGTCAAGGTTTCTTTGATGTAGGCAACCAATTCTTCAAAGGTGTTAATGGCATGGATAGCTTTGACAATCTCGGTCATATCATCTGCTTTTAGGTGTTCAAATAAATGAAAGACATCCATGACAAATTGGGTGAAGAGTTGTTTGGTGATGGCCACGCGCGGGGTATTCTTCAAAACAACCTTCTCTAGCAGGGTTAATTCCTCGATGATTTGATTGATATTCCCTTGGATAATCACCCGATAAATCGGCTCATAATAAGCAAACAAACTCTCAGATTTTTCTAGATTGACAGAACCGTAAAAGAGGGCTTTTTCTGCGTTGATCTTCCATTTTTCAAAGGCTTGTTGGTAGGGTGCTACAAAGGGCGTTACTACGATTCCATCTAATGGTTGATCAGAGATAAAAATCTGCCAGTCTTGACCTAAAACATAGTAAGGAATAGTGAAAGAGCCTTGTTTTTCCTTGGAAAGGCCTATCCACCAGTTGTCTTTACCTGCTAAGAAGTTGACAAAGCCCTCTTCATCCAATTCTTGGCTAAGAGTCTGGCTCTGCTCCACCTTTTCCTGAAGTTGACTCGCAATTTTTTCTAATAAATGACTCAACTCCACCTTATCCACTGGCTTCACTAGATAATCTACGACACTCAGATTCATTGCTTTCTTGACATAGTCAAACTCCTGATAGCCAGACAGCAAGATATAATAGGCATCTGGAAGAATCTCCTTCATCTCCTTGATCATCTCCAGTCCTGTTTTATCCGGCATATTGACATCCGAAATAATCACATCAACCGGATGATGCTTGACATAGCCCAGAGCATCGTCGGCATGATTGGCTGTTGCGACGACTTTCATATCCCATTTTTCAAAGGGAATCAAGCGCTTGAGCCCCTCTGTCACCATGTACTCGTCGTCTACTAATAAAACTTTATACATTTCTACCCTTTCTATTCATCCTGGATAGTGATTCGATAGCGAACACCTTCTTGCTCAGCTGACTCTACACTGATTTGGTAGCGATCCCCAAAATAGAGGACAAAGCGTTCGTGCACATTCATTATTCCGATTGACTGCCGCTCGCCGCTGTAGCTTGCTTCGTGCTCAAAACTTCTCTGAGCTAATTTCTCTTGCAGGGCAGCTAATTTTTCAGCAGGCATGCCTCGACCATTGTCTACCACTAGGATTTCAACAAATCCCTCACCCTTCAAGACCTTGATGCTGATGACATTGTCTGTTCGGCGGTGGTCAATACCATGGGCAAAGTAGTTTTCGACCAATGGTTGGAGCGTAAACTTGGGAATCTTCATATTTTCTAATTCTGGCGCGATCTTAAAGCCATAAGCTACTGACTTTGGATAGCGAACCATACAGAGATAACTGTATTTACGACAAAATTCTAGTTCTTGTTGCAATGTCGTTTCACGCTCATCGGAGATATTGTTACGCAACAAGCTACTAAATTCATAGATAATATCCGCCAGCTCATCTTGGCTTTCCATCACTGCATACATGCGAAGAAATTCCAAGGTATTATACATAAAATGCGGGTTGATCTGAGCTTGCAAGGCTCGCATATTGGCATCTTTTTGGCTAAGTTCCAACTGATAAATATCGTGGATATTTTTTTCCAGTCGATCTAACATATCATTGGTTGTTTCTGAGATAAGGAGTAACTCCTGATCTTTCTCAGAGGTATCGATGCGAAGTCCCTCTTCTCCTTGAGCAATAACCTGAATAGACTCGACCAAATCCACCACCTGCTTTTGATATTTCGAAAAGGTCTGTCTCAGAGTGATATACAAAATGATGATGAAGAGAATACTTAGTCCAATAATGACAGCTGAACTAGTCAACGTTCCCTTAAGAACAAAATCCTTAGGAACAGCCACACGAACTTGATAGCCATGAGAGGTGACTCCTACAAGCCAGTTCTCCCGCTCTGCTGACACCTTCTCCCCAAGCTGAAACATCTCCATATCGAAAGGCGAAGTCACCGTCACGGCCATTGGTGTGTTACCTCGGGTATTGTCAATAGCTCCACGTAAGACATCTGGGGATAAAGAGATGTAGATCACTCCTAAATCCTGATCAGAAACGGGATCGGATACAGGAATGGCAAAACTATTGGGAGCTGGTTTGAAATTTTCTGCTGGAATTTTCTCTCCACTTCGTTTCCCTCTAGTTGAAACAAAAACTTCTTTGTAATCTTGGAGGACAATTGCCACCCCTGTCACAAAATCATTACGAACATAGAGATCGTCGATATTTTCATACAAGGATACCGAGATATAAGGCGAAGCTTTTCGCTCTAATTGCCAATAAAAATAGTCTGGCGTACTGAGACTAAAGTACTTGTAAATCCCTTCGATACGAGCCTGATTTTCAACCAAAGCCTGGCCAAGCTGAGTCGACTCTCTATGGTAATATTCAATCTCACTTACTGTCCGAGTCGTCACACGTTGAGCTACTCGCTGAGCTTCTTTCTCGCGCGAATCCCAGTCAGCATAGGAAATCATCACCGCAAAACTAGCAATGATGATGATCATAACGAGGCTATAAATTCGTAAAAGAGAGTGAAGCCAAAATTGCTTCATTCTATTTTGTCGCCAATTTTTCATGGATACTTTCATAAATAGGTTCCAACATATCACTGATAAAGAAATGCCACACACCAATTCCTACAAAAAAGAGGAGAGCAGGCATATAGTAACCAACTCCTACAAGCAAGCCTGTTCCAATCAGAACCTTGGCGATTGCTGGCAAGCTCATGAAAATCCCAATAAGGGACAATTTCACGGTATTTCGGTAGGATAAATCAAAGTACACCTGAAGTTTCAAGGAAACAGTATAGGCTAGAAAGACAAGGGCCACTACAAGAACATTAAGAAAGGTTGCCAAGAGATGAAAAATAGTCTGATGGGGCAATTGAACCAAAAGATACAGACCATAAACTAATACTAGATCTACAAATACAAAACTATAGAAAGCGAGGTTGCTCTTGACAAAGTTACTCTTATATAGTTCCCAAGCTTCTTTCAAGCTATAAGCTCGATAGGTATAACCGTGCTCAGCATATAAACTCATCAGGGTGGCACTAGCTGGTGCCAAACCAAAGACCACACCTCCTGCTAGTGTGAATAACCAGAAAAAAGCCGTCACAATCATTCCTAAAAAGAAACGATTAAAGACGAATTCTAGAAATTTTCCCATGATATCCTCCTTCAAACAACTGTGTAACTATTATATCATATTTCAAACGTTTTCAAAAATATAGAGTGTCCATTTACAATCCTCTAAAAGCGTGATACAATTGATTTTGTTAGTTTATATCAAGGAGAAACTCATGAAGAAAAATATCTTAACCACCCTCTTAGCTGTCGTCCTTTATTTCCTCTGTCTAGGAATTGGAGTAGTACTTGGTCACTTGGTTGACTCAACGGGCAATATGTTCTATGCTCCGGCTTTTTCAGCCCTTGTTGGGGGTAGCGTCTACATGTTTCTTCTGGTAAAAGTTCCTCGTTTTGGTGCCATTACCACTCTCGGGCTCTTTATGGCTCTCTTTTTCCTAGCTAGCAAACACGGCGCTGGAGCCTTTCTACCAGCTATCTCCTGCGGTCTTGCAGCAGATGCCACCGCTCGCCTCGGCCACTATCAGGATAAGATTAAAAATCTTTTCTCCTTCCTCGTCTTTGCTTTTAGCACAAGCGGTCCTATCCTCCTCATGTGGATCAATCCAGCATCCTACGAGGCAGCTCTCCTCGCTCGTGGAAAATCTCAGGAATACATTGACCGTATCATGGTCGCTCCAGAGCTGGACAAAATCCTTCTCTTTGTTTCAAGCATTCTCCTTTGTGCCTTGATTGGTGCTTTGCTTGGACAAGCCATTAGTAAAAAGTTTACACACAAAATCTAATCACTAAAAAAGAGCCCTTCGGCTCTTTTTATTTATGACTTAATTTCTTGGTCAAGAAATCTCCCAAGAACTGGATTGTAAAGATAATCAAGATGATAATGATGGTCGCCAAGATGGTCACATCGTGATTGTAACGGTTGAATCCATAGGCAATGGCCACATTACCGATACCACCAGCACCAACTGCTCCCGCCATAGCTGTTTCACCAACAAGGGAAATCAAGGTCACAGTCGTCACACGAATCAAATCTGGAAGACCTTCGGATAGGTATACCCCAACGATATCCCAGAAAGTCGCTCCACTAGCCTGCGCTGCTTCAATTACACCACCATCCAACTCAGCCAAGACGACCTGCACCTGACGGGCAAAGAAGGCAAATACCGCAAAAGAGAGTGGGACAAGGGCTGCATTTGGCCCGATACTAGTCTTGACAATCAAGTGAGAAAGTGGTGACAAGATGGCCAAAAGGATGATAAAGGGAACCGCACGGAAAATTGAGGTAATCTTGTCTAAAATCCAGAAAACGACCTTGTTCTCCAAGACACCGCCTGGCGCTGTCAAGACAAGGAAAAGACCTGCAACGAGCCCCAAGAACCCTCCGATGATGAAAGAAAGAACTGTCATATAAAGAGTTAGGTAGATGGCTGTTCCCCAGCCTGCTTGACCAGCCCAGCCCATCTTGTAGACATTTGGTAAGTAAGTTTGAATCAAGTCTGTCATTTTACTGTCCTCCCTTCAATACTTTTAGCTGAACGCCTGCTTGACGAATGGCTTCTTGAGCACCTGCTAGCGCTGCTTTTTCACCTGACAAGACCACAACCAATTCTCCGACTGGAGTGCCATCGAGGATTTCAATATTCCCATAGAGAATATTGGCCGTTACTTGGTAACGCTTGTACAATTCATTCAAAAGCGGCTCGTCTGTTGAAGCCCCTGCATACTTGAGCTGCACTAAAATACTGTTCTCAGATAAATGTTCTACGATTTCTTGCTTCTCAATCTTGACCATTGCTTCGTCAATACCTGTGGCAGTTGAGATAAAGTCCTGGGTCAAAGGTTGTTTAGGATCTGAGAAGATTTCAAGGACACTACCCTCTTCAATCAAACGGCCATCCTGCATGACCGCCACACGGTTGGCAATGTCTTTGACAATCTGCATTTCGTGTGTAATCAGGACAACGGTCAAGCCTAATTTTTGGTTTAAATCTTGCAACAAGGCCAAAATCTGCTTGGTTGTCTTAGGATCAAGGGCAGACGTTGACTCATCTGAAATCAAGATTTTTGGATCATTGGCCAAGGCACGCGCAATGGCCACACGCTGTTTTTGTCCTCCAGATAGTTGTGAAGGGTAGTTTTCAGCACGATCCGCCAAGCCAACCAAATCCAACAACTTAGCTACTTTAGCTTTCTTTTCTTCCTTGCTGAGTCCAGAGTGTTTGAGGGCAAAGGCTACATTTTCCTCTGCTGTCTTTTGACTCATCAGGTTGAAATGCTGGAAAATCATCCCAATGTCTTGACGCTTACGACGCAACTGCTCTGCTGTCAAGGTCACCTTACCATCAAAAATAACGTCGTCATCAATGGTAATTTTCCCTGCAGATGGCTTTTGCAAGAGGTTAATCACCCGTACAAGAGTGGATTTCCCCGCTCCAGAATATCCAACGATTCCGTAGATATCGCCTTCTTGGATGTGAATGGTCACATCCTTGACCGCTGTGATGGTTCTCTTCTTTTGGTGAAAGGTCACATCGATCTGATCTAACTTGATAATATCTCTACTCATAGCTTCTAATCAGCTCCTCTACTAATTCAATATGGGTGTAGTAATCGGCGATCCGCACGTTTTCATCTCCACCGTGATCTCGGCTATTGGCATTCCCTAAACCGAAGGCTACCATAGGTACCTCTAGGGCGTCAAAGACCGTATGCATAGGTCCTGTCCCCGCTGTTGTCGGCAAGACTGAAACGCCCTGTGGATAGAATTTCTTGGCCAACTCGATCACATTGAGAATGGCTGGCACGCTCATATCGCTTCGATAGCTCATCTCTCCCAAGGTATAATATAATTCTACCTTATCAAAACCATTTTTGTCTAGCTGTTTCCGAATTTTTTCCAGAACATCATGTGGTTCTAAGCCAGGAACCAGACGAACTTCTAGCTTGGCATTAGCCTCTGCTGGCAAAATCGTTTTAACCCCTTGCCCTTGATAACCTGACTGAATCCCTTCGATATTAAGGGCTGGCTCAAAAAAGAAACGTTTTAGAAAGGCTGCACGTTCCTCTTGTAAGAGAGGCAATTCCAAGCCATAAATGCGACTGATTTCCTCAGGATTGCGTTGGGCGTAGGTATCTACCAAGGCTAGTTCTCGTTCATTTGGCTCTTGAACATCCTCGTATAAGCCTTCTACCAAGATACGTCCATCAGCAGCTCGCAGACTACTTAAGGCCTGGATAAGATACCATGGAGCTGACTCCACGACACCACCATAACTCGAGTGGATATCCACATCCGCACTTTTTACCTTAGCATCAAAGGTTACAATTCCCTTGTTTCCGCCAGAGATTTCCAGCTGTTCCAAGGCGTTCTTTGTCCCTTGCTCCCAGACTAGCAAGTCCGCTCCACGAAGTTTGTCTGCGTGTTTCTCTAAATACTTATCTAGATCCATGGAAGCAGACTCCTCTGCCCCTTCCATGATAAAGCTGATATTGACAGGCAGATCATCATGGTGCTGCATATACTTTCTCAGAGCACTCAAACGAGCCGTGATGTGGCCTTTGTCGTCGTCAACCCCACGTCCATACATAAAGCCATTTCGCACAGAAAGGGTAAAAGGATCCTCTGTCCACACCTGGTCGCCATCCGCTGGCACGGTGTCATAGTGATTATAGAAGATCAAGGTCTTGGCATCCGGACGCGAACTCTTGAAATGCGCCATGACAAAGGGAGCCGTATAAGTCTCATCAATCTCCACTTTAGCCCCTACACGCTTGAAAATCTCACCCAAATAGTTTGCGACCTCCTTGAGTCCAACCTGTTGGGCAAAGACTGATTTCTTGGAAATTAAGGTGCGCAAGACTTCAAAATAATGTTGGGCCACATGATCCTTTTCAAATTTTTCAATCTGCTCTTGTTCGCTAGGAAAAACCATTTTCTCTCTCTTTCTACTACGTACTTGTGTCCCTGGAACGATCACAAGTGCCTCTTTAAAATCAACTCTCTATACAAAAGCAAGAGGTGGAAACTCTCTCCCACCTCCCTGTGTCTTATTACCAAACTGGTTGGTCCAAACCGTCTGATGTTTCTTCGATAACTTTTTTCACTTCATCAGTGTGGTAAGCTGCGATAATTTTCTTGATGGCATCAGCCTTAGGTGATGATTCCCAATCTTTTTTCGCAACGATGATGTTGTACCATTGTTTTGAGTTTTCATCAGCTTGTTCTTTGAAGAGTGCTTTCTTGTAGTCCAATTTTGCTTCTGTAACGAAGGTATTGTTTACAACGGCAGCATCAACTGATGACAATGAACGAGCTGTTTGGCTAGCGTCCAATTCAGTAATCTTCAAGTTCTTTGGATTTTCTGTGATGTTAGCAACTGTTGCAAGTGCAGTTCCAGAAACATCCAATTTGATCAAACCAGCTGATTGAAGCAAGTAAAGTGCACGGCTTTCGTTTGTTGCATCGTTTGGTACGGCGATTTCACCGTTATCTGGGATTTCTTCCACTTTGGTGTACTTGTTTTCTTCCCCATTTTTACCTGAGTAAAGGCGGATTGGTGAGATATATGTATCTGCAATCGCTACAAGGTCTTTCCCGTTTTCTTTGTTCCAGTTGTTCAAGAAGTTGTAGTGTTGGAAAGCATTCAAGTCTACTTCGCCATCAGCAGTTGCCTTGTTTGGTTGAGAGTAGTCAGTGAACTCTGTGAATTCCAATTTAATGCCGTCTTTCTTAACTAATTCTTGGATTTTATCCCAACGTGCTTCTTCAGAACCACTACGGTTAACTGTTGCGATTTTGACAACTGTTTCATTGTCAGCTTTCTTTTCTGAATTTCCGCAAGCTGCAAGAGTCAAACCTGCGACTGTAGCAAGAGCTGCTACACCGAGCCATTTTTTAATTTTCATGATTCTATCTCCTTTAAAAATAATACCGTAATAGTATCTCATACTTTATTTGATTTAGCAAATTGTTATTAGATAGGCAGACATATAGTTTGAAACTATATGCCCAAAAATTGAGAAATCATCCGCCTTTCTCAGACTGGATGATTTCATACCACTATTTAATATCAGCTTCTGCTGGGAGGTAAGTGTCCCCGAAGAACTGTTTAGACAATTTTTCAAGAGTTCCGTCTTTGTAGAGTTCTTGGATACGTTTGTCTACAAATGATTTCAACTCATCTTGACCTTTAGCAAGAAGTGGGTAAACGTAAGGTTGTTGGTCGCTTGGAAGTTCAATGACTTTCAAGTTGTCCAAACCTTGGTTCTTGATAACTGTTTCAACACCGATTTTATCAAAAATCTTGTAGTCAAACTGACCATCGCTCAAACGAGACATGATTTGTTGGAAATCAGCCTTTGTGTAATTAAGGATAGTTGGATTGTCCGCATGTTCTGTGTTGTATGCTTCCAATTGTTTAGCTGAGGTTGTTCCTTGAACGACTTCAGTAGATTTTCCACCGATATCATCGAGAGATTTGATACTAGCGTCGTCTTTCTTCACAACGAGAACGTTAGGGTTTTTAGCAGTTGGTGCTGCGTAAAGGTATTTTTCTGCACGATCTTTGGCATAGCTGAGGTTGTTAACAGCCATTTGATAACGGTCACTATCAAGTCCTGGGAAAATCCCTGACCACTCTGTCTTTTCAAACTTGACTTCATACTTGTCAGAGTCTTTAAAGATCGCGCGAACTACTTCAATCTCGTAACCAGTCAATTCACCATTTTCTTCATAGATAAATGGTTTTGGTGTTCCGTTAGTCGCTACGACGATTTCTTTTTTACCAGATGTTGCTTCACCTGATGCTGCATCTTTCTTATCTCCACCTGAGCACGCTGCTAGTAGACCTGCGGCAACAAGTCCTAGAGCAGCAAGAGATGAATATTTGACGATTTTTTTCATGTCATTTCCTCCAAAATAGAATACTTTACTATCTTAACAGAAAATATTTTTTTTCGCCATTATATGATACTTATCTCGGTGATAGGTTTTTTTTATGGCTGACTAAAAGACCAGACGCAAGACTGCAATCAAGACTACCCCAAAAAGAACTGTCCCCACTAGATTGCGGTAGCGAAAGGCTACCCAAGCCGTTGGAAAGACTGCTAAAAAGTCCAGCCATTTGATCTGAGGAAGGCTCCCAACCTTGCCAGTCACTACGCTTGAAAGGATCAAGGCAAAGATAATGGAAACAGGTAAGAACTTCAAAAACCGCTCGACGATAGCAGGCAAGCCCTTATACTTGACCAAGATGAAGGGAATCATACGGGGAATCCAAGTCACTAGGCCTGAAAAGATAACGGCTAACAAAAGATATTTACTGACCATCTAAGACCACCCCCATAGTACAACCTAGCAAGGTCGCAAACAAAACAGCTAGCGACTGAGACACCACTGTCAAGAGCAAAAAGAAAGACACCGTGACAACTGCTAGGATCTTCAGCAGGTTGCGGACAGGAATCCGTCTTTGCATAATCTGGAACTGCGAAGCAAAAATCCCGATAAACATTCCCACAAGGGCAAAATCAAGGCCAAAGATTTCTGGATTTGGCAGTAAACCACCTAGAGCTGTCCCAACAACTGTCCCAACAAACCAAGCTACATAACTGTTGAGATTATTCCCATGCATCCACATAGGATTGACCTTGTCTGTATGGGCTAATTCTCCCATCAAAACCCCGTAGGTCTCATCTGTCAAGAGACTAGACATACCGATATTTTGCCAGAGACTGGTATGACGGAAATAGGTCGATGCATGCAGGCTCAGCAAAAAGAGTCGCAAGTTGATCAAAAAGACAGTCATAGCAATAGCTGCCACAGGCGCTTGTACCGCAATCAGTGCCAACATGGCAAACTGGGCACTCCCAGCATAAACAAAGAGGCTCATCAAGCCCATCTCAACAGGTGTCACATAAGGCGCACCGATAATCCCACAAGCCAGACCAATGCTGACATAGCCAAGGGCAGTCGGCATGGCTGCCTGTACACCTTCCCAAAATCCTTTTTCTTTCATCCTTCTCCTCATATTCTCTCCAATTGCGGCTGTTCATCATCACAGCCATAGCACGGACTATTATAACATATTCAAAGAAGAGAAAAAAGTTTAGAGTTTGGAACTTGGAGCTAGTAAAAAATGCTGAAATCCCATGAGTGTTATTAATGCATACTAAACTGATCCACCCGAATAGTATACTTTTTATCTTCAATTTCTTTAGCATCTTCATCTTCTGTCGGATAAACATCGATCCAAAATTCTCTCCTTTGTCCTTTCAACTTGACTTTATAGCGGTAACCGTCATCGTATAGCCCTACCGGATCAGTGGTCATGGACTGGTAATCTGGGAGTGCTTCAAGTTCAGTTTTTACATTCTGGGATAAGGTATCGAGCAATGCTTTCTGCTCAGCTTTGGAGGAAACGGGGAAATAAGTCGCTACTGTCTCCAAGCGATGCGATTTTGAAAATGTGAATCTTACTCGACCTTTATGGCCCTTCAAAGAAATATTTTTGTAATCATAGAAAAGGCGGCCTGTTTTATAGAAATAAGGGTCTTCTGCACGCCAAGTATCGCGATAAGCCATTTCCTCTTCTTCCTCCATCTCGCTAGCCTCTCCCAATACTTCTTCAAAAGATTTAACAGGCATACCGAAAGAAAGGGACTCAAACAAGACTAGTTGCGTCTTTTTGATATTCTGGCAAGCTGGTAAAAGCATGAGTAAAGCTCCAAGAGCGAGCAGACTACTGATTATTTTTGTAAATTTCATATTTCTACTATACAAAAAAAGGTTAGGATTGACAAATTTTGAATTTTCTGATTACATTTTGAGATTTGTTCTCTGAATTATGAGGAAACAAAGAATTGATCAAAAACTAGTAACAGACAGTCAAAATAAAAAAAGACTGGGAAGCCAGTCTTATTTATAATACTTAGCTAGTCAGTTCTTTTGTTTTTATGATTAGCAGAAACTCTAAAACAACAAGGGGAGAATCTGACCAATGCCATTGTAGACTATGTGCAGCCCAATAGGCCAATAAATGGACTTTGTCACTCTAAATAAGACTGCAAATATGAGACCGCCACCCATATATGAGAAAAAGTCTGTCAAAACCCAACCGTGGTTACTAATGTGCAAGATTCCAAACAAAGCAGCCGAACCGAGCACATCCAGTCCCCATTTCTTTCCTTTTTCCAGAGCGGTCATCACCAACCCACGATAAATCATCTCTTCAAAAATGGGACCTGCAATTACAGGATAGAAAAAATACATCAAAAATGCCGTAGCTCCTGTAAAAGTAGGAGCAGCATGTTGATAAGAAATTTCATTTCGAGTAGGTGGGAAAAGAAAAAAGGTAACGAAATTCCAAATAACAAAAGCAAGCAGAGCTAAAAATGAATAGACAAGATAGGATCCTTTAAACTTTCTACTGTTGATTTGTTGCCATTTTCCCGACCAAATCATAGCAATAAGAGCAAATAAAACCACAAGAAAATTCAACATCATATCCGACAGATAATAGGCAAAGTCAGATAGACCAGCAGCAAGGTCGCTGTGTAAGAGCAGACGAATCAAGAACTGGTCAGTAATGACAAGTAGAATAGCTATAAACAAGTAGTAGCGTGAGATTATCTTTTTCATTCTATTTTCTCCTATACTATGAAATAAAGACAGCCCCTACCCAAGAAAAGGCAAGGGCTTTGACTATCAATAACGGCGACGATTAACAGTCGGAGAATCATAGATAAAAATTGTTCTCCAGAAATTAGTAATTGACCGAGATGTTCCTATACCACTCCCTGGGATATTGCCAGTATACACAAGATCTCCTCCACTAACTACCTGTAATTCTTCCTCTGTTAACTTCATCGTTTCTTCAAATTGTAAACTCAACATATTTACACTCCTTCAATTAGTTTTATTTGTAAACCACTTCTACAACCCAGAATTTATTAAATAACAAACAAATAAAGCCACCAACTCCCAATACTACAAACTTACTCTATTAGAACTGACTCAGGAATTTTTAATTTCATAACTAGTATTCTCTTTTGTTATTTACAATGCTTCAAAAACCTCTAAAACAACAAGGGCAGAATTTGAGCAATGGCATTATTGACTATATGCAGTCCAATAGGCCAATAAATAGACTTTGTCACTCTAAAAAAGACTGCCATTATTAAACCACTACCCATATATACGAAAAAGTCTGTCAAGACCCAACCATGATTACTGATATGCAAAATACCAAATAAAGTAGCCGAACCAAGTACATCCAGTCCCCATTTTTTCCCTTTTTCCAAAGCAGTCATCACCAATCCACGATAGATCATCTCTTCAAAAATGGGACCTGCAATCACAGGATAGAAAAAATACATCAGAAATGCCGTTGCTCCTGTAAAAGTAGGGACATCCAGTTGATAAGCAATTTCATTTTTGGTAGGAGGGAAAAGATAAAATGTGACGAAATTCCAAATAACAAAAGCAAGAAGAGCTAAAAAGGAATAAAAAAGATAAGAACCTTTAAATTTTCTACTGTTAATTTTCTGCCATTTTCCTGACCAAACCATAACAATAAGAGCAAGCAGAACCACAAGAAAATGCAATATCATACTCGATAGATAATATTCAAAGTCAGATAGACCAGCAGCAAGGTCGCTGTGTAAGAGCAGACGAATCAAGAACTGGTCAGTAATGACAAGTAGAATAGCTACAAACAAGTAGTAGCGTGAGATTATCTTTTTCATTTTATTTTCTCCTATACTATGAAATAAAGACAGTATAACACGAAAAATGCCCTATTTTAGAAAATCGCATATTTGACATTTTTTCTTATAGAAATTTCATTTTTGCGATTGTTTGTTAATCGATAAGGTCTTTATATTGCTGTAAGCGTAGTTCAAAAAGGGCTGTTAATTGTGGATTTTCTAATACTTTCAGAGATTGGATAAAGTTTTCAATCTCTTTTTGATTGCTTCCCTTGGTTTGAAGGAAAATGCTCATCTTCTTTAAAAACTGCCACAATAATTTCTCAAAAACATCGTATGGACGGAGCATGCTCTCCAACTCGGCTTCAAAGATTGGGATATAGGAAAAAAGTTTACGTTCCATGAGCTCTGAGATAATATTTAACAGCCCTTGTTTCATATACAGTCTATTGTGTGCCAATTCTTTAAATTCCTTGGATTTTTCAAGTAAAGAGGTTGATAAAAAAATCAGATCTTGATTGCTCAAAAAAGGCATGGTATTGCAAAAAATATAGAGTTCAAACCAGGTCCAAGACTCGATAGCATAGAGATAAGTGGTCAAAAACTCACGATCCTCCTCTTCGAGTAGATAGCTTTTATCCAAGGAATGGATGGCATTTTTAATCACAATAGCATTCAAACGACGATAGGTCTGCGCCATCTGTTCTTGTTCGACTTCCTCCAACAGTTTCTCTAAACCCGCTATATCTTGATGGGCAAAACGATCCACAACCCTTCTACCAAATTTCATATGTGGAGATTCTTGGTAGTTGTTGAGCTTGTGCCCAAACTCATCAAAGGTCACATTGATCCCTTGGATAGCTAGGATCAGCTTGTCCGCAGATAGCATAGACTGCCCTAACTCAAACTTGGATAGCTGGGATGCTGTCAGTCCATCACAAGCAACATCTGACTGCTTGAGTTTTCTCGCCAGACGCAATTCCTTGTAAAATTCTCCCAATTCCATTTTTTCAATCATGGCCAAACTCCCTTTACTATTCTATTCGTAAAAAATTTTCCTTTTTTAACATATTATAAAATATTTTAGCAAAAAGCCAGCTTCAAGCTGACTCTTTATTCCATGGTATCAAAGGCGAGACTTGGTTTGGCATTGAGGTCCAAGTCTGCAAAGTTTTCTTTGTTCCACTCGCTGACACTGGCATAGGCAATCATACCTGCATTGTCTCCACAGAGACGCAAGGGTGGAATGATGACCTTGACATCTTTGATTTCGTCTGCCAAGCGTTCTCTGAGACCTTTATTGGCTGCCACGCCACCTGCCACGACAAGGGTTTTAACAGGGTATTTTTCTAAAGCCTTCTTGGTTTTTGCCATGAGAATATCCATGACAGCTGCTTGGAAGGAAGCACACAAATCCTCTGTAGACAAGCTTTCTCCCTTTTGCTCAGCATTGTGGTGAAGATTGATAAAGGCAGACTTCAAACCTGAGAATGAAAACTCCAGATTGTCTTCCTTGATCATGGCACGAGGGAAGTCATAAACATCCTGACCTTGATGGGCCAACTCGTCAATCTCGCGACCTGCTGGATAAGTCAAACCCATGACACGACCGACCTTGTCATAAGCCTCCCCAACTGCATCGTCTCGTGTCTCCCCAACAATCTTGTAATCGCCAGCCTCTGACACATAGACCAACTCGGTGTGTCCTCCGCTGACCAAGAGTGCCAACAAAGGAAACTCCAAAGGCTCCACACTCTGAGCTGCCATCAGGTGGCCAGCCATGTGGTTGACGGGGATAAGCGGAAGGCCATGTGCCCAAGCAAAGGCCTTGGCAGCTGACAAACCAACAAGCAGTGCTCCAACCAATCCTGGCCCATAGGTAACCGCAACAGCTGTTACATCCTCTTCGGTAATCCCTGCTTCTGCTAGAGCCTCCTCGATACAGGCTGTAATGACCTCGACATGGTGACGACTAGCCACTTCTGGCACCACGCCACCAAAACGTTTATGACTCTCAATTTGACTAGCAATGACATTGGACAAGAGCTGGTCGTCGTTTTTTAAGACAGCGACACTGGTCTCGTCACAGGATGTCTCAAATGCTAAAATATATCTATCCTTCATCTATTTCTCTCTTCATGATGATGGCGTCCTCGACTGGGTCATGGTAGTAGGCCTTTCGCTCAGCGATGACCGCCATCTTTTCTTTCTTGTAAAATGCTTGCGCTCGTTGGTTTGACTTTCTGACTTCGAGGAAAATCTCCTTATCCGCTGGCAATTGAGCAAACAAGGCTGACGCAATTCTCTGACCCTGATAGGCTTTCTTTACAGCGATTTGCAAGACTTCTGCCTCAAAGAGATTCTCCTGAACGGCTAGAAATCCAATCACTTCTACCCCGTCATAAGCCAGAGCATACCAAGTCTGATCTTGGGACAGGTCTGCTTGGATCTGCTCCAAAGTCCACGGGCTGACTGGGTAAACATCTACCATAACAGCATAGATAGCTTGTGCCAAGTCAGCTTGTTGTTGGATTCGTTTGATCTTTATCATAGGCGTTTAATGTAGGACTCGCCAGACTCAGTGTGATTCTTGAGCCAGTTTTCCTCGGCTTCGACACGCTTGAGGTAATTTGGCACAAAGTCGTGCAAGGAGGCCGCTTCCTTATCCCAGGCCCAAAGAGCTAGATTCGCTGCATTTGGCAAGGTTTCTTGGTAGCTAGCATGTGGTAGTTGTTCTTGGATTTGTTCCACAAAGGCTCCAACTTCTCCGACAAAGGTCACTTGTTCAGCATCCTTGACCTTCTCTAGCACTTCATCAAAAGACAGGTGCGCTTCTGGAAAGACAGCCTTGGCATTTTCATAAAATCCTGCATAGACATTGTTACGACGCGCATCCATCAGGGGAACAAGCAAGCCTTCTTTTTGGCGTGGCACCAGAGCCAAGAGGCTAGACATCCCCACTAAATCAATGTTCAGAGTATGAGCCAAGGTCTTGGCAGTTGCTACCGCAATTCTCAAACCTGTGTAGCTACCAGGTCCCTCTGCCACCACGATGCGATCCAAGTCCTTGGGCGTCAGGTCCAGACTGGTCATCAAAAAATCGATGGCAGGCATGAGGGTGATACTGTGATTCTTCTTAATATTAATCGTCGTCTCGGCAAGAACCTGCTTGTCCTCTAAAATGGCTAGAGAAAGAGCCTTACTAGACGTATCAAAAGCTAATACTTTCATAACACATTCCTATCTTTTTGTCTGCTTACTATTATACTACAAAAGCTGACGCATGGGAATTTTCTTTCTTTCCAAACAAAAAGCCTCACCACTTAGACAAAGATGAAGGCAAAAAATCAAAAAAGTTCTAGCTTTTTTCTATCTTTTTCGAATAAAAAAGTGAACAAGAAAATTGAAAGGTTCTTCGTAAGAAGTGTAGATAATTCATGCTAGATAAAAGGCACATTTTTAGAAGGATGAATGTTATTCTCTTCATCTCTTATAGTTTGCTTATCATTATTAATGATTTAAACATAATCGTTACACCCTTACCAGTTGATTCATCTGTTTGCATTGTTTTCTTTTTATGCTTCAACTCGATTTTTGCTGAGAAAAAAGAGGGGCGTAAAGATGGCAAATCCTTTTACTCTTTTAACCATCAATGTTAAAATGTAATTCAACACTGGTAGGAAAATCAGGTTGAGTCGTTGACTCTTCGGGTTGCAGTGCTATCCCTGAAACTTTGGTTTCTAAAGAACTGAAATTGCGATTGAACAATTCGCCCCCAGTGTTTGACGGCTCTTGACTTCGGTCAAGGGCTTTTTGATGCTTTTAAAGTTGATTCCCTCAGTAAGTTATAGTAAAGTATAAATATCGAGAGGATAACGTAGGGCGACTGGTAACAGAGCGTTCAGTTGGTTATCTTCGTTAAAAGCGTAGATGATTTTTTGATTGGCAAATCTATCTAAATATTGTTGTGCTGACCGTTGCAAAGCATCCGCATACTTATTTAAAGTCCTTATGTCCGCATCTTCAGGGTATTTGTAGCCACCACGCAACCGATAACTTGACTTTACTGACTTGTCAATGTTAAAATATAATTGAACATTGGTAGGAAAATCGGGTTGAGCCTTTGGCTCTTCAGGCTGTGGTGCTGTCCTTGAGGGTTCGCCTTCTAAATAACCGGAATTGCGATTGATTAGTTCGCCCCCAATGTTATTAGTAGGCTCTTGGCTTTGGTCAAGGGCTTTTTTTTCGACCTAAAACAGAGTCTTTTCAATATTATCCTTGAATTCTCACATATTACTCTTAGACTTTTTGAGAATACTCTTTGGCATGATTAATCTTTCCGTCAAAATTTTTATTTTTTAAATCGTTGATGTAATTCTTTTGTTCACCCTGAAAATAAGTCAGCAGAGGTTCTTTGTTATCCCTAAGTTGAAGTTCTTCCAAGGCAGAGTAGTAATGACTCTTGTTTGAATCATCTACGATGAATGGAATGATTCCTTCTTTTAGGCATTCTTTATACAATAGCAAGCGCCCCACTCGACCATTCCCATCAGCGAATGGATGGATTTTTTCAAAGTTAGCATGAAAAGTAATAAGATACTCCAATTCTTTGGCGTTATTTAAGTTATATCCAATTAGTAAGGTCCGCATCTCTTCTTCAACACGTTCTACAGGAGTTGTCTCCATATTTCCTACGATATTTGGGAGTAATTTGTAGGCTCCGACAGAAGCAAGAGGGCTATACTCCAAACTGGTTCCACTTTTCAATATTTGATGAATTCTTTTAATATAAGCTTCTGTCAGTGGTTCATTCACAGTATCCAGAATGTAGTCAAAACATTTGAAATGATTTGCCATTTCAATCACATCATCAATTCTGATTCCCCTTTCCCCGATATTTGCGATGATTTTTGTATCATAAATAAAACTAACCTGATTTTCAGTCAGGCTACTACCTTCTATTTTATTGGAATGATAGGCAAAACGTTTTTGGGTTATATCGTAGATTCCCCCATGAAGTTTTGTGTTACGTTCTTCTAAGAGTCTTTCAATAAGGTCCATTGCATCTCCTATAATATTTTTAAATTGATTCTTTATATACTATCTTAAAAATAGCATCCCAGGATAGTTCCCTAATCAAGTTGTTTTTTTGCCCTATCCTGTTTTCATATATTCATTAGTGATGGGAGGTTTCGCCTCTTTATTCATAAGGTAGTCTCTTACTTGTTTAAAGTCGGTCTCATATCATCTCTCATTCTTTATAAATTCCTTTACACTTTCGATAATTTCATTTTTAATATTTTGATATTCTTCTTCTGAAATACCTTCAAGAAAAGTAATTGTTTCTTTATATTCATTATATAAATCTCCATCAATTTCTTTTAGTTCATCAGCATATTCATCTAAAATTGAAATAGCTTTTCTCTTTTTGGATTCAATGAAAACTTCGTTTCTTGAATATGTTTCATTCTGATAATAGAATAGATTTAATAACAATGTTGTCTCAACGGTATCATTCATCTAATAATTCTCCTTGTCGCTTTTTCTCAATTTTATCATTGGCTCTTATCTTAGGTCAAGAACTTTATTGATACTTTCAAAATTGATTCCCTCAGTAAGTTATAGTAAAGTATAAATATCAAGAGGATAACGTAGGGCTACTGGTAACAGAGCGTTCAAAGGCACCAACTTCTGGTACGGGTGTGGGACTGCCTTCAGCTTTGAGCTGTAAAGACCCCTGACTACCATTGGTCCTCTTATTTTTTTGTTGCTCTAGATTTGAAACTGTCTCTCGACCTTAATCAAGAGTTTTTCTCTATTTGCTCCTGACACTTTTATGGTATAGGACCAATTTCTTCCTTCTAATTGTCGACATTTTCCCCTCACGACTTTCTCATTTTCCGTCTTTTACTAATTTTTCATTTTGTGGTATAATTGAAATAATTGTAACGAATCAAGGTCAATCTAGACACAAAATGGAATGAAATCAAGCAAATCTCTGCTTAAAGTTTGGAATAAGCTGACCTGTAAATAGAAAGGAACTATATGATTTACAAAGTTTTTTATCAAGAAACAAAAGAACGTAGCCCACGTCGTGAAACAACACGCTCACTTTACCTAGACATCGATGCCAACTCAGAACTTGAGGGCCGTATCGCTGCTCGCCAACTTGTCGAAGAAAACCGCCCAGAGTACAACATCGAATTTATCGAACTCTTGTCTGACAAATTGCTAGATTACGAAAAAGAAACTGGCGCTTTCGAGATTACGGAGTTCTAATATGGCCTACACTCTTAAACCTGAAGAAGTCGGCGTTTTTGCCATCGGTGGTCTGGGAGAAATCGGGAAAAACACTTACGGAATTGAATACCAAGACGAAATTATCATCGTCGATGCTGGGATTAAATTTCCAGAAGATGACTTGCTGGGTATCGACTACGTTATCCCTGACTACTCTTACATCGTGGACAATATCGACCGCGTCAAGGCTGTTTTGATTACACACGGACACGAGGACCACATCGGTGGGATTCCTTTCCTGCTCAAGCAAGCAAATGTCCCTATCTACGCTGGGCCACTTGCCCTGGCTTTAATCCGTGGAAAACTCGAAGAACACGGTCTCTTGCGCAACGCCAAACTTTACGAAATCAACCACAACACTGAGTTGACCTTTAAAAATCTCAAGGCAACTTTCTTTAGAACGACTCACTCTATTCCAGAACCTTTGGGGATTGTCATTCATACTCCTCAAGGGAAAATCGTTTGTACGGGTGACTTCAAGTTCGACTTTACTCCAGTTGGGGAACCTGCAGACTTGCACCGTATGGCTGCCCTTGGGGAAGAAGGTGTGCTCTGTCTCCTGTCTGACTCAACAAATGCAGAAGTGCCAACCTTTACCAACTCTGAAAAAGTCGTTGGTCAGTCCATCATGAAGATTATCCAAGGTATTGAAGGACGTATCATCTTTGCATCCTTTGCCTCAAACATCTTCCGTCTCCAGCAAGCAACAGATGCCGCTGTTAAGACTGGACGCAAGATTGCAGTCTTTGGTCGTTCTATGGAAAAGGCCATTGTCAACGGGATCGAGCTTGGCTACATCAAAGCTCCTAAGGGAACCTTTATCGAGCCAAATGAAATCAAAGATTATCCTGCAGGCGAGGTTCTTATCCTCTGTACAGGTAGTCAAGGGGAGCCGATGGCGGCCCTTTCTCGTATCGCTAACGGAACTCACCGTCAGGTGCAACTCCAACCCGGCGATACCGTTATCTTCTCTTCTAGCCCAATCCCTGGAAACACGACTAGCGTCAACAAACTGATTAATATTATCTCAGAAGCTGGTGTTGAAGTCATCCACGGTAAAATCAACAATATCCACACCTCTGGACACGGTGGTCAGCAAGAGCAAAAACTCATGCTCCGCTTGATCAAACCCAAATACTTCATGCCTGTCCATGGTGAATACCGCATGCAGAAAGTCCATGCTGGACTAGCGGTGGATACTGGTGTCGAGAAGGACAATATCTTTATCATGAGCAATGGTGATGTGCTTGCCCTTACTGCTGACTCAGCTCGTATCGCAGGCCACTTCAATGCCCAAGACATCTATGTCGATGGCAATCGTATCGGTGAAATCGGCGCAGCTGTCCTCAAAGACCGTCGTGATCTATCTGAAGACGGTGTCGTACTTGCAGTCGCAACTGTTGACTTCAAATCTAAAATGATCTTGTCTGGTCCAGACATCCTCAGTCGAGGATTTGTCTACATGAGAGAATCTGGTGACTTGATTCGCCAAAGCCAGCGCATCCTCTTCAATGCTATTCGTATCGCACTGAAGAACAAAGATGCTAGCGTGCAATCTGTCAATGGTGCCATTGTCAACGCTATTCGTCCCTTCCTCTATGAAAACACGGAACGTGAACCGATCATTATCCCGATGATCCTCACACCAGATGAAGAAGAATAAACCAACAAAACAGCCCCGTCTTCGGAGCTGTTTTTCTCTATGCTTTTTTTTCTTGATTCTTAGAAATACTACGATTTTTCCCCTCAAGATAGACCATCAAAATGGAAATATCTGCTGGGTTTACTCCCGAAATACGGCTGGCTTGCCCGATGGTTTCTGGATTGATGAGTTTGAACTTCTGGCGGGCTTCTGTCGCGATAGAATCAATATCATCCCAATCAATATTGGCTGGAATCCGTTTTTCTTCCATTCGTTTCATCTTGGCAACCTGATCCATGGCTTTGGAAATATAGCCTTCGTACTTGATTTCTGTTTCAATCAATTCGATAATCTTGTCATCCAAGTCCTCAGAAGCTGGTCCGATGAAGGCCACCACATCTTGGTAAGAAACTTCTGGACGGCGAAGAAATTCCTTGGCTGTCACCGCATCTGTCAACGGCTTGAAGCCCATCTCCTCAACCTTGGCATTGGTTTCCTTGACTGGCTTGAGTTTGATGCTATCTAGTCGCTGCATCTCATTGTCAAATTGGTTTTTCTTGATTTCAAAGCGAGCCCAGCGTTCATCATCTACAAGTCCAATCTCGCGCCCCATCTCTGTCAAACGCATATCGGCATTATCATGACGGAGGATGAGGCGGTATTCAGCTCGACTGGTCAAGAGACGGTAGGGTTCAATGGTTCCCTTGGTCACCAAGTCATCAATCATGACCCCAATATAGCCGTCGCTGCGCTTCAAAATCAATTCAGGCTTGCCTTGGATTTTCAGAGCCGCATTTATACCTGCGATAATCCCTTGACCAGCAGCTTCTTCGTAACCTGACGTTCCATTTGTCTGACCAGCAGTAAAGAGTCCTGAGATTTTCTTGGTTTCCAGAGTCGCACGTAACTGATGCGGCAAGACCATGTCATACTCAATGGCATAACCTGTTCGCATCATCTCAGCATTTTCTAAACCTTTGATGGAATGAACCAGCTCGCGTTGTACATCCTCAGGCAGACTGGTTGAAAGCCCTTGAACATAAACTTCCTCTGTATTGCGCCCTTCTGGCTCAAGGAAAAGTTGGTGGCGTTCCTTGTCCGCAAAGCGCACAATCTTATCCTCAATCGACGGACAGTAACGAGGCCCCACTCCCTTGACCACACCTGTAAACATAGGCGCACGATGGAGGTTATTTTGGATAATTTCATGACTGGTACCATTGGTGTAGGTCAACCAGCATGGAACCTGGTCTTTAACATAATCTTCATCACGTGAAGTGTAGGAGAAGTGATTTGGTGTTTCATCTCCTGGCTGAATCTCTGTCACATCATAGTTGATAGAGGAAGCCTTGACACGTGGAGGCGTTCCTGTCTTGAAACGACCAATTTCAAGTCCAAGTTCCTTGAGATTGTCAGCGAGGTTTATAGAAGCTAGGCTGTGGTTTGGCCCTGATGAATACTTGAGGTCTCCGATGATGATCTCCCCACGAAGGGCTGTCCCCGTAGTCACGATAACAGCCTTGGCAGCATACTCTTGATGGGTAGCAGTACGAACACCGACAACCTTACCATCTTCCACCAAAATCTCATCAATCATGGTTTGACGAAGCGTTAGATTTTCTTGATTTTCAACTGTCTTGCGCATCTCCTTAGAGTAAAGCTCCTTGTCAGCCTGCGCACGAAGGGCACGGACAGCTGGCCCCTTCCCTGTGTTGAGCATCTTCATCTGGATGTAAGTCTTGTCAATGGTTTTAGCCATCTCGCCACCAAGTGCATCCACTTCACGCACGACAATCCCCTTGGCAGAACCACCGATAGAAGGGTTACAAGGCATGAAAGCCAGCATTTCAATGTTGATGGTCGCAAGCAATACCTTGCAGCCCATACGGCTAGCAGCTAGAGATGCCTCCACCCCAGCGTGCCCCGCACCGATTACAATAATATCGTATTCTTCAGTAAAATTATAAGTCATGTTTCTCTCCTATTTCTCAAGATGAATGTGTCTTAGTTGGCCATCCCAAGTTGGTAGGGCTGTTTTCAAAAAGGCTGGAACTAGCTGGATATTCTGGAGCTTATCCAAGTCAATCCACTCACAAGGCTGCCTTTTCTCATCTTCCTGCATGGTCAATGGGGCATCCTCAAGCAAGTCCACCAGATAATGAAACTCGATATTGTGATAGGAAACACCGTCCTGTTCAAAACGATTCTCAACTACAAAGGCTAGTCCCCCAGCCTCAGTTTTGACACCTAGTTCTTCCCTCACTTCACGGACTACCGCGTCTTCCGTGCTTTCATTGACTTGGATGGCACCGCCAATAGTGTAATACTTGCCCTTATCTTTGGTGACTAAGAGCTTGCCATTCTGGAGAATCAAAGCAGCCACCCGAACACCAAAGACCGTGTTCCCCACTTTGGTCCGAAAGTCTTGTTGAGTCATTCTTGTCCTTTCCCTTAAACGACACAAAAACAGTCAAAACTCCAAAGAAGTGCAGGACAAAAAAGCCTGCAACATCCATGAGCTTTGACCATCATTTCTATTGCTTTTATTATTGTAGCAAATTGAGAAAATTTGTCAATCTAAATGTACTGACAAACTTGTCCATCGCGGTAGGCATTGTCAATCAAACCACCACCGAGACATTCTTCACCGTCGTAAAAGACAACGGCCTGCCCTGGTGTAATCGCGCGCTGTGGCTCCGCAAAGATGACCTCTGCCTTGTCTCCTTTGACATGTACAGTCACCTTAGAGTCAGGCTGACGGTAGCGGAATTTAGCCGTACATTCTAGCGTAAATTCCTCTGGCATGTCACGAGTAAAGTGGACTTGACTGGCTTCTAGGCTAGTTGACATGAGCGAGTCATGGTAGAATCCTTGGCCGACATAGAGGATATTCTTGCTCAGGTCTTTTCCGACAACGAACCACGGCGCATTGTCACCACCGTGTTGCCCACCGATACCGAGTCCGCCACGCTGACCGATTGTATAATACATGAGACCAGCATGCTCACCCATATCACGTCCATCTACAGTCATCATGCGACCTGGCTGAGCTGGTAGGTAGTTGCTGAGAAAGTTTTTAAAGTTCTTTTCTCCGATAAAGCAAATCCCTGTCGAATCTTTCTTCTTAGCAGTCGCAAGTCCTGCTTCTTCAGCGAGTCTGCGAACTTCAGGCTTTTCCAAATGTCCCAAGGGGAACATGGTTTTTTGGAGTTGTTCTTGCGAAAGTTGACTGAGGAAATAGGTCTGATCCTTGCCATTGTCCACGCCACGAAGCATATGAACAATTCCATCCTCATCACGCGCTACACGGGCATAGTGCCCAGTCGCCACATAGTCTGCCCCCAAGGTCATAGCATAGTCCAAAAAGGCCTTAAACTTGATTTCCTTGTTGCACATTACATCTGGATTTGGCGTGCGTCCTGCACGGTATTCCGCTAGGAAATACTCAAAAACGCGGTCCCAGTACTCTTTTTCAAAATTGACAGAGTAGTAGGGAATGCCGATCTGGTCTGCCACCGCAGCCACATCCTTGTAATCTTCGGTCGCCGTACAGACGCCGTTTTCATCTGTGTCATCCCAGTTCTTCATGAAGATACCGATCACATCGTAGCCCTGCTCCTTGAGCAAAAGAGCCGTCACCGACGAATCAACACCACCACTCATCCCCACGACAACACGTGTTTTAGAGTTATCACTCATGGTAGTTCTCCCATCTATTCGTTTATTTATACCCCTCAAAATTCTATTTACTAAGACTTTCAATAGAATTTATTTGAGTATAGTCATTTCGTTTGCTTTTAGGACTAGGCAACGAGTCGCAGGCATAACTTGAGTTAGGCAAGACGAGTTAACGACGTAATAAAAGATAAACGAAATGACTAGTTCACGATTGAAGGTCGTGTGTGCTTAACGATTGAAGGTCGCTTGAGCAGTATTCATTATAACACGCTTGGTTGGAGAAGACAAGAAAGAGGCTGTCAATCGACCAACCTCTGTTTTTAAACACAGTTCAAATCCAAGCTATTCTTTATAGAAAAAACTCCTATAAATTCGAGCAATAGTTAAAACACAAACAAATATAATTCCCAAAATAGATAATACTATTTTCATAAAACTCATTTCAGAACCTATTACATAGATATGAAAAAGAGGGGCTAGTCCTACACATAGAGACAATAGATAACTAATAAATCTTATCTCACCAATTCCTGCAAAAAAATGTTTCATGTAACGATTCTCCATTTGCTCCATTAAATCAGTTTTATTTTAGAGTAGCATAAAATAATCAATCCTTCAACAAAAACCATTGGCGAAATACTATTCTAAAGCATTGTTAGCTCAGATTTCCCAGAATAGAGCTGTCCTAACCATCGAATAGGTCAAATACATACATATCCATATAATTCTAAGCTTAGAATTGCTATAAAATAAATGTTTTATGAGTATTCTAAGTCTTTGATTGCTTAAAATTTTACGTTCTGAAGGATTCTAAAGCTAGAATAGCTCAAAATCACGAGAACTAAAGTATTCGAAGCTTAAGAGGCATACGATTTCCATAGGAGGTAATTTTAGGGAATCTCCTAAAAACAACCGATTTTCTATTTTTATCCATCAAAAAATATTGATAAATGAGTGTTTTAAAATTAAATTTTAAAGGTATCTTTAAGTTTAAAGATTTTTGATAAGATTTCTGTATTTTTCACAATTCAATAACTCGATGGCATTGTTGAGCTACATAAGCATCGTGGGTAACGATAATGACCGTTTTCCCTTCCTTGTTCATATCTAAGAGAAAGTTCAAAACCAAATCTCGATTTTCAGGGTCTAGAGAACCAGTTGGTTCATCTGCTAACAGGAGCTGGCTGGGTTTTAGAATGGCTCTAGCAACTGCAATTCGTTGCTGTTCCCCTCCAGATAACTCTGAAACCTTTTGATGTAGAGTTGATGGCAACCCCACTCTCTCTAAAATTTCTTCTATCTTTTTGACTTTGTCCTTCTTGGATAATTTTACATACTTTAGAGCAAGCATGAGATTATACTCTACCGTTTCAGTGTCAATCAGAGCAAAATTTTGAAACAGATAGGAGATATGTTCGCAGATAATCGCTTGCGACTTAACAGAATTGACAGGTACATTTTGCTGACCGAAAATTTCATAATGTCCACTGTAATCGCCATCTATCAAACCCAAGAGATTTAACAAGGTTGACTTGCCACTGCCACTTTTTCCAACAATGGCAACTAAATCTCCTTGGTTAATTTTTAGAGATAAGTTCTCCAAAATAACTTTTTTCCCAATGGTTTTCGTAACATTTTCCAACTTTATCATAAGATGTCCCCTTTCAATAACTGCACTACATTTCGTTTTTCCATCTTAGAACCCAAGAAAAGCACAAACAGGATATCTAAGCCTGTAAATCCTGCAAAAAGTAGGAGCGGGAAAAGTGCCTGTGTAAAGAATAGCAAAACCATAAAAGGAAGGCTATAAACAGCTAATAGAAGACCCAGCAAGGAGCGATACCGATCTATCAATTTCCAGCCCATAAACTTCTTGGTGATAATATCTGTTCGCTTCAACAAGAAAGTTGTTACTAGTAAGAAGTAGGAAATCATCATACTAAGAAGACCAACCAAAGCAAAGAGTATATTGAAATTCCGAACAGCATCTCGATAAGAATCTACTTTATCTTGTTGAATGACTTGAATAGATGAAAATTTTAAATAATTCCCATCTGATAATTTCTCAACTAACGCTGTCACCTCTTTTTGATGTTGAGCTGTATTTTCGATTTTAATCGGGTTATTTAAACCTGTTGTAGACAGGGAGGCTTTTTCATCCCACATCATATCGGAATCATTGACCAAGCTAATAATTGGATTGTAGAGATTTTCCTTTCGCTTCTCGTTATAGGGGAAGAATGACCAATCACCTTCATAGTAAGCGATCTCGATATCCATCTCCTCTATCGTTTGTTTTTGCTGCTCTTCATACTTCATCGAAAGATAGGCAATTAATTTCCCCAAGAGCTGATTTTTATCTTCTTCACCTTTCGTACTTGCTGGCATCAAAATAACTTTTTTAGTGCCGGTATCGGGTAACTTGAATCCCTTGCTCTTTAGAAAATTGCGATTGGCATAGTAAACATCCACCATATCGGTTAACTGATATTGCTGAATCTGTTCTAATTTGACAAAATTTTTTACAGGAAGACTGCTACTTTGCACATAGCCCGCCTGCGTTTTTTCTACCAAATCCTGATAAAATCGATAGAAATAATCTACTGCCTGCCCTGAGCCTGCCAACTGCTCTTGCCACAAGTTATCATTGAGTTGGAAAGTTTCCAAGGTCAGATAATTTCCTTGACTGATCCACTGTTTCTGGTAATCCAACTCTTTGTTTTCTTGCTCCAAACTTTTTCCTACCCCAACTAGCAAGACTGTCAGTAAAATGGTAGTTCCAATTTTCATCAAATAATTAAAGAGTAAACCAAATTTGAAAGATGAAAAACTTTTCAGCAGAGAGCTGATTGTCATTTTTTGGATCAAGAGATAGGTCAACCAACTGATAAAGAGATAAAGTTGCAAAAGCAAAAAATGCGACAACCACAACATAGGGAATAAATCTTTCGGCTTATAATCAAACAAGAAAAACACTCCTAGATTGATCACAAGCGCCCCACCTAGGAGGAGGTAGAGGTTGCCTTTCACAACATCAGCTAAAACAGCCCGATCTTGAAAACCAAGTAATTTTTGTACCCCAACTCTTTTCATCTCCATCATTGGCTGATACACTGTCACTAACACAAGAAGTAAAATAGCCAAGACAAAAACAATGGCAGATAAAAGCAGATCTCGATTTATGACTTCCACTGCACTTTTGTAGGTCGGCTCTAACAAGGTAGCCTGGTCTATCTTGAAAAAATCGCTCCATTTCTGTACAATCCTATCCTTGTCCATCTCCTGTGTAGAAGTTATCGTATAGCGACCATTTAAACTACGAGATGTATCCTTGATATAGGTTTGAAAAGTCATAAGCTGAATAGGTTTGGCTTTTAGAAAGGTCGGAATCGTACCAAGTTTATTGGAAATTTCTTTATTACTGTAAACTCCCTCACCATCTGTGGTAAAATCAAGAGAAGAAATCCCAAACTCTTGGTAGGGGAAGGTATCTTTATCAAAAACACCAGACTTGACCACCTCATCACCACTGTCTGTTTTGATGATGGAAACTTTGTATTCCTTTGATAAATCCTCAAAAAATCGAAGTACAGATGCTGCAGGTTCGTTAATATCTTTCAAATACAAATCCAAAGAATCTACAGTCTTTCCCATTTCCTGAATCCGAACCACTTCTCGTGTGTAGTTTACATTAAAGACAAAAAAAGTAGTACACAGAAGCAGGAGTAACATACAGAAATTACTGATTTTTTTCATAAAGATACCTCCTCAGTACTTTATCATCTTGATTATAAAATACAATATACCTTGTCGTAAAATTTGTTAGCCTTTTTCACAAATTATTTTAGCTTCCTTTTTTACTTTTTATACTACTATGATACAATATTTTTAATCAGTTTCTATTTTCTGTTAACTTTTTTCACAAATAAGGAGGAAATCATGCGCTACGATTTTGGAAATGTTTATAAAGAAATCCGTGAGTCAAAAGGACTGACCCAAGAAGAGGTCTGTGGGGGTGTTCTCTCAAGAACCAGCCTATCAAAAATCGAAAGCGGGAAAACAACTCCTAAATATGAAAATATGGAGTTTCTTCTTCGGCAAGTCAATATGACCTTTGAAGAGTTTGAATATATCTGTCAACTTTATCAACCAAGTCAACGCACAGAAATTATGCAAACCTATCTCAATATGAGCTCAATCCTAGGGACTAGTGAACTCGAAAAACTATTTCAAAAATGTCAAGACTACCTCAAAACTCACCACGACCTCCCCATCAAAGAGATACGAGATATGCTAGAAATTGTTATCTATACCCGCCAAAATGGGACTAAAAAACTGTCAATCGAAGTTAACAATACTGTAAAGAAGCTATGGAAGAAGATAGAAAAGCAGGACACTTGGTACGAGAATGACTTAAAAATCCTCAATACCATTCTCTTTACCTTTCCTATAGAACATATCCATCTCATCACTGGAAAAATCTTGCAACGCTTAGAAGTCTATAAAAACTATCAACATTTATATGACTTGCGAATGGCAATCCTACTCAACCTCTCCACCATTTACTTATACAATCAAGATAGAAATATGTGTAAACAAATATGCTATACTTTACTAGAAGATGCCAAGAACAAGAAAAGCTACGATAGGCTTGCTATCTGCTATGTCCGTATTGGGATTTGTACGGATGATTCTAAACTTATCCAAAAAGGTTTCTCCCTTCTGGAACTAACCGATGAAACCTCCATGCTATCTCATCTCAAAAAAGAAGTAGAGACCTATCATCAACCAAAGGAAATATAAAAAAGTCGAGGAAATTCCTCGACTTTTACATATTTTTCTGTTAGCTAGTTCTTAATACCAACCGTTGTTAAGCCAGAAGTTCTTGGCAGCTGTCCATGACCCGTAGCGTCCTGCAACGTAGTCATCTGCTACACGTTCTTGGTTTTCAGCTGAGTAGTCACCGTTCAAGTATGAATCTGTCAATTGGTAACGTCCGATGTAACGTCCGTTTGTCGCTGTGTAGCTACCGCCTGATTCTTTTTGAGCGATCCATTCTTTGGCTTCTGCTTCAGAACCACTTACTGTAGAAGCTGCTGCAGTGTTGCTTTCTGCTGCTGGTGCTGCTGGCGCTTCATAGGTTGTTGTTTCAGTTGTTTCTTCTGCAGTTTCTTCCGCAGCTGCTGGTGCTTCATAAGTTGTCGCAGAAGCTGCAGCGGTTGCAGTTGCTGTCGATGGAGCTGTTCCTTCGATAACCAAAACTTGGTCAACATAGATAAGGTGAATATCTTTGATGTTGTTTTTTGCTGCCAATTTTTCAACAGTTGTGTTGTACTTCTCAGCGATTTCTGAAAGAGTATCACCTGATTTAACTGTGTAAGTTACAGTTTCTTGGGCAGATGCAAGTGATGGAGCAAAGAAAGCAAGCAAAGCTGCTACTCCTGCGATAGTTGTTTTGATTTTTTTAGTTGTTAATGTCATATCTAAAAATTCTCCTTTTTATCTATGATACTATTTTACTCCTCGAATGTTACCATTTCTTGACGGTTTTATGTAGAAATATTACAAAAATGTTTTATATTTACCGTTTTAAGGAGGTTTTTGTCACAAAAGGCCTTGTTTTATACTATCTTTAATCATTTTAAGCTTTTGATAAGGGAAATAAGCGCAGAGTTTCATTCTTTGATATAATAGATATAAGAATCTATGTAAGGGGAAACAAGATGCACTCACTTCGTTTTCAATCTGTCTTTGATATTATCGGACCTGTCATGATTGGCCCATCAAGTAGCCATACAGCTGGTGCCGTTCGTATCGGGAAAATCGTCTCTTCCATCTTTGATGATACGCCAACAGAGGTAGAATTTCAATTATTTAACTCATTTGCCAAGACCTACCGTGGTCATGGAACCGACCTTGCTCTCGTCGCTGGTATTTTAGGTATGGATACGGACGATCCCGACATTCCAAATAGCCTGGAGATTGCCCATAAACGTGGCATTAAGATTGTCTGGACCATTCAGAAAGACAGCAACGCTCCTCACCCTAATACCACTAAAATTACTGTGAAGAATGAACACAAATCCATTAGTGTGACAGGGATTTCCATTGGTGGGGGAAATATCCAAGTTACGGAACTCAATGGCTTTGCCGTCTCTCTTAATATGAATACCCCGACCATCATCATCGTACATCAGGATATTCCAGGTATGATTGCCCATGTCACAGAAGCCCTCTCTCGTTTCGATATCAACATCGCTCAGATGAATGTGACTCGGGAAAAAGCTGGAGAAAAAGCCATCATGATTATCGAAGTCGATAGTCGAAGTTGCGAAGAGGCGATTGAAGAAATCCGAAAAATCCCTCATCTCCACAATGTCAATTTCTTTAAGTAGGAGGAAACATGTTTTATTCTATCAAAGAATTGGTCGAGCAGGCGGATCTAGACTTCCAAGGAAATGTCGCAGAACTCATGATTGCGACAGAATATCAACTAACCGGTCGGGAACGTCCAGAAGTTCTCCTCCTCATGGAACGCAATCTAGAAGTCATGAAAGCCTCTGTCGAGCTCGGTCTCAGTGAAAATAAATCCCGTAGTGGCCTAACGGGCGGAGACGCGGCCAAACTAGACCGCCATCTCAAAAGTGGCAAGGCCTTGTCGGACTTTACCATCCTATCAGCAGCCCGTAATGCCATCGCGGTCAATGAACACAATGCTAAGATGGGCTTGGTCTGCGCTACTCCAACCGCAGGAAGTGCTGGTTGTCTGCCAGCCGTTCTCACTGCTGCTATCCAAAAACTAGACCTTAGCCACGAAGAACAGCTGGATTTCCTCTTTGCTGCTGGTGCCTTTGGATTGGTTATCGCAAACAATGCCTCTATCTCAGGTGCTGAAGGTGGCTGCCAGGCCGAAGTCGGATCTGCCTCTGCCATGAGTGCCGCAGCCTTGACCTTGGCTGCTGGTGGAACGCCCTATCAAGCTAGCCAAGCTATTGCCTTTGTCATTAAAAATATGCTGGGCCTCATCTGCGACCCCGTCGCTGGTTTGGTTGAAGTTCCCTGTGTCAAACGCAATGCCATGGGGGCTAGCTTTGCCTTTATCGCGGCTGATATGGCCTTGGCAGGTATCGAGTCTAAGATCCCTGTTGACGAAGTCATCGATGCCATGTATCAGGTCGGATCAAGCCTCCCAACTGCCTTTCGTGAAACGGCTGAGGGTGGACTCGCCGCCACACCTACTGGTCGCCGCCTACAAAAAGAAATCTTCGGAGAATAAGCTTATCTATATCTATTAGGAGAAACTATGCCCTCTATCTCAGCAATCTTTTTTGATCTGGACGGAACCCTGGTTGACAGTTCCATCGGGATCCACAATGCCTTTACCCATACCTTTAAAGAGCTAGGAGTTCCTAGCCCTGATGCCAAAACCATTCGTGGTTTCATGGGACCACCCCTTGAAAGTAGTTTTGCAACATGTCTTCCCAAGGAACAAATCTCGGAGGCCGTCCAGATATACCGCTCTTACTACAAGGAAAAAGGGATCCACGAAGCCCAACTCTTTCCCCGAATAACGGAGTTGCTCCAAGAGCTTTCGCAAAACTACCCTCTCTACATCACTACAACAAAGAATACTCCTACTGCTCATGATATGACTAAAAATCTGGGAATCCATCATTTCTTTGACGGCATTTACGGTTCTAGTCCTGAAACGCCACACAAGGCGGATGTCATCCGTTACGCCTTGCAAACGCATCAACTCCATGCAGACCAAGTCCTCATCATCGGGGACACCAAGTTTGATATGATTGGAGCCCAAGAAACTGGTATTAAAAAGTTTGCTGTTACTTGGGGATTTGGAGAAGAGGCTGATTTGCTCAGCTATCAGCCTGACTGGATCGCCCATACCATTGACGATATCATTAGCCAGCTCTAACCATACAAAAATACTCCTAACACTAGTGAACTAGGTTGAGGAGTGTTTTTTTGTATAGGTTGCTACTATAAGCGATTATTTGCTGTGAAACGACTCAGCCGTTTTTAACTAGACTAAAAATATCTTAATATTTTCGTACCATGTCTTCAAACCGAGAGTCTTCCGTATTCTCTTTATCTTTTTCACTATTCTCTATCACTTTTTCTCCAAATCGTTGACTGCGCATAGCGAGCATAACGAGCATAACGAGCAGTGTTAATGCACCCAAAGGGACAAATACAATAAAGATGTAGGCCCAATGGATACCCACATCTCGTAAACGACGTACTATCAGTGCTAGTAGAGGAACAAACTCAACTAGCAACAAAATAATATACATACTGAAAAGCGCTATATTGATGATGGGGTTGTCAAATTCTAATCCAGTGAACAGCGAGTAGTAGACGGGAAAGAAAATCACCATATTTAGCAGCCAAACCCACCAAAATTCTGGACGTGTGGAACGACCAGAAAAATTTGCATAGCCTTTGAAAAAACTCCTAATAGCACTCAGCATACAAAAATCTCCTTTTGACTTTAATACTTTTTTCGCAAAGTTATGTTACCAGCTCAAAATAGAGGTAGTTTTTAGATTGTCTGAAATCACTCTCCTGATAGATCACATAACATCGTCCCTTGAATAGTTGCGCTTATTAAACCTTTGAAATATCCGACGTCCTCTACTCTCTATTTATAAAAACCAGCTTTCTGATTTCCTCAGAAAACTGGCGATAGCTGTTTCATTATGAAAGTAGATAGTCCCTCTTACTCAGCATGAGTTGTTTCGTTTGCAAAGGAAATGATGGCTTCTTTGAGCTCATCTCCGCTGAGTGAACGGAACTCTTCAATCTTTTGATCAATAGCTTCTAGAGGCATGACATTTACCTTACCAACGAAAATCTTGTCCATGACTTGGTTATCAACCAATTCGGTCGAAACCAAGAGTTCCTCATAGAGTTTTTCACCTGGTCGAATACCGACCTCAACGATTGGAATTTCACTTTCCGTGTGCCCACTTAGAAGAACCATTTTCTTAGCCAAGTCATAGATTTTGACTGGTTTGCCCATATCAAGGATAAAGACTTCTCCGTCCTTGGCATAAGCGCCAGCATGGATTACCAGACGACTGGCCTCTGGAATGGTCATGAAGTAACGCGTCATACGGAAGTCTGTCACCGTGACAGGACCACCTTCAGCAATCTGACGTTCAAAGACAGGAATCACGCTACCACGGCTACCCAGAACATTCCCAAAACGAACTGCACAGTAGGTTGATTTGCTACGTTGGTTAAAGCCAGTGACAATCAACTCTGCCACGCGCTTGGTTGCACCCATAACATTGGGTGGATTGACCGCTTTGTCAGTCGAAATCATGACCATCTTAGGCACTTTGGCCTCATCCACAGCCTTGGCAACATTGTAAGTCCCGAGGATATTGTTTTTGAAGGCTTCTTTTGGATTGCGCTCCATCATCGGAACGTGCTTGTGGGCAGCAGCATGGTAGACAATGGCTGGTTTGTACTGCTCAAACACCTGCAAAAGACGGTCATAATCCTGAATATCTGCAATGACAGGAACATAATCAATTCCTTGGAATGTACGGATCAATTCATGATAAACGAGATAGATGGAGTTTTCACCATGTCCAAGCAAGACAATACGTTCTGGATTGAAGCGGCTAACCTGACGACAAATCTCTGAACCAATCGAACCACCAGCTCCTGTCACCAGGATGGTCTTGCCTGTAATCTCAGTACCCAGACGCGATTCGTCGAGACGAATTTCCTGACGGCCCAGAAGGTCTGTGATATCAATTTTTTGGAAACCACTACCCGATTGATGTAAACCTTGAACAACTGTCTCAACTTTAGGCATCTTGTAACATTTGACACCTAGTTTATTACACATCTGCAAGATACGTTCATACTCTGATGGATCAAGCGAAGGGATTGCTACGATAACACGCTCGATTTGGTGACGTTTGGCCAATTCAGGTAGATTGTCATAAGAGCCTAAGACTGGGATTCCACCCAGTTTTTGCCCTTTTTTCTTTTCATCGTTGTCCAAAATTCCCACTATCTCAAGCTCACTGGTTGGATGTTGGTAGCTATTCATAAAAAGGGCGCCACCATCTCCCGCACCAATCAAGAAGGTACGGCGATGCTCTCCATCTCCACTACCTTTTTTACGTTTGGAATAAATCAACTGCCAGGTGATGCGAGGAAGCAAGATGAGGAAGGTACTCAACAAAATGAAGAGTACGATGAAACGGATAGAAAATAATGGAAGAAAGGCATAGCAGATTCCATAAGAAAGAACACTACTGAGCGTCACTCCAAAAAAGATTTTCATAAAATCCGTAATCTTACTGTAGCGACTAATACTAGCATTCAGCCCCCAAAATGCAATTATGATTTGATAGAGAAGGAAGGCTAAAAGAGTGTAGATCACATAGTCCACAGGCGCAGGATTTATAAGGCCATAAAACAAGATATACGATACGATGATGGAAACCACCATACTCAGGATGTCGAATATCCCCCAAAATACTTGTTTTTGCTGTTTATTTAAAATTTCAACCAGATCAATCACATAATCTGTTAGTTTTTTATTCATAGGAATTTACTCCCCCTTAAAAGAGTCGGATAAAGCTGTGGTTAGTTCCTTTGAGAACATCTAATCTAATTCTTCAAATAAACCGTTTGATTTCTGTATGTTTGCTTCCATTTAAATCCCTTAATAAGGCCAAGTAATGTTCCAAACCCATAAGAAAAATGAATGGCAAACAAGAGAATAGGCATTAGAAATAATAGTGTGTTTTTATTTTTCACATAAGTTAATACTGTCAACATAAGAACAAACAGACAGTAAAGCGTAAATAGAGAAAAAAGAAATATTACTGAGAATGGCACTAACAAAATACTTAGAAAGCTACTTAGAACAAAAACAAAAGGAACATAATGAAAAAGTGATAGACACTGTGGTTTAACATGTGTTGTTAAACCAATCCACAATCCATTAGAATATTTTTGATAGAGCATCTTTTTAAGAGTCGGCCGAATGTACTGATAAGATAAAACACTAGGGCTATACCGAATACGATATCCATGTTTTCTGATTCGATAGTGAAGCTCATTGTCTTCTGTTCGTCCAAGCTGCTCATCTACCAAGCCAACTTGCTGAAAAACTTCTCGTCTGTACATCCCATGGAAAATAGAAGATACATACGTATCTTGAGAACTATTGCGATAATCAGCAATACTACTTCCGAACATATTTTCTTCAACAAGATGCAAGACTTCTGACCACTTATCTTTTTCTTCCACAATTGTCGGTCTTGCTCCTCCACAAACAGACTCTCCTTGGTTAATCAGAGTAACATTCGCACTCACAAAATTTGCTGTAACTTTCGAGTGAGCATCAATCTTCAAAATGACGTCACCTATCGATTGCTTGATACCTAAATTAAACCCACTAGCTTGATTTTTCTTGGGATTATCGTAAAGCCTAATGGATTTAAATTCATTATTTTCCTTTATAAATTGTTGTATAATCTCTTTTGTAGCATCAGTTGACATAGCATTAATAAACAGAATCTCAATATTTTTTTTATCATAGGTTTGATTTTTCAAATCTTCAATGAGATCTGGCAAATATTTTTCTTCATTGTATGCGCTGATTACAATTGAGACTAGTTTTTCACCAACATTTTGAGTCACTTCTACTCTCCTGATTTATTCCTTCCACTATTTTATCACAAAATTTCCTAGTTTCCTATTTTTATATCAAATCAAGGAAAATTCTAGTAAAGAAATCTGTCTCTTTTCACTTTATTTTCACTTCCATTGATTGAACTGTCTTGGCTGTCATTACTTGACATTATAATGAAAAAACCTTAAAATAAGCTGTTATTAAAATCATCCTATCGAGGTTTTTATGAAAAAACAATCACTCTTTTTTGTTCTAGGAATTGTCTTAATCGGGACTGTTTTACGCTCTCCCTTTACTGCTCTTCCAACCATTTTAGGAGATATAGCTCAGGGACTAGGAGTGGAGGTCAGCTCTCTTGGGATTTTAACTAGTCTACCTCTCTTGATGTTCGCCCTTCTCTCTGCTTTTACGAGTCGCTTGGCGCAAAAGATTGGACTGGAGCATCTCTTTACTTACTGTCTCCTTCTCTTAACTATTGGCTCTGTCATTCGTATCTTCAACCTTCCCCTTCTCTATCTAGGGACCTTGATTGTCGGAGCGAGCATTGCTATTTTTAATGTTCTTCTCCCAAGTATGATCCAAGCAAATCAGCCTCAAAAGATTAGTTTCCTAACAACTCTCTATGTCACTGCCATGGGAATTTCGACAGCCATCGCTTCTTATCTTTCTGTCCCTATCACCCAAGCTAGTTCTTGGAAGGGCCTCATCCTCGTTCTCAGCTTTCTCTGTCTGGTCACTCTGCTAGTCTGGTTACCAAATCATCGCCACAACCACCACCTAGAAAGCCAAAAAGAAAAGCAAGTCAAAGAGAATATTCTAAAAAGTAAAGATGTCTGGGCTATCATTATCTTTGGCGGGCTTCAGTCCTTGCTCTTTTATACAAGTATGACCTGGTTACCAACTATGGCTGTTAGTGCTGGTCTTTCTAATAGTGATGCGGCTCTTCTGGCTTCTATCTTCTCACTGATCAGCATTCCTTTTTCAATGACTGTTCCAAGTCTGACCACTCGTCTGTCAGATGGTCATCGTCGAATCATGCTGGCAATTATCTCTATCGCTGGTATGATGGGAATTGCCATGCTCTTGTATCCAACCAATAATTTCCTCTACTGGTTAGTCGTTCATCTCTTGATTGGAACGGCCTGCAGTGCCCTCTTCCCCTACCTCATGGTTTGCTTTTCTCTTAAAACTAGTTCTCCTGAAAAGACAGCTCAGCTATCAGGACTAGCGCAAACAGGGGGCTACATCTTAGCTGCTTTTGGACCTGCCTTGTTTGGTTATAGTTTTGAACTTTTTCAATCTTGGATCCCAGCTGTCCTTGCTCTTCTAGCCATTGATATCATCATGACTATCTCACTCTTTATGGTGGATCGGGCGGATAAGATTCTTTAATTTTCTAAAATACTTCTCATATATAAACAATGTAAAGCCAGACAGAGTCTGGTTTTTTAGCTTCATTCCCTTTCAAGTAAAGAGAAGAAACCTGCCAACCACTGCTCCTATCTACAAAAATGGTATAATATTATTAAACAAAGTCCTAGATACAACTTGTTTAGATTAGAACAGTATGGGAACCTAAAAAATTATTACTTTTTGGAATTGAAGTCCGGCATAGTTATTGATAGACCAGAGATCTATCTGAAGTAAAATCTTGAATCAACTTTAACTGTTTCAACGCCCTTAAGAAGAGTTAATTTGATAAAAAATCTCAATTGTCCAAGGACCATAGAATCATTTAAGGAGAAATTGATATGTTCGCAAAAGCTGGAGACATTTATTGCGTTTACAATACCCATCTAAAAAAATACATAGCTTGTCAGATAACGAAGTTAGAAGAGAAAGGAGAAAAGCTAAAGGCTGTCCTTCTGTCATTAGACTGGATAGGAGAACAACCTCTTAAAGAAGAAGAACTATCCTCATTGAAGCCACTCTATAAAGATTTTATGTACTGGGAACGAGGCCTACACCTAAGTTATGTAGATATTAATGTCCCAGCCAATTATATTTTTATCGGTAATAGATCACCTTTAACGACTGAAAGCACCAATGCATATGCGATGTCTTGGGGAAATGGCTACGACGTTTATAGGCAACTAAAATGGCAAGAAATACCAACAGAGAAAAGAGACTTTTTTAAAAAGGCGGATAAGAGCAAGGAAAAGGTCCTATTTCTAGGGGAAGAATGTGCTATTTCTAGGCGAAATCTGAATAGTAAACTGACAGAGTTTGATGATGCTCTGGAATTGAAGGTTTTCCCTTGCTTGTCTGAACTGACCTTAAACAAATGGCCTCGAAATTTATACGAGTATTTACAGTTCAATCCATTTTTGAATGTGATGGAGCTTGAAAACCATGGACAAACAAAGTTAGATTTTTCTCATACATATCTACGTAGACTGACCCTTGATATGACCGGCGTAGAGGAACTTCGATTAAACGATGATTTGGAAGAATTAATTTTAATTGGCGACTTTAACGAAAACTGTCAGATCCAAGCCAAAGACAATGGAGCTAATTTACGGTTACAGTCTCATAAATCTGTGCTCATTGTCCAGGGATTAAAAGATTTAGGGGCCCTCCATTGCTCAGGTATTCTTGAAATTGACTTTGCACAAGTCTTGAGTTCCTATCCTAAACTTAGGGAATTGAGATTATGGGGGAAACCAGGAAACATCCGTAATTTCCATAAATTATCAGAATTCAAAGAACTAGCCGTTTTTTCAACCGTCGATCTGTTTGGCTTTACCGCAGAAGATATTCCTAGACCAGAAGATTTACCGAAACTAAACATGTTTTGGATGAGTAGCTTACCCGAAGATGCCGCTAAAGTAGCTAAAACATATTATAAAAAACAACAAGAAAAGGGACTAAATCTCTGGATTCAAAAACCTAGAAAATCTGAATGGCTGGCACAAAACTTGAACAATCCATTTCGTTCATGGGATGGACAAGAGAATATTTCTGCCGCAAACGCAAAAAAAGCAGCTACTCTATATAAAAAGACGAGAGCTGGTATTAGCAAGCTCCTTAAGAGTTCAGCTGACGAAATGATACAGCAAGTCACTGACTTAGTAAGAGTTTATACCGAAGGCTTTAATAAAATGGACAAGCGTAACTGTTTTATTGAAACAAACGAACGGGAGGACATCTACGCTGCTCTTGTTGATCTTTTAAATTTGATACCAGCTGAATTCAATATCAATAAAGAAAAACTATTACAAGTATTTGACAAGCTAAGGGATTTTTAGATTGAAAGTTTGCTTAAGTCAATGTTTAAAATGGAGACTATTACGACTCGCTTTATACAAAATATCACAATAGAAAATCGGCAAGTCGACAGGGAAAATTTGTTTGCAATCAGTTATTGTCTAAAAATAGCAAAACATATACTGTGTGTTCATATCTCTTGGATTGCAGGCTACGACCGCTATTATGAGTTGGATGAAGGTGATAGGGCTATCTTTGAAATTGAACGGGAAACATTTCTCAAAAAATATGAAAAAGAAATCAAGGCACATCTGACTGAAAGAATGATTGGTGCAGGGGCGTTGAGGGATTATGATTTTAGATGTTTGCCTGATGACATCCTAGAAAGATTGGACGCATACCCTCCATTTGGAGGCTATGTCTATCAAGATAGCTTACTCTGTACCCGAATCAAAATTGAAGACAGGTATTTTAATCTTCCGCCAATTTATGATAAAAAGTACAGATAGTAAACATATCAAGGTTCAGATAGAGATACATAAATGTATATAAACAATAAGTATTGAAACAATTATATCGGTGATAGTGATGAACTGGATAATCTCGCCCTTTGTAAAATAACTACCCGAGAATAATCAGGAGGTTGCCATGGCAATAGACGGAGTAAAGATTATAGACAGCGATGATGCTTACGATATTTATAACACCATAGTGGGAAGATATAAAAACGGCGAAAATATTGCTAAGATAATCGAAGATATTTTAAATGATGAAAATAATTTTTGTATAGATGATTTTTATACTGAGATTTATTGGACAGTCTTTGCCTACTCCTTGTGGAAGATTGGACATTTACCAGAAGACATAAAAAATAAAACTCTCAAAATCATCGAAAAAGGAGCGGATAAGTTCTGGCTTGAAATTGACAGCAAAGCATTAAAACAAAGACAGAAAGCACTTAATAAACTAGCTATTCAGCTACAAAGTGTCAATCCGAAACCTCTTAAAGTTCCAAAGACAAAAACAAAGAGGGAGCCGTACTTTAAGGTAGGAGATGTGCTTGTGGTTCAATTTGAAAATGAATACGGAGTCGGTTTTGTTTCAGATCTCGATCAAAGTCCGAGAAAAATAGAATATCACCTAGCCTTTACAAGGTTGCTACAAAAGAATAAGCCCACTATGACGGATTTTTTGAATAGTGAGATTGCTTGCAAGATGAATAATAGACAGTATGCTATTGATACTGACTGCTGGTTTAATCACAAGGATTTGGGGCTTTTACTAGATAAATTCGAGAAGATTGGTAAGGTCATATTAGAAGATTATGCTCTGTGGACTTTAGCACCTGCCTGCACCTTGGGTGATATCTATGAAGAAATCACAGCGACTAAGGGAGCCCGAGGTCTTCGTTTCATGGAGATGTATAAATTGATAAAAGATATGGAATAAATGAGGAAGATAAGGGTTTAGATGGGAAAGGAATCTGTTTCAAAGCATATCCTAGATTATACATCATGATTCTAGCTTATCTTTAAAATATAAATTTCTGTGAAATAGCTGATGTTAGTTCCTCTAAACTTCTAGTTTATACTAGGAGTTTTTTATATATAAAATTTTTACACATATTTCTTGACAGGGCTTTCAACTTGAGATACAATATATTTGAAAAGAGTATATATAAAATTTTTATATAATATAAAGGAGGTTTCCCATGTACTTCCCAACATCCTCTGCCTTGATCGAGTTTCTCATCTTGGCTGTACTGGAGCAGGGGGATTCTTATGGTTATGAGATTAGTCAAACCATTAAGCTCATCGCCAATATCAAAGAATCTACGCTCTATCCCATTCTCAAAAAATTGGAAGCCAGTGGCTTTCTCACCACCTACTCTAGAGAGTTTCAGGGGCGTATGCGCAAATACTACTCCTTGACCAATCGGGGCGTAGAGCAGCTCGTTACTCTAAAGGAAGAGTGGACGCTCTATACCGACACCGTCAACGGCATCATAGAAGGGAGTATCCGCCATGACAAGAACTGATTATCTGACTCAGTTAGAAACCTATCTCAATAAACTGCCTGAAGCTGACCGCATCGAAGCTATGGACTACTTTAAGGAACTATTTGACGATGCTGGCCCAGAGGGTGAAGAGGAACTCATTGCCAGTCTGGGAACTCCAAAAGAAGCTGCCCATGATATCCTCTCTGATCTTCTCGATAAAAAAGTCAATGAAGCCCCTGCTCAAAAGAATGACCGCCAACTGCTACACATTGCCCTCCTGGCTCTGCTAGTAGCTCCTATCGGAATTCCGGTCGGGATCGGCATCCTCATGGCCATCATCGGGCTTCTTATCGCGGCTGTCTCCGTCATTCTAGCCTTCTTTACCGTCTCTGTGACGGGTATCCTGCTAGGTGGACTCTTTATCGTAGAGAGCTTTAGTGTCCTAGTCGAAGCCAAATCTGCCTTTATCTTGATTTTCGGGGCTGGTTTGCTTGCTATCGGTGCTTCTTCTCTTGTTCTATTAGGCATCTCCTATGTAGCTCGTTTCTTTGGGCTCCTGATCGTCCGCTTGGTGCAATGGATTCTTAAAAAAGGAAAGAGAGGTGACAGACATGCGTAAATTGACGAAAGGATTTCTCATTTTTGGTGTGGTTTCTACAATCCTTGGTTTTATCATGATTATTGTAGGCGCCCAGTCCAATGGTATTCAAAGTTTGCTTGCCATGTCAAAAGACCCCGTCTATGACAATCGTATCGAAGAAGTGACCTTCGGAAGTGAGGTGGAAAAACTTGATTTGACCCTTGAGGAACATAGCCTAACTATCACAGAGTCTGTAGATGACAAGATCCACATCACCTATCATCCTTCCGTGTCTGGTCGTCACGATCTGACTACTGGCATGAGTGACAAAACACTGACCGTCACTGACAAACAAGCCTCCCAACATCGCTTTCTAGGTTCAGGAATCGAAGGCCTACTTCGTATCGCCAGCAGTTATTCTCACCGTTTTGACGAAGTCATTCTCTCCCTCCCTAAAGGAAGAAGGCTGCAAGCTATCACCGTCTCAGCCAATCGTGGACAAACCAACATTCGTCAAGCCAATCTTGAAAATGCGACAATTAAAACAAAAGGCTATCTCTTAAGACTAACAGAAAGTTCTATCAAGAACAGCACACTAACGACACCTCACATCATCAATATCTTTGATACCGAATTAACAGATAGTCAAGTCAAGACGGAGGGGGGACACATCTATGCTGAAAACATCAAGATCCAAGGCAAGGTTGAACTAGACTCTCATCACGACTTAAGACTCTTTCTTTCTAAGACAGAATTCGATCGTATCAATTTAGATATTTCTTCCCAGCACGGCGGTATTTATCGTAAAGCAAAAAGAGAACATCCTAAACAAAAAGACAATGAACTTGCCAACCCTTATAAAACGGAAAAAGCAGATGTCAAGGACCTGCTCATTATAAAAGCCAATCAGGATATCTACCTCCCCGAGGAAGAAGAGTACTCTGCTCCACCTAGAAATCATTGACAAAAACGCTTTCATCTGCTAGTCTAAAGATAGAAAACGACCATAAAAAAGGAGGTTCCACCATGACACAAGAATGGTTTGAAAGCGCCGATCTTGAGAAGAAATCAGCTCAAACGAAATCGGAAAGCCAGCCCGACCAACCAGAGACTTCGGAAACTGTGGAGACTGAACCACAAGCAAGCCAAGAAACTCCTATCTCACCTAAAGAGTCGGAAAGGCATGAGGAGGAAACTCCCGAAATGATTGAGGAAATCCAAACCGAGGAAGAGGGAGAAGGGAAGGAGGAAGAGGAACACAAGCAAGAAAACCCTGCAAAAGAGAAAAGCATCCTCAGCAAGGCTTTAGAAAGCCCCTATATCCCAGATATTGACCCTCGTAAAACAGCCAGATTCAAAGAAGAAATCGTACTGTTTTGGACTTGGCTGCTGGATGCTATCCAAGAACCAACTGCCAGCAAAACTACGGACCAAAAGCATCGTTATAGTGTCTTTGCCCTACTCACCTTGCTGTCTTCTATTAATCTTTTCTTTAGTATCTATCATATCAAGCACCTCTACTACGGCTATATGGCATCTATTGCCAATAGTTTACCTAACCAGCTCCCTCCTTTAAATCTCTTTGCTGGACTTTCTATCTTGGTCGCTAGCGCTCTATTTTACTTTTCTATCATTTTGGGAGGCTTTACTGTCCGACGTGTACTGGACCAGGAGAGCGACTTCACCTTCCAAGAAGCTTGCGATCGGTATAGCAGACTCTTTGCTATCCCACTTGTCCTAACAGCTCTAGCAAGTTTCTTTGCACTCTTTGGTGGCTTACGATTTGCTGGCATCCTCACTCTTCTAAGCATGGCCATCTTTGCCCTTGGAAATCTCTTTGTGATTAGCAAGCCTAGTAAGACCAGTAGCCTCGACCCATTTTATCGATTCCTGCTAGCTGTCTTACTTGATGGCGCTATTCTCTTACCCTTCTTCATTGCAGAGCTCGCGCTGACAGTTGACTACCTTCGCATCCTGACCTTCTTTTAACCAAAATCCCTGCCATTTGTTAATGACAGGGATTTTTATGTTTACTCTTTTTTGAACAATGTCTATTCGATGCTTGCCAATCCTTCAAAATCTTGTCCTAGGATGGGTTGTACTTCTAATTGATTAGCATCTAATTGCTGGTAAAATGCTGTTGGTAGTGACTCTAGGAATTTTTCATAATCCAAGCGAGCGATGGATTCGTAGTCTTCGGCTTTTGAACCATCACCAGAAATCGCCACTAGGTCAATCTCCCAAACAAGTTCCTTGCCTGCTAGCTGCTCAGTATAGTGCGCCGGTACAAAGGGTTCCTTTGGCAAAATCGTCTTGACTCCCTGGGCTAGGTGATAGATACCGTGCACCTTACCTTGGGCGTCTGGGTAAAATTTCACACTGGCAAGGTAGGCATCAGAGCCTTGAATCTTCTTGACCAACTCTTCAAAACGTGCCAATCCATCCTCAGCCAAAAAGCTCTCGAGGTATTCCTTGTTGAGATAGATAGGGGACAAGAGCCCTTGGCAGTATACTAGACGAACCGCCTTATCCGCTAGATAATGCTTGACTGTTTGTCGGAAATAAGCTTCAAACTCAAAGCCTTCTAGCCCTTCTACCACTCGCTCCAACTTGTTCGATAGGGCTTGGAGAAGAGCTTCTACAATCTCCCAGTCCGCTCTAGTAAGGAAGTCTGGAATCACCACTTGATAGCCTTTTCGACTATCCGCATAGTTCACCTTGAAGAGAAATTGTGACTGACCTACAATCCCACACTCCACGTACTCGAGACGATTGAGGGGCTGACGGAGATAGACCGCATCATAACTATGCGACTCCAAGCCCTCCACCAAGGCCAAGATGGACTTGGCAGTCAAGACCTCCTGTTGTCCTAGAATGCTTTCTTTATTTGGGATAAAAAATGTTTTCGCCATAATTGGTCTCCTTTGAAATCGTTTACACATAGTATACCCTATTTTCCTGAAAGATACAGAAACAAATTTTAGATTTTTAGATAAAAAGCATAGAAAAACAGCCCCTAAGGGCTGTTTGCTTTATACAGTAGCGACTTGATCCAAGCTTTCACCGATAGCTGCTAGGCGCTCGATCACTTCTGCTTGTGTCAATTCATTTTCTAAAACATAGCGGTTGCGTGGGTGAACACGACACTCGTGTGAGCATCCACGGAGGTACTTGTCTTCATTTTCTTCTGATGTTAGGATACGACGGTTACAGAAGGGATTTCCACAGTTGACATAACGTTCACATGGTGTTCCATCAAACCAGTCTTTCCCTACGATGGTTGGGTTGACATGGTTGACATCGACGGCGATACGCTCGTCAAAGACGTACATTTTCCCATCCCAAAGCTCGCCTTGAACTTCTGGGTCTTTACCGTAAGTTGCGATTCCTCCGTGCAATTGGCCGACATCTTTGTAGCCTTCACGGACCATCCAGCCTGAGAATTTCTCACAGCGAACCCCACCTGTACAGTAAACTACGACACGCTTGTCCATGAATTTTTCTTTATTATCACGAACCCATTGTGGCAACTCACGGAAGTTGCGGATGTCTGGGCGGATAGCCCCACGGAAGTGTCCTAGGTCGTACTCATAATCGTTACGTGTGTCAAGGACAACGGTATCTTCGTCAAGAAGGGCTTCTTTGAACTCTTTTGGAGACAAGTAAGCACCTGTTGTTTCAAGTGGGTTGATGTCGTTGTCAAAGTCATTGTCTTCCAAACCAAGGTGGACAATTTCTTTCTTGTAGCGAACAAACATCTTCTTGAAGGCTTGTTCATTTTCTTCGTCAATCTTGAACCAGAGGTCCTCCATGCCTGGGAGGCTGTGAACGTAGTCCATGTATTTTTGAGTTGTTTCGTAGTCACCTGAAACGGTACCGTTAATTCCCTCGTCAGCGACTAGGATACGGCCTTTAAGGCCGATTGATTTACAGAAAGCCAAGTGGTCTGCCGCAAATTGCTCTGCGTTTTCAATTGGAGTATAAAGGTAGTAAAGTAAGACACGAATATCTTTTGCCATAAGATTTGTTCTCTTTTCTATTCTTAAATTTTCAGAATTTTTCATTCAACTATTCTAGTATACCCACTTGAGAAAACGAATGCAATTTATTTGACCGGAAATTGTAGAAAGAGTCCTACCCCTGCACTTCATCAGTAACCATAGCGAATCGCAGATAATTCTCTCAATTTTTTGACTTGCTTAGCTTGACTTTCTGACAAACTTAGCTTGTTATCAATCAACACACGTGAGATGTCAACATTCATTTGGCTCAGAATAAATGGAGTAGAGGTTCCATCGTCCTTTAATCGTTTTTTATAAATCACTAGCTGATTTTTCAAGGGAGTAAGTTGAGGCGCAGCCTTTATATCTTCCAATAGATAATCAATGATGGTCATGGCTTCACAACGCCTTTCGCTTCCTCCAGCGAACCATTTTAATGGTGTCATACTCATTTCCCTCCTGAAATTCGCTTATAAATTGAAAAACTATAGTTCCTAACTCTCGTACCAGTATTTTACCCAAACACCCTGTGTAAAAAAGTCAGCAAAAATGGCAAGGTCGCTACAATATTATTGATCACATGCACCGCATAGGATGGATAAATGCTCTTGGTATAGCGGGTCAAACCAGCAAAGATGATTCCAGATGTTGTAAAAACAAAAATATCTAACAGACTAGGCAGACTTGAAAAATGAGGGAGAGCAAACAAAATGGAAGGAAGAAGCAAATCAAGGCCAAATCGCGAATCTTTAAAAAAGGCGTGTTGCAGTAATCCTCTATAGATTAACTCTTCCATCAGTGGAATCAGAAAGAACAGGGCTATATAGATACCTAGCTCTGCAAAGTTAGTCCCACTATAACCAATCAATACAGCCCAACCTTCAGCAGTTGACTGAACATGTTTAGCTGTCTGAACGTTAAAAGAGATCTGGAGCACTACCACTAATACTGTCAAAATCGAATACCAAAGCCATTTTTTTCTTGGAATGCGAAAGAGATAACCATGGCCTGTCTTAACCAGAATCCAAATCATGACTCCGATAAATAGCAAACTCAAGATATTTTGAATCCAGAAGAAATTGCCTATCTGGGAAGAAAATTGCCAATAGTTTTGGACAATAAGCGTCAGCTGAGAAAGGCCAAATACGAAAAATAGGTAAGAGAAGACAGCACTCATTTTGAAAAGAAGGCGATATTTTTTCATAATAAATCCTCTATAGATGTATGTGTATCACATCGTATAAACCCTCAGAACCACTGTTTTCATTTTTACATCCTAAAAATCACTACCTCCCCTAGAGAACTAAGGAAGGCAGTGATCACATTTTTAGGAATTAGGAATGAATACACGAAATCAATCGTTCTTATGATTTTTTGTTTTTCAAGAATTCGTCGTATTGTTTTTGCATTTCGTTCAATACTTTTTCATAGGCACCTTCAGATTTCAATTTTTCCATCAATTCTGGAATAGCTTTATCTGGGTCTACAGTACCAGTGTTGATAGCTGTATCGAATTGTTGCATTGTGTTAGAAATTGCTGAGATTTCAGATTTCACATTGTCAGTGTTAAAGATGAATCCAAGTGCTGGAGATTCTTTAGCTTCTGCCAATTGTTTCTTAGAATCTTCGATTTGTTGGTCTGTAACGTTTTCGTTGATGTAAAGAATCCAGTTGTTACCAGTGTTCCATCCACCCATGTGAGTATTTCCTTTGTAGCCATCAAGGACGCGTACACGGTTTTCTTTACCTTGAATTTTTTCCCAGTTCTTGCCTTCTGGACCGTAAACAAGACCGTTCAAGAGTTCTGGGTTCGTGTTCAAGAGGTTCAACACTTCCATTGATTTTTCTTTGTTCTTAGAGTTGTTTGAGATAACAAAGTTGGCAACTTGTGTTGTTTGGTTTTTCTTGATAAAGTTAGTGATTGGTTTAATTTGGATGTCTTTGTTCGCAACACGTGAGAGCAAGCTGTTACCGTAGTCAGCTGGTCCTACTGTTTCTTCACGAACGAACCAAGTATCTTGTTGAAGGTCAAATGAAGTGTCGCTTGTTGCTACGTCTTTTGGAATGTATCCAGCTTCATAGAATTTGTGAAGAGTCTTCAAGTGTTCTTTGAAACGAGGTACTTCGTAACGGTTTACGATCTTAGTAGTGTCCCCTTCAAGGTCGATAACGAATGGAAGTCCATTTGGTACTGGGTAGTCAAAGTTATCGGATGGGATAAAGTTCTTCGTAACCGCAAATGGTACTACATCTGGAGCTTTTTCTTTGATTTGTTTCAAGACTGGTTCAAGTGTTTCGTATGAAGTGACACCTGAAATGTCAATACCATATTTTTCAAGAAGGGCACCGTTGAAGGCAAAGTTTTGAGATGATGCAACGTTAGCTGCAACTGGAACAGCATAGATCTTACCATTTACAGTGTTCCCTTTGATGTAAGCTGGGTCAAGTGCTTTGTAAAGCTCTGCTCCTTCTTTCTTGTATAAATCAGTCAAGTCAGCGTAAGCACCTTTTTGAGCATTTACAACATAGTTATCTGCAAAGGCGATATCATAGTTTTCACCAGATGATGTGATAACGGACATTTTCTTGCTGTAGTCACCCCATCCAAGGTATTGGATATCCAATTTAGCACCAACTTTTTCTTCGATGATTTTGTTTGCATTTTCTAGCAATTCATCCAAGTTGTCTGGTTTGTCACCGATTTGGTACATTTTAATAACAGGTTTTTCTCCTGATCCTGAGTCAGCAGCTTTTTTGTTGTTACCTGAAAGGTTTCCACAAGCAGCAAGACTTGCAGCCAAAGCTACTACGCTAGCAGATGCAAAAGCATATTTTTTCCAGTTTTTCATGATAAAAACTCCTTTTTTTATTTTTAAACTTATAAACGATTTAATGATTTTAACTTCAGCCACTAAGATGAAGTTGGGAAGGGAGAAACGATGTTTCTCAGTAAGTCCTATTCTTTCACACCACCGATGGTCAAACCTTTAACAAAGTAGCGTTGGAAGAATGGATACAGAATCGCGATTGGAAGGGTTGCAACAACAACCATGGCCATACGACCTGTTTCTTTCGGTAGAGCGACTCCCAGTTGGCCAGATAGGCCGACTGCTTTTGCGATGTAGTCCATATTTTGTTGGATTTGCATGAGCAAATACTGTAATGGATACAAGTTGTCACTCTTGATGTAAAGAAGGGCGTTAAACCAGTCGTTCCAGAAACCAAGAGCTGTCAAAAGCGTGATGGTTGCGATACCTGGAAGTGACAATGGCAAACAGATTTGGAAGAAGATCCGAGCTTCACTGGCACCATCGATACGAGCAGATTCGAGAATGGCTTCTGGAATGGTCTTCTTGAAGAAGGAACGCATCAAGATGATGTTGAATGGTGAGAGAAGCATTGGAACAATCAAGGCCCAAACGGTATCACCAAGTTGAAGCAGGCGAGTGACCACGATATAGCCTGGTACCAAACCAGCATTGAACAACATACTAAGAAGAGCGAAGATCGTGAAGAATCTGCGGTACTTAAAGGTTGTACGTGAGATGGCGTAGGCATAAGTGGTTGTAATGAAGACGTTGGTCACTGTTCCGACTACGGTTACAAAAACTGAGATAAAGAGCGCTTGGAGGATCTTATCTTTAAACTGAGCTAGGAACTGGAATCCATCTACACCGAACTTCGAAGGGAAAAAGCTATATCCATACTGGAGGATGCTCTTTTCATCTGTCACCGAAATGATGATAACGAAGATAAAGGGCAAGATACAAGAAAGAGCAATCAAACCAGAGATAATACTAAAGAAGATATCTGCTTTCTTACTGAAGGAGTGAATGCCGACATTATCGATTTTTTCTTTTTTAATTTTCTTTTCTGCCATATTCTCCTCCTTTCTAGAACAAAGCGGAGTTTGGATCGACTCGTCTTGCAAGCAAGTTTGATAGGATAACCAGAATCAAACCGACTACTGATTGGTAAAGACCAGCTGCTGAAGCCATACCGATATCTGCTGTCTGAGTCAAACCATTAAAGACATATACGTCCAAAACGTTGGTTACATTGTAAAGCTGACCAGCATTGTGTGGGATTTGATAGAAGAGACCGAAGTCTGCACGGAAGATATTTCCGACTGCAAGGATGGTCAAGACTGTCACAAGTGGAGTCAACTGAGGAATGGTTACGTTGCGAATACGTTGCCACTTGCTAGCCCCGTCCACTGTTGCTGCTTCGTAGTAGGTAGGGTCAATTCCCATGATAGTCGCATAGTACATGACACTGCTATATCCAAAGCCTTTCCAAATACCTAGGAAAAGGAGAAGGTATGGCCAAATGCCTAAGTCAGCGTAGAAGTTGACTTCCTTCATGCCAATGGATGTTAGGAAATGGTTGAAGACCCCTTTGTCAATGTTTAGGAAAGCATCTGTAAAGAAACTGATGATAACCCATGACAGGAAGTAAGGGAACAACATAGATGTTTGGAAGATTTTAACCATTCTCTTAGAGCGGAGCTCGCTGAGGATGATGGCAATCCCTACTGATACAATCAAACCGATAAAGATAAACCCGAGATTGTAGAGAACGGTATTTCGAGTGATGATAAAGGCATCTTTTGAACTAAACAAGAATCTGAAATTATCTAACCCGACCCATTTACTATTCACAATACTATCTATGAAACCATTACTGGTCATATGGTAGTCTTTAAAGGCAACCACATTCCCAAATACTGGAATGTAAAAGAATAGAATCAACCAGAGTGCCCCTGGTAAAACCATCAAGAGAAAGATCCAGTTATCTCTCAAGGTCTTTGAAAACTTTTTCATAATTTCCTCCCTTTTTATTCCTAAAAACTGATTTCATCGAATTTTTAGGTTTGATAACGATTACATAATTAGTATACTCTTATTTTAAGAATAGTTTAAACTACTAATTATAGAAAAAACTCCACAAATTATTTTATGTGGAGAAGTTTTTTATAAGAAATAGGTTTCACGAGAAACCTTTTTCCACGGGCAGGGTGTTTTTTAAGTCGTATAAATCGTCGATGCGGTCGCAATGGTGTGCCACTGGTTGGCTGTTGTGGCTGCAAAGTCCTTGTCTCCATAAAAATCATTAAATGGAAGGATTTCAACTTCTAATTCTTCGATGCGATCAATCTGACCTGCCAGATAAGCCTCGATACGACTCTCTGCTCGCTTGATCCTTTGTAAGAGTCCGCCCATACGGATATCAACCGTATCCAAACCAAAGACCTTGTTTTCTTTCAACCATTGGTGGCTAAAGAGGGCATGAAAGTTTTCAATCTCGCTTCTGAGTTTTGGTAATTCTTGTCTGGCGATTTGCTGCAAGCTGACTTTGTCACCGACTTTATAAGTTTCACGAATGCGTCGTCCAACATCAACCTTACTACTTAAAATAGCATTCAACTGAGCCTGAGTTTCAAAGAGATAGGCATAGTTCCTAGCTTTTTCTTTAATGTCAGCAAGGGTCTCCGCAGCCTGAGCGAAGTGTGGTTTGTCCTGTTCAGGTGTCATGTGTTGATCAAGAATCGGACAGAGAACATCCTGATAAAAGACATAACGGTTGGGATTGATCCCGCTGAGATTGCCTGGTAGGTCTGGAAAGAGATTAGCTAGGTCAATCTGCATAAAGTCCTCAACCGATAGACCCGTATTGGTCTTGAAGTGTGCAGACAAACGGTCTAGGTCATTGCGGTAGCTGAGTTCAGCCCAGATTTGCAAACTAGGTAGGATAGAGAATTGGGCTGTTTCACCCCCATTATCTCCCCAACCAGTCACAATGACTTCTTTGATTTGATTGGCACGGCAAGCTTTGTTAGCTTCGACTGCGATGAGACGACTGAAATGGTTGTGTGGTGTAAAACCAATCCATTTCCAAGCACCACCTGCAAAGGCGATATCCTGGCTAATCTTGTGGTGATTACGGAAATTACGATTGTACTTTTCTTCGCTATCTTGGTAATAATCCCAGTAAACCAAGGTTACACGGTCTTTAAGACGGTCTAGGTAGACACGAGTTTCCTCGGGAATTTCCACATCACGGTCGTACTGGCCATCTGCTGACATGAGTTTGAAGAACATGTCACTCCACATCTGGCAGTGGAAACCATACTTATCGGCAATATCCAGCACGCGCTCCAAGTGTTGACACATGAGGAGACTACGATCTACAACGCCGTTCAAAATGAGGTAGCGCCCCAAACCAACCAAGTGAGCTTCGTCCATCCCGATATTGACCTTGCGTGTCTGCAGTTTAGATAGAGTGGCAAACATGCCATCAATCAAATCATAAACCTTTTCTTCGCCAATAAGGAGAATGTCCTCTACATCACGGAGTTCTTGCACTTCCTTGACACCCCATTTAACGAAGGCCGACAAGTGGGCCAAGGTCTGGATACAAGGCACAAAGGTCATGTCAAACTGCTGGGCGTAGGCTTCTATTTCCTGCAACTCCTCAGCCGAGTAGGCACCACGGAAATAACCAAAGTAAGGTTGTCCTTCAATCTGATAAGTATCTTCCATGTAAAGCTCAAAGGTTGAGTAGCCCATGAGAGCCAAGACTTCAATCATCTGTTTGGCAGAAGCCACATTTAGTACTGCATTTCGCGAACAGTCTGCCATGTAGGCCAACTCTTCATACGCAGCCTTTTCTTCAATCTCTACCTTATCCCCTTCTACTAGAGCTGTTGCCAACAAGGACAAGGCGCGGTAAAGTTGATGGGGTTTGCGATAGGTTAGTTGGTAGTGTCCGCTTTCACCCTTGATAGAGATAGAGGCTTGGTCAGACTGAGCGACTGCTACCTCTACATCTGCTAGCGAAATATGCTTTTTAAGCAACTCTAATGCTTGCTCTTGTTTGGAACTAAGTCCAGTAAAAATTACCATTGCTTTTCCTCCTGTAGCCAGTTGACAAGGGCACCGTAGAGATTGGCGTCTGCGTGATAGGTGCAGGCTTGGATAACAGGTGCGACCGTGTATTCTTCATAAGTCTCGACAAATTCATCGACAGCCTTCTTGACACCTTGAATGAAGTCTGGATTTTGACTGATAGAACCCCCCAGACTGATGACATCTGGATCGATGAGATACTGAATATTAAGCAAACCTTGCGCCAGATTGCGGTTCATGCGCTCAATGGCTTCTTGGCAAAGGGCATTTCCAGCTGCAGCCTCTTGGTAGATCTTGCGACCGTCCCAGTCACTCTGACCAGTTTTTTCAATCACGTATCGTACCATGTTGCCAGTTGATGCTAGTTGCGACCAGTTGTTGAGCTTTTCTGCTGGTGCAATGGTTGTCATGTAGCCAAACTCTCCTCCCAAGCCGTGTCGACCTCGGTGAAGTTTGCCATTGATAATCATGGCGCCACCAATTCCTGTCCCAATCACGACACAGGCCGCATTTTCAATCTCTGGGTGAGCCAACAGTTCACTAAGTCCAACACAGTTGGCATCATTTTCTAGATGGACAGGGAGTTGATGATGTGCAAGAGCTTCATACCAAGAAAAGCCATGGATGTAAGGCACGGCACTAATGCCCTCAATCACACCTGTTTCTTGATTGACCGCGCCTGGAACGCTCATAGCAATGCCCTTATAATCTTGTTCTGCCAAGCGTTGGTCTAGCCAAGTCAGTAAATCTTCTAGGGTTTCTGGTGTCGGTGTACTTGTCTTATCTAGTATTTTTCCATCAGGAGTCAGACTGGCAAACTTAATCCCAGTCCCTCCAATATCAATGGTTGCAATGGTCATATTTTCACCAAAAAGGGGCGAATCAGTAGTTTATCCTTACTCTTTCGCCCCTCCTTTCTGTCTCATAGTATTCGTTATAGAACACTTTATAACTATTAAATTTCTTCTTTTTTAATCAATTCTGTACGAATTTCTTGTGGCGCTAATAGTCCTGAATGAACTGGATATGGTCGCTCAAGTAAGTCCAAAATGGTTTGTTGGTGTTCTGATATGCGCACATTTTCTTGACTCATATTGTAGTAACGGAGGACATATCCCTCTTCATTTTCAGCCACTTTAAAGGCTGTTGGGCAAACTTGTGGTAAGCTGAGTGCCGCATGACTCAAGAGGCTACCAGTCGCAGCAACACTTCCTTCTTGTTTAGCAACCTGAAGACTAGTGAATGGTGTTTGGAAGGCTTTAGCACGACGGAAGGCTGAGAAGCGTTCTTGTGCTTGGTGGCATTCGAGAGCAAACTCGACTTCAAACTCACGCAAGCACTGAGCCTCTGGTGTCGGGAAGTAACCCCAGTCACCTAGCTCACCTGAGGCACGAAGGATGGTCACTGCAATGGTATCGTCGCCAAGGATTTCATACTCGTGCAGTCCTTTATTAGCCACCGTCACCCCTTTTTCATCATCATAAAGGCTGACAAAGGCTTGTTGGTGTTGTGGATTTTCAGGATTTTCCCAAGAAGCAGCTGGTTTGTTTGGTCGTGTCACCACCTCATAGATGCTTTCCGAATCATTGCTTGGACGCGTATTATGAGTCTTGATCAAGAGACGGATACGGTGATCCTTGGCTGTGTTAGTAAAGCGAGTCTTGAAACGTATTTGTGGATTATCAACAAAGACGGTCATCTCTGTTTCCAGAGGAAGGGTTGTCAATTCTTCTGAGCGCCCAGCTTCACGCGTCATAAACTCGATGATGCCTCTTTGTTCTGCATCCAGTTTTTCGTCTGCACTTACTGGAATTGTCAATTCATGCTTGAGCAAGATCTTGGCAAAACGAGCTGTATTTTCCAAGACTTCACAGCCTTTGAGTTCTGCGTAGATAGGCTCTGTTCCTTTTGGTTGGAAGTAGATGTACTCATTTCCAATGTCACCACGGTCTTCAAAGCGAATAACATCTTCATAAGCTTCATGAGTTGTCTTGTCATAGACTGTGATATTCTCATCCACACTTACCGTTACAAAAGGCGTATCAATCACTCCGTTTTGGTAAATACCGTCACGGTGTTCTTGTTCTCCTTCAAGCAATTGGAAGGTTGTCCAAGAAAGTGGTGCCAGATGAACAGGCACTGTCACGCGCACTTGTCGAGCGATACGAGCCTGACGGAACTTGTCTTTTGGCAAATCATACTCAAAATTAGCTCCCAGATCTTCGATTTTCGCTTCTACAGCATGTCCTTCCAAGTCTTCGACACGGTAGTTTGGCAAGGTCAAGGCTGCCATCTTCTTATAGCCTTCTGTTGGGTGCAATTCTTTGAAATCACAAGTCGCCACATCAATCACTGTGCTGACCGTATCAACCTTGTCATGCAAGCCTGTATTGATAACCGTAAAGAGATGGTCGCTTTGGGCTTCGTGGGTTGCAATTTTACCCTTCCATTCGTTGAGAAGGTTGGTCTTAACAAAGTTTCCGACTTGACTGACCTTGGCAAAACGTGTCTCCATCTCACGGTGAACCTCGTCCACACTACAGCCACAGATGCTGTCATGCGGCGCATTTTGTAGAAGCACTTTCCAAGCATAGGTCAACTGGTCCTTGTGGTTGTGGCCGCCAGTGATGACAGTCAATGGTTCCACCACTTGTTCTAGCAGGTTGCTATTTTCTTGGAAGGCTTGTTTGAGGTAAATGCGTGATGAAGAAGTGTTGGCAAGTGTGTACCATCCATCTGTTTCCTGACTTGTCAACTCACCTGTAACCGTTGATAACTGCTCTGGCAAAGCACTTTCTACTGCATGGACATAGTCATCAAAGGAACTATGCACAAAAGTCACATCTGGGAAGAGTTCATTGGCCACACGAATGGCTTCACTCAGATTGCGCTGTACAGGTTGGTGGTCACAGCCGTTCATCATCAACCATTGGTTGGTCGAAGCGTAGTCACGCACGTCTGCCAATTTTTGTTTCCAGAAGGTCAAGGCCTCGTCTTTATCAACTGGAATTTCATTTCCATTACTGTACCAGTTGGCAAAGAGAATACCGAGGACACGACTTCCGTCTGCACCCTGCCAGTACATTTCTGAAAACTGGGAAGTGAACTGCTCATCTTCGAGGACTTGGTTGTCAAATCCAATCGGCTTGACACCACGGCCAAAGGCTGCCACGTGAATGCCTGATTTTTGAAGGATTTGAGGAGCCTGCCCCATATTTCCAAAGGTATCTGGGAAGTAACCAACCTGGGTTGATTTGCCCCATTTTGCACATTCTGCTTGACCTATCAAGGTATTGCGAACATTGGCTTCGCTGGAAATCAAGTAGTCATCCTGTAAGATGTAAAAGGGACCAATTTTGAGTTTGCCTTGGTCGATGTAACCTTGGACTTTGTCGCGATTTTCAGGGCGAATTTCCAAGTAGTCATCTAGGACAATAGTTTGTCCATCCAAGTGGAAGCTCTTGAACTCAGGGTCATTTTCAAAAAGATCAAAAAGATTGTCAAATAATTCCACCAACTGCATACGGTGGCTTTCAAAAGGTAGATACCACTCACGGTCCCAGTGACTATGTGAGATAATATGTACAACAACATTTTCCATGAAGTAAAACCTCATTCTAAATTTAAATTTTAACGTTTTAAATGTAAAGGTGTGATTCTGACACGAATCAGTGAAACTAAAGCGCGCTCCTTAACGAATATCCAGGTAATCCAAGACTAATTCACAGAACATCATGTTGGCCCAAGAAAACCATTCACGTGAGTAGAGCGTTGGGTCATCCACGTGGAAGCTTTCGTGCATAACACCTGTGCCACCATCGCAGGCAACGAGCTGATCGAGCAAGAATTTCTTCTCTGCCTTATCTCTTGTTGTCAAGCCTTGGATAGAAAGGGCAATGGGCCAGATATAGCGATAGAAGGTATGAGAACTTCCGAGACCGCTAGCGTATTCTCCTTGGTAGAAGTATGGATTTTCAGGGCTCAGAATGGTCCGACGAGTTGCTTGGTAAACCTCATCGTCAATGTCGCAGTAGCCCAGATAAGGCGCAGCCAACAAACTTGGTACGTTTGGATCATCCATGATGCTAGCATTTCCTAGACCATCCACTTCAAAGGCGTAAATCTTTTCACCCTTGCTGTTAGTTGTGTAAGCGTAATTTTCGATGCCTTCTTGGATTTCAGACTGGAGACGCTCAGCGTCTGCCATGATGTTTTGGCTATCAGCTAGATCTAGTTCTGCAAAGATTTCTTGCACGTAACCCAAGACTACTACAGCAAACATATTGGACGGAATCAAGTAGCTATACTGGCAGCAGTCATCACTCGGTCGGAAGGCTGACCAGGTCATTCCTGTCACGGCAAAGTCAGGTCCAAAGCCATCATTTACCAGAGTATCTTCCTTACGGTCTGTATCACGGACAAAACGATAAGGTGAATTCTTGTGGTCTTGTTCCACTGTCCAGAGGTGAAGGATTTCCTTGGTCGCTGCGACAAAAGTCTCATCAAACTGACTGGTCTCTCCAGTATCTTTCCAAAGGAGATAAGCCAGCTGCAAAGGATAGCAAAGCGAATCCACCTCGTACTTGCGTTCCCAAATCCAACCGTTAAGGTCGGTGTGGTCAGTCTCGTGGTGGCCTTTCCAGTTTTCCTCAATGTTAAAGGAATTGGCATAAGGATCCTTGAGTACCAAGGTCATCTGACGCTTTACCAAACCTGCAATGGTCTGACGTAAGAGAGAATCTCTTTTAGCCACATGAAGGTAGGGTCTGAGTTGGGCAGTCGAATCCCGAAGCCACATGGCGGGAATGTCTCCTGTGAGCACAAAAGTTGAATCATCTTCTAAGATTTCAACTGTATTGTCCAAGGTGTCTGTATAGCAACGCTCAAAGACATCCACCCACTCCGGATGGTCCTTAGCCCGCTCTGCTACTTCATCCAGCCATTCTCTAACAATTTCTTTCGAATAAATCATCGTGCAGTTTCCTCTTTCAAACAAGTTTCATGTTCAGTATATAGTTTTTGAGACAGAAAATACATACACAAATGATAGTCATTTTTCTACAAAATTGCTTACTTTCGAACCCCATATCTAAAGGCCTCATTTTTCTGATATAATGTAGGAAAACAGCTAAAGGAAAGACTATGAAACCACTACTCGAAACCATCGATACCCGCTTTGGGACTGCTAGCAAGCATGCCTTTTCTCGAGGAAACACCCTGCCTTACACGGGCGTTCCTTTTGGGATGAATTATTTTGTGCCCCAGACCAGTGACCAGGAGGGAGCTTGGTTCTTCGATCCGCATCTGCCCATCTTTCAGGGGATTCGCTTAACCCACCAGCCCAGCCCTTGGATTGGGGACTACTCATGGCTCCTTCTGACACCTGTCACAGGTCAGCCTGGGGGAAACAGTCTCTTTCACCGCCAGTCTTCTTATGATATAGATAAAGTTTGCTTCCAGCCTCACTATTTGAAACTCTTTTCTCTGCGCTATCAGATTGAAACCCAGCTCACACCGACATGCTACGGCGCTTCTATTCGTTTGGAGCAAAAGCAAGGCAAAGCCCTCTCCCTCTATCTTCACGCAGTAGATGATTTAACAATTGAGCAGGTAGATAAGCGGACTCTGGCCCTCAGACAAGAAGGAAAAACAGAGACCAATAAAAATCCACTGATACTCTTCACCGCCCTACAAATAAATACGGATATTCTTGCTGTCAACCAAGAAGGTGGAGACTGGCGAATTGACCTGACAGATAATCATGCTGAAATCCAGCTAGCAACTTCTTTCATCTCTCCTTCTCAAGCGCTGCTTAATCTACCTCAAACGGACTTTGATAGCTGTAAAGCAAATGCCCAAGCAAACTGGGAAAATCTCCTCCACCGTTTTGATATCGTGAAGACAGGAGAGGCTGACCGAACCTTCTTTGATCACTGCCTCTACAGACTCTTCCTCTTCCCACAGACATTTTATGAGGTTAACGAGTCAGGGCAGAAGATCCACATGGATTTGTCTACTAGTAGTGTCAAGCCTGGTGTCCTCTTTAGCAACAATGGTTTCTGGGATACCTTCCGCACCACCTTCCCCCTCTTTGCTCTTATCGTACCGGAACACTATCATCGCTTTCTAGAAGGTTTTCTCAATAGCTACCGCGATACTGGTTTCCTGCCAAAATGGCTGGCACCAGATGAACGTGGCATGATGCCTGGTACCCTGCTAGATGGCATTATCGCAGATAGCGCCTGCAAGGACATGACCCCCGACCTAGAAGAAGAACTCCTCCAAGCCATGCTGGAGACAGCCACTAAGTCCGACCCTCTCGGTATCAATGGTCGTCACGGTTTGGCACAATACCAAGAATTAGGTTATCTCTCTACCGACCACCACGAAAGTGTCAGTCACACCCTTGACTATGCCTATAGCGACTTTTGTATCGCCAGCTGTGCCGAAAAACTAGGTCAGAATGACATCGCGAAAACTTATAGAACTTCGTCACAAAATTACCGCCATCTCTTTGACACTGTGACGGGTTACATGCGAGCGCGAGATAGCCAAGGCAACTTCCGTCCTGACTTCTCTCCTTACAGTTGGGGACGAGACTACGCCGAATGTTCTACCATTCAAGCGACTTTGGGCGTTCTACACGACATCCCTGGCTTAATCCAACTGATGGGTGGAAAAGAAGTCTTTAGCCGCTACCTTTTGAAAGCCTGTCAAGATGCTCCTCTCTTTGAAACGACTGGCTATGGTTATGAGATTCACGAGATGAGCGAGATGGCTACTGCTCCCTTTGGACAAGTCGCCATTTCCAACCAACCGAGTTTCCACATCCCTTATCTCTTCCGCTACAGTGACTACCCTGACTACACTGCTCTTCTCATCAAGTCGATACGTCAGAAAGCCTTTCACCCAAGTTGGAAAGCCTATCCTGGCGATGAGGACAACGGTAGTCTCTCTGCTTGGTACATCTGGTCGGCTCTTGGATTCTACCCGACCTGTCCAGGCAAACCAAGCTACGACCTCGGAATCCCTCTCTTTGACCATCTGCGTGTCTATCTAGCTAAGGAAAATAAATGGTTAGATATCCACGCTGAGCAAAACTACAGCCATTTTAACTTTGTCAAAGAGTGTCGATTGGACAAGACCTCTGTATCTAGCATCCAACACCAAGACCTCTTGAAAGCTGAGCAACTGACCTTTACCCTCAGCTGGCTACCAAATCACTCATAACCAAAAGAACCTTTGCATCGCGCAAAGGTTTTTTTATGAAACTTGGACTTGAAGTTGATCTACAAGCTGACCACCCGCCGTTAGGTTCAGATAGAAATCCAAGGTTTTATCTCCTGTATAATACAAGGTTGGAAGCGTCAATCTTTTTTCAGTCTCGTCAGCTTGAAACTCAATAACTTGAATCTCATCCTGATAAGCGACACCATGCACACCCGTCCCTGGTTGAATCGAAATCTTAGCTTCTAAAGGACTGCTAGATTCTATGCGCTTCACTGTAAAGTGGACATTTTCTCCCTTGGTCACAGCTAGACTTTTTTCTGAAAACTCTAGTTGCTGAATAGCTTCTTTTTTTGACAAGCTAGGTGTTTTATAGAGTGAAATCTTGGTCAACAAAGGCAAAGCCTGTGCCTCTGTAATGATCACACGTATCTTCTGAGCCTCTACTAGCGGACCTCGCAGGAGACGCTTATGACCAACTGTAAAGCCCATGCCAAATTCCTGCCAGACACCATCCACCTCTACTTGCACATGAAAAGCAGCGATTCGTTGCCCTAGCTTCAAATCTTCTCTTAACTCAATTACATCAAAAGTTTTAGGTGACCCTAAGTCGAGTTCTAAATGGATTGGCAAGTCTGCATCGCTTGCCCAAGAGCTGGTCTCAAAGCCGTCTGTCAGATGGTGACAGGCAAAGTCTGCGGAGAGAGTAGGACCAGATACCGCAGCTCCCAGAGCCAAATCTTCTTTATAGAGCTCATTGCGATAAGCCGCAAATTCATAAAGGCATTCAATATCCTTTGCATCAAATAGCCCATCTTGATTCGGTGGGATATTAAGCAAGAGTGGAGTTCCCCGCCCTACCGAGTGAAAGTAGATTTCGACCAATTCCTCAAGAGACTTGGGATCCTGATCCTCATGGTAAAACCAACCCGGCCGAAGGGATACATCCGCCTCACCGATTGAAAACAACGTACCCGAGGGATCACCGTGCTGTAAATAATCTAATGCAGCCTCTGTCCCCAACTGATCGGGCTTGACTTTCTGCCACAAGGGATCCCCTGCATAGCCCCGTTCATTGCCAATCCAGCGAATACTAGTTCCCTCCGTTGAGAAAATCAAACAATCGCCCTGCAAGTCACGAATGGTTTCAAACCAGGTCTCAAACTCATAGTTGACTTTCTGGGCCCCTTCGCCTCGAGCACCATCCATCCACACCTCAGAGAACTTACCGGCATTCCCATAGGCAGGGTTTGACAAAATTTCCTTCAATTGAGCCAGATAATAGGCATTGTAGTCCGCTTCTCGGTCCACGTGATAGAGGGGACTGTGAGCATCCCAAGGAGACAAATACACTCCCAAATCCATGTCAAACTCAGTTGCAGCTTGGGAAACTTCAAGGAGCAAGTCCCCCGCTCCTTTCCTCCAAGGACTAGCCTTGACCGAATAGTCTGTGTATGCTGTCGGGTAGAGCACAAAGCCATCGTGGTGCTTGACCACCAAAATCAGTTTTTTAAAACCTGTTTCTTTGAGCACTCGAACCCATTCACGCGTATCCAACTTGGTCGGGTTAAAGCGTTCAGGCTCCTCCTGACCTGTTCCCCATTCCTGGTCATAAAAGGTATTGGGGCCAAAATGGATGAAGGCAGCTAGTTCATCTCCCAGATAAGCTAGCTGGGCCTGACTTGGTAATGGTCCATGCGGTTTTATTTTCGTCATCATCTCACATCTCTTTCTCTGATTATTTCTCTTGTTCCCAAAGTTATCCACAGGTTGTGGATAAGAAAACCTGCCTAAAAATTAGCTTTTTCAAACTCCAACTCTTAGACTTTGAAACTGTCACCCTCAGGCAGCCTGCTCAAATCCCTACTGCTCTACGATTTCTACTAGAAAACTAGCTCGTTACTAGTTGCCGGTACTATTCTCAAGATACCTCTAGCTTACTAACTGAATGTCCTGCTCTCCCCAGACTTATCCACAGCTTGTGAATAACCCATTCTTCCTAGTTGTTATCTCGTTGACTATAACAAAAAATCTAGGTAGCGTCAATAAGATAAGGCTGTCTCCCTAAATACTCAGAAAAGATTCTATAATTTGTACAATATACATTTTATACTTTCCAGAAGAAAGGCTTTTCAGATAAATTTCATATAATTTACCATCATTCTTTCAATTACAACCTCAGCCGAATCCCTTATTAATTCTATATATGAAAGTAATTTTTTCATCTCAAATCATAAAATTTAATATAAAATTTTAAAAATTTTTCTATTCGTTTTATTGTATGTATATCCATTTTATCTTTGTTTTCTATCCCCTACTGCATATTAACATAAAACACTATAAAAACTATGTTTTGTCGAAATTTTCTATATATTTTCGTCCTTGACAAGCATTATTGTTTGTGTTATAACGAACATGTAAGCGGTATCAAAAAAGTATCAAAGCAAAATTTTAAAGGAGGAAACCACATGTCTTCACATCCAATTCAGGTATTCTCAGAAATTGGGAAACTGAAAAAAGTTATGTTGCATCGTCCGGGCAGAGAGTTGGAAAACTTAATGCCGGACCACCTCGAAAGGCTACTCTTTGATGACATCCCATTTTTAGCGGACGCCCAGAGTGAACACGACGCTTTTGCTCAGGCACTTCGTGACGAAGGAGTCGAAGTTCTTTACCTAGAGCAACTAGCTGCTGAATCATTGACTACTCCAGAAATCCGAGATCAATTCATCGAGGAATATTTAGACGAAGCCAACATCCGTGGCCGCCAAACTAAGATTGCAATTCGCAAGCTCCTCCAAGACATAGAGGACAATCTCGAATTGATCGAAAAAACCATGGCAGGGGTTCAAAAAACAGAACTCCCTGAAATCCCTGAATCAGCAAAAGGATTAACCGACTTAGTTGAGTCAGATTATCCATTTGCTATCGATCCTATGCCCAACCTCTACTTCACTCGCGATCCATTTGCTACTATCGGACATGCTGTATCGCTCAACCATATGTATGCCGACACCCGTAACCGCGAGACCCTCTACGGTAAATACATTTTTAAATACCACCCAGTTTACGGTGGCCTTGATTTGATTTACAATCGTGAAGAAACGACACGCATCGAAGGAGGCGATGAACTTGTTCTCTCTAAAGATGTTCTAGCTGTAGGTATTTCTCAACGGACGGATGCGGCATCTATAGAAAAACTGCTTGTTAATATCTTCAAGAAAAATGTTGGCTTCAAAAAAGTATTGGCCTTTGAATTCTCAAACAGCCGTAAGTTCATGCACTTGGATACTGTCTTTACTATGGTGGACTACGATAAGTTTACTATCCACCCAGAAATCCAAGGCAACCTCCGAGTCTTCTCTGTGACCTATGAAAATGAAGAATTGCAAATCGTCGAAGAAAAAGGCGATCTAGCAGAACTCCTTGCCCAAAACCTCGGTGTTGAGAAGGTAACCCTCATCCCATGTGGGGACGGAAACATCGTTGCTGCTGCTCGTGAACAATGGAATGACGGTTCTAACACCCTTGCAATCGCACCAGGTGTGGTAGTCGTTTATGAACGAAATACCGTTACCAATAAGAAACTGGAAGAATACGGTCTTCGCCTCATTAAGATTCGCGGAAGGGAATTGGTACGTGGCCGTGGTGGACCTCGTTGCATGTCTATGCCGTTTGAACGCGAAGAAATTTGACTTCCTCACCCTTCTGATAGATAGACAGATTATACTTGACCAAGTCCCTTAGGACGAAGTATTAGAAAGAGGTTATCATGACACATTCCCTATTTCAAGGACGTAGTTTTCTAGCAGAAAAAGATTTTAGCCGAGCAGAGCTCGAATACCTTATCGGTCTATCAGCCCACTTGAAAGACCTCAAAAAACGCAATATCGAACACCGCTATCTAGCAGGCAAAAACATTGCTCTCTTGTTTGAAAAGACTTCTACTAGAACCCGGGCCGCTTTTACAACAGCAGCCATTGACCTAGGTGCACATCCTGAATACCTAGGCGCCAACGATATCCAACTTGGCAAGAAAGAATCAACTGAAGATACCGCTAAAGTTCTCGGGCGCATGTTTGACGGAATTGAATTTCGTGGATTTAGTCAGGATATGGTAGAAGAACTGGCTCAATATTCTGGCGTTCCTGTTTGGAACGGATTAACTGACAAATGGCACCCAACTCAAATGTTGGCCGACTACCTCACAGTACAAGAAAACTTTGGTCATCTAGAAGGATTGACCTTGGTCTACTGTGGAGATGGTCGCAACAACGTTGCCAATAGTCTCCTTGTGACGGGAGCGATTCTCGGAGTCAATGTACATGTCTTCTCTCCAAAAGAGCTCTTCCCTGACCAATCGGTCGTAGAATTGGCAAAAGGATATGCAAAAGAAAGCGGTGCCCACATCCTGATTACAGAAGATGCTGATGAAGCTGTCAAAGGAGCTGACGTCCTCTACACTGACGTTTGGGTATCTATGGGTGAAGAAGACAAATTTGCTGAGCGGGTTGCCCTACTCAAACCTTACCAAGTCAACATGGAGTTGGTGAAGAAAGCTGGAAACGACAAGTTAATTTTCCTTCACTGCTTGCCAGCCTTCCACGACACCAATACCATTTACGGTAAACAAGTAGCTGAAAAATTTGGCGTAGAAGAAATGGAAGTAACGGACGAAGTCTTCCGCAGTCAATACGCACGACACTTTGATCAAGCAGAAAATCGGATGCATACCATCAAAGCTGTCATGGCAGCGACTCTTGGAAATCTCTATATTCCCAAAGTCTAATATGTAGTAACCAAGCACCTTAGGGACTCTGGCTAGTAAGCATTACAATCCATATTTCTAGAAACAAGAAGTTCGTTTAATCAATTGCCACCTCTAAACAAACCTTCCTATCATCCTTTTATCACTAATCTAGTCCCTTTGGTGGTTTAAACCATTCCTATCCATTTTTGAACTCCCTTCGTCCAGATTGCCTCAATCCATCTACCTCTCACCTCATCAGAAATAGTGCTTGCTCCAGGTATCCAATCTTGGTCTTGCTTTCAATCTTTTCTTTGAGGTCTGATAGGTTAGTATCTTAGTGAAAGGAGAGATCATGTCTCATCGGAAAATTGTCGTCGCCTTAGGCGGAAATGCCATCCTCTCCACCGATCCCTCTGCCCAGGCTCAGGAAGCTGCTCTGGTAGAAACAGCTCGTTATCTGGTCAAACTGATTCAAAACGGGGATGAACTCATCATCACCCATGGCAACGGTCCTCAGGTTGGAAATCTCCTGCTCCAACACTTGAAGGCTAATTCTGAAAAAAACCCTGCCTTTCCACTGGATTCTCTAGTCGCTATGACCGAGGGCAGTATCGGTTTTTGGCTCCAAAACGCCTTGGAAAATGCCCTAGTAGACGCTAACATCGAAAAGAACGTCGCCTCTGTAGTCACTCAAGTCATCGTCGACAAGGACGACCCGGCATTCGCTAATCCAAGCAAACCAATCGGTCCTTTCTATAGCGAAGAAGAAGCAAAAGCAGAAAGTGAAAAGACAGGTGCTACCTTTAAGGAAGATGCTGGTCGGGGATGGCGTAAGGTAGTCGCCTCACCTAAACCAATTGGCATCAAAGAAATCAATAGTATCCGTACTTTACTCAATGACGGACAAATCGTCATCGCTGCTGGCGGTGGAGGCATTCCTGTTATTGAAAATGAAAACGGTTACTTGGACGGTGTTGAAGCCGTTATAGACAAAGACTTTGCTTCTCAACTGCTGGCAGAATTGGTTGAGGCAGATGTTTTTATCGTGCTCACTGGCGTAGACTACGTCTACATCAACTACAATAAACCAAATCAAGAAAGGCTGGAACGCGTTACCGTTAGTCAACTTCAAGAATACATCAAACAAGGACAATTTGCTCCAGGTAGCATGCTACCCAAGGTCGAAGCTGCCATTGACTTTGTCACCCACCACCCTACTGGTAAGGCTGTTATCACCTCACTCAGCAATCTCGGTGCCCTGATTGAATCCGAAAGTGGAACAATCATTGTGAAAGACTAGTCGTTTTTTCAACAAGCTTGATTAGGAGTACACAGGCAGACCAACATCATTCGTTTTATACTTTGTGACATAGTTTAGGAGGAAAAACAAATGAGTGAAAATACAAAAAAAAGGTTCCAAATGCCGTCATCTTACACTGTTTTGATCATTATCATTGCTATTATGGCAATCTTGACTTGGATCATCCCGGCAGGTAAGTATGATACAGACGAAGCAGGTAACCTCATTGCAGGTACCTATCAAACCGTTACCTCTAATCCCCAAGGGATTTACGATGTTTTAATGGCTCCGATTCGGGCTATGCTCGGTCACGAACCTACAAAAGCCGCTATTGACGTTGCCTTCTTTATCCTCATGGTTGGGGGATTCCTTGGCGTTGTCAATGCAACTGGCACACTAGATGTTGGTATCGCCTCTATTGTTAAGAAATACAAGGGACGCGAAAAAATGCTGATTCTCATCCTCATGCCCCTCTTTGCACTAGGAGGAACAACTTATGGTATGGGTGAAGAAACCATGGCATTTTACCCACTCCTCGTCCCTGTGATGATGGCTGTTGGTTTTGATAGCATTACTGCTGTTGCCATTATCCTACTCGGTTCTCAAGTTGGCTGTCTCGCCTCTACACTCAATCCATTCGCAACTGTTATCGCTTCTGATACGGCAGGCGTATCTTCTATGGACGGTGTCATTCTCCGGATTATTTTCTGGATTGTGATGACGGGTATGAGTACCTACTTCGTTTACCGCTATGCAGAAAAAATTCAAAAAGATCCTACAAAATCACTCGTTTATTCTCAAAGAGAAGAAGACCTCAAACATTTCAAAGTCACTGACAATGATGATGCCCCATCTGTCTTGAGCAAGAAACAAAAACATGTACTTGCCTTGTTCATCTTGACCTTTATCATCATGATCGCCAGCTTTATCCCTTGGGTAGACTTGCATATCACCTTGTTTGAAGATATGAAGAACTGGTTGATCGGTCTTCCTGTTGTCGGTGGAGTGATCGGTTCATCTGCTCAACCTTTTGGTAGTTGGTACTTCCCTGAAGGGGCTATGCTCTTTGCCGTCATGGGGATCCTCATCGGTATCGTATACGGTCTCAAGGAAAGTAAAATCATCTCTACCTTTATGAATGGGGCAGCAGATCTTCTCACAGTAGCTTTGATTTGTGCGGTAGCCCGTGGTATCCAAGTTATCATGAATGACGGTATGATCACTGCGACAATCCTTCACTGGGGTGAAGTCGGCCTTCAAGGTCTCTCACCTCAAGTCTTTATCGTCTTGACCTACCTCTTCTACCTCCCTATGTCCTTCCTTATCCCATCTTCATCAGGTTTAGCTAGTGCTACAATGGGTATCATGGCACCACTCGGTGAGTTTGTCAATGTCAAGGCAAGCCTCATCATCACTGCCTACCAATCTGCATCTGGTGTACTTAACCTCATCACTCCTACTTCTGGTATTGTGATGGGAGCTCTCGCACTCGGTCGTATCAGCTTAGGAACTTGGTGGAAATTTGTTGCGAAACTCATTATCACCATCGTAATTGTGAGCATGCTTCTACTTATCCTAGGCACCTTCCTGCCATTCCTATAAAATAGTGCGAGGTAAAACGAATGACCGTCTACATCACTGATTCTATTAAACAAAGCTTTGTAAAGAGCCTACAAATCTTGATTTCTTATCCATCTGTCCTTCGTGAAGGGGAGAAGGGAACACCTTTTGGACAAGCTATTCAAGACGTCCTAGAAAAGACGCTAGAAATCTGCCGTGAGCTTGGCTTTCGAACCTATATTGATTCCAAGGGCTATTATGGCTATGCTGAGGTTGGCGAGGGAGAGCTCCTTGCCATCCTCTGCCACTTGGATGTTGTACCTGCAGGAGATTTATCAGATTGGCAAACGCCACCATTTGAAGCAAGCATTAAAGAAGGAATCCTCTACGGAAGAGGGGCACAGGACGATAAAGGTCCTTCACTGGCAGCTCTCTACGCAGTGAAAAGCTTGCTTGACCAAGGCATCCAATTTAAGAAGCGCGTGCGTTTTATCTTTGGTACGGATGAAGAAACCCTTTGGAGATGTATGGCACGCTACAATGCCCTCGAAGAAACAGCCAGTATGGGATTCGCCCCTGATTCGTCATTTCCTTTGACATACGCTGAAAAGGGGCTCCTTCAAGTCAAGCTTCATGGCCCCGGCTCTGATCAACTCAAGCTCGATATCGGAGGTGCCTTTAATGTCGTACCAGACAAGGCAAGTTACCAAGGTCCTCTTTATGAAGCGGTTTGTAGAGGTTTAACAGAAGCTGGTTATGATTACCAAACTGCAGACCAAACAGTGACTGTTATCGGTTTGCCCAAACATGCCAAAGACGCTAGTCAGGGTATAAATGCTGTCATTCGACTAGCCAGTGTACTCGCAAACCTTCACTCACATCCTACTCTCCATTTTCTAAGCGACAAAGCCGGGCAGGACGGCAAAGGGCTGAATATATTTGGAGAGGTCACTGATGAATCGTCCGGTTCCCTTTCCTTTAATGTTGCGGGCTTGACTATCAATCCCGATCGCTCCGAGATTCGGATCGATATACGCATACCTGTGCTAGCAGATAAGGAGAAACTGGTGGCACAGCTCACTCAGTGCGCCAAAGACTACCAACTTGACTACCAAGAATTTGACTATCTAGCACCCCTCTATGTCGCAAGCGATAGCCAACTTGTTACTACCCTTATGCAAGTCTACCAAGAAAAAACCGGAGATAAAACTCCTCCTCTCTCATCAGGTGGTGCTACCTTTGCCCGCACCATGCCAAACTGTGTAGCCTTTGGCGCTCTTTTTCCAGGAGCACAACAAACTGAACATCAGGCAAATGAAGCAGCTGTCCTAGACGATCTTTATCGCGCTATGGACATCTACGCAGAGGCGGTTTACCGTCTCGCAACCTAACCAGATAAAGTTTCTACCAAAAAATCCCGCAAATCTGCGGGATTTTTTCTTACATCAATGCGCCAACATTTCTTGGGCAATTTCTTGGCCAGATAGGTTATCTGGGTAGTAGGTTGGCCAGTTATCCATCTCTTCAAAGAGGGCTTCTTGGCTAGTACCTCCAAAGAAGATATGGAAATGTTCTGCCTTGACTGGGGCGATATTGTGGTCACTAAACTGAACATACTTGAACTGTCCAGCGTCCGCATCTGTCGCTTCAAAGAGGAAGCGCACGCCACGATTGCCTTTCTTATAGGTCAAGATTTTCTTGCCGACATACTTATAGGTGAATTTCTTGCTTTGGCCACCTTGAACAAACTCCATGGTATTGTCCGTGATATTAATCTTAGTCACATCTGTCTGATAACCTTTTTTATAGTAGGCCTTGTACTCATCTTTGGTCATCTTGCCAGTCAACTTAGCCTTGTAGTCAAAGACTTGATCAAACGTACCATCTTCAAGGAAAGGATAGACCGACTGCCAGTTGCCTACATAGTCACTCAAGGTACGGTCTTTGACATCTGCATCCTCAAAGTAACCATTGTGAACTGTCTTAGTGTTTTCTTCCTTCTCTGGCTCAATTTCCGGTCCTTCTTGATCTGTTGTCTGCTTGAGAGCCTTGAGGTTTTTCTCCATGATAGAGATATAGTCCTCACCAGCCTTGGTTGCTTCTTCTGTCAGACTTTCTAGCGGATTGAGCACATCTAGTTTGACACCCGTTTCTTTGGAAAGGGTATTGGCAAGGGCTTGTGAGGCATTTTCTTCAAAGTAGATATAAGAAATCTTGTTTTTCTTGATATACTCGGTCAATTCTGCCAAACGTGCTGCTGATGGCTCTGCATCTGGTGAGAGACCTGAGATGGATACTTGCTTGAGACCGTAGTCTAAGGCAAGGTAGTTAAAGGCAGCGTGCTGGGTCACAAAGCTCTTTTGTTTGGCTTGAGACAAGCCATCTGTGTAGGCCTTATCCAATGCTTGCAATTTTTCAATATAGGCAGCTGCATTCTTCTCAAAAGTCTCTTTTTTATCAGGATAATCTGCTGACAAGCTGTCACGGATATGCTCTACCAGTTTGATGGCGCGTGCTGGTGAAAGCCAAACGTGGGGATCGTAGTCGTGATGGTGACCCTCACCGCCATGATTATGCCCTTCCTCTTCTTCCTCACCACCTGGCAAGAGGAGCATATTGCCTGTCGCCTTGATGGTTTTCACCTTTTTCTTATCCAAGGATTCTAACAATTTTGGAACCCAAGTTTCCATGTTTTCATTTTCATAGACAAAGGTATCTGCATCTTGGATTTTAGCAACTGCCTTGGCAGACGGTTCATATTCGTGAGGTTCTGTACCAGCACCGATTAGAAGTTCTACATTAGCAGTATCTCCTGCGACTTGCTTGGTAAATTCATAGACTGGGTAAAAGGTTGTCACGATATTTAGCTTCCCATCTGCCTGTTTTTGATTGGAACAAGCCACTAAAAACAGGGCACATAGACTAGCCAGTAGTAAGCTAATTTTTTTCATTTTCATCTCCTATTTGATAAAACGTTTCAGTAGACTGACTAACAAAAAGACAGCTACAAAGATAATGGTGATACTAGCGCTAGCAGGGGTTTCCGCATAGTAGGAAATATAAAGTCCTGCCACCATTCCCAAAAAGCCAATAGCGCTGGCTAGTAACATAACGGATTTGAAGTTTTTCCCCAGACGAAGGGCAATACTAGCTGGCAAGACCATAATGGTCGATACCAAAAGGGCTCCTGCAGCTGGAATCATAAGGGCAATGGCCACCCCTGTCACCATGTTAAAGAGGATAGACATGGTACGAACTGGCAAGCCATCCACAAAGGCCGTGTCCTCATCAAAAGTCAGGATATACATTGGTCGCAAGAACAAGAAAGTCAAGAGTAAAACGACCGCAGCAATGGCAAAGAGGAATAGCACCTGCTCCTGGCTAATGGTCACAATAGACCCAAAGAGATATTGGTCCAAACTCATGGAACTCGAACTTTTCCCTTTACTCATCACGATAAGAGACACTGCAAGTCCTGTTGACATGAGGATAGCTGTCCCGATTTCCATAAAGTTCTTATAGACTGTCCGGAGATACTCTAGAAAGACCGCAGCTATCAAGACAATGACAATGGTTGAAATAGTTGGAGAAATCCCCAAAACCAGACCAAAGGCTACTCCTGATAGAGAAACGTGACTGAGGGTATCGCTCATGAGACTCTGACGACGTAAGATAAGGAAAGTCCCAAGAACCGGAGAAAAGAGACTCATGGCAATGACCGCCAAGAAGGCACGCTGCATGAAGTCATAGGATAACAAACTAAGCATGGTCCACCTCCTGGTCGCTTTCGTGAACGTTAAAACAACGCCATGGCGAATCTTGGTTACGAACCAGATGGATATTGCGATCCGCATAGTCCTTGACCTCCTCAGGGTCATGGGTAATCATCAAAACAGCCTTGCCATGATGGTGGGCACTATGGTGCATGAGTTCGTAAAATTCATTTTTGCTTCCAGCATCCATCCCTGTCGTCGGCTCATCCAAGACAAAAATATCTGGGTCAGAAGCAAACATCCGGGCAATCACTGCTCGTTGCTTTTGCCCTCCCGAAAGGGAACCAATTCGTTTGTCACGGTGTTCCCACATACCAACTGAGTCTAGACTGGCCTTGATATGTTCCTCATCATGAGCATTCAAGCGACGGAACCAGCCCTTTCGAGGATAGCGACCCGACTTGACAAATTCATAAACTGTGCTTGGAAAACCAGCATTAAAACTAGCTATCTGCTGGGGAAGATAAGCTATCCTAAGCTTTTTACCATGAGTATTTGTTTTTGAGATGGTTACCTTGCCAAATCTTGGCTGCAAGATGCCTAGACTAGCCTTGATCAGCGTCGTCTTGGCAGCTCCATTTTCACCAGTCAGGGTAACAAACTCCCCACTATCAACACTGTAGTTGATATGCTCGAGGACAGGTTCTTTGTCATAATAGAAAGATAAGTCCTCTACTGTAATATACCTCATTATTTGATTTCTCCTACTAAAGCAGTTAAAAACCGCTGGATGACTTCTTGTTCATTTGGAGTAAACTGATTTGCTACTTGTTCATAGGCTGAGAGCGTGTGCTCATGGTGGTGATGATGCTCCGCCGCTACTGGTCGAGCTAGCTCTGTCAGTTGATAAAAGATCACACGCGCATCCTTGGGATCTCTGGATGTCTCTAACATACCCTCTTTGACTAAAGACTTGATAGCCTTGGTCACTGCCGCCTGACTGACATTGAGACGACGAGCTAACTCCGAGTTGGTTAAGGATTCTTCTGACAGGAGCATGAGGATGTGTTCCTGAGTATTGGTCAAGGCAACGTCACTGGTGCAATGCCCAATCAGAATTTCATGCTGGTTCTCAGATCTCAAGATCACCTCGTTTAAAAAGTTATCGATTTCCTGTGCAAGCTGTCTCATGTGTTACTCCTTCCCAAGCTATCTTTTTCGTAAAAAACATAGATAGCCACCGATTCTTTACTGGTTAATTATATCATAAACCAAAAAAGAGTCAAGGGAAAAAGGCGTAAAAACGTTTCCCTAGACTCTTCTAGATATGAAATTTAACCTATTTTTGCTTTGGTTTTCGGCTCGATAAGATACCTGCCAGACCAGCTACCATTCCCATCAAGAGCAAGAAGATGGATTGTTCACTTCCTGTATTTGGGAGAGTTTTTTCTGAGACAACCGCCTTCTTGCTAAATTGACCTGCCACCTCATAAGTCAATGGCACATTTGTAGTCGCATCGTTAGCAGCCGCATTCGTTTGAGGCGTTTCTACTGGTAGACTAAAGTTTTTAGAATCCACAGAAATCGTCCGTGAGTTCGGATTGATCTTTTCATACTGGGTCAAATCAGCGGTTTTCAGATACTCTTCAAAGGCAGCATCCATAGAAGGACCTTCTTCTCGCGCACCACCTAACATCGTGTAGCCATCACCACCCGCAGCTAGGAAATCATTGGTTGCAAGGTAGTAAGTTTTTGCGAGGTCCAGAAGATCATAACGACCAGTCGTGCGGTTTTTGACCTGGATGGCCAAGACACGTTTACCTGATGGTAGGTTGGTATCATAGTAGACCTTCACACCTGAAACTTGCAAGAAGCCACCACTTGGTTCTAGCAATGGTTGGCCGTTCTCATCCAAGACCTTCTTGCCATCCTTATCGACCTGCAAGATAGAGCCGAGTGACTTTTCAAACATATCCAAAACTTGTTGCCCAGTCACTTGGATTTGTGAGATGGTATTTCCAAAAGGAAGAACGGCAATGACATTTCCTTTAGTGATTGGTTTGCCTTTTGCAATGGTTTCACGCAAGCCACCACCATTTGTCACAGCGATGTCTGTCGGATGGCTAAATCCTGTTTGACCATACTGATAAAGCGAGTCCGCTACGACGTTTCCGAGGTTAGTTTCACGAACCCGAACATTTTCACGATCTCCGTTGAGTTCTACAGGGCTGTTTGAAACGACTTCAACAGCATTTTCAGCATCGTATTTTTGTTTAATGTCTTTGACTAGTTTTTCAACTGTTGGATTGGCTGGTAATTTTTTAGCATCAGCAGCCGGAATCTGAGTTGGATTGCCCAAAAGCTGACGTGATTTGTAGGTGATTTTTCCTACATTATGAAGGTAGCTTCCCGTCTGGTTATAGGTAACATTATCTCCATAGGTCGTTGATTCTACTGTATGAGAGTGACCGTCGATTACTGTTACGCGTTTCCCTTTCAAACGAGGATTTTTAGACAAGGCTTCTGCCAAAGTTGAACCACGCCATTCTACTGGGGTTGTGGTATCCACACCCAAGTGAGCCAGCACAACATAGTGTTTGTAGTCCTTACCTTCTGCACGAGCCTTAGCTTGAACTTCTTCGATGACCTTATTGACTTCAGAGATTGGATCTGTAAAAGTTACCCCTTTGACATTTTTAGGGTGAGTTTTGGTTGCTGTTTCAGGTGTTGTCACGCCGATTACAACAAACTCATCACCTTCCACAGTCTTATCTTTATCAACGATTGTAGAAGCTTCAAAGAGACGAGCACCATTGACGTAGGTATTTGAACTAAGTAATGGGAATTTCAAGATTTCCTTGTATTTTTTAACTTCATCAAGACCAAAGTCAAACTCATGGTTTCCTACTGCCATGGCATCATACTGCATCTGATTGAGAATTTCAGCGCGTGCTTCACCCTTCGTAGAGTTGGAAATCGGTAAACCTTGGAAAGCGTCTCCCGCGTCAACAACCAGAGTATTTTGATTTGATTTTGCACGCTCCTGCTCAATGACAGTCGCTAACTTGGCATCTCCAATTACTCCTTTTTCCTCTACAATACGACCATGGACATCATTGGTGTGTAAGATAACGGTGTCCTTTTCTTCGCTTTTAGGAGATTCAGCAGGAGCTGACGGAGTTTCTGCAGGTGCAACCGCTTCTGAAGTTTCCGAAGTTTCCGGTACCGCAGGGCTCTCAACAGGAGCTGGAGTCGCCGACGTAGCAGGAGTCGCTACAACTGCAGGGCTTTCTGCAGGGGCAGTTGCTTCTTCAGCATAGACTTGTCCAGCTAAGAAGGCTGGAGCTAACAGGGCTGTCGACAAGACAGGTAACAAAGAACGTTTGTTCATTTTAAAATCCCTTTTTTTTCTTCTTTTCTATTACATTATACGCTATTTCTGAAAAAATTTAAACTTTTGACCTATTTCTCTCTCAAATATTCGCTATTTAACAAAAAAACCTGAACCAAAAAGTTCAAGTTTTTTCTTGATCTATTGAAAATCTTTGATCTTTCCATCATAGGTCGCCCAGTCCTTGCTGAAGAAGCGGTCATTCATTTTATAGTCTGGAGCTGGGGTCGGATCCGTTAAGAAGGGATTGACAACCTTATCAAAAGCTAGCCAACCCAACCAACCAATGTGAATCGTATCCTTGACAAAGTAGGGATCTCCACCTTTTTTAGAAAAGTCAGCAATGTTGGTGAAACCTTGACTTTCTAACTGGTAACGAATTTTTTCAACAGCATGTTGGTACATTTCCTCGCTGAGCCCTGTATGGGTCATCCATTTTTTATTGACAGGCTGAATCACAAAAAGAACATTGACCTTTGATTTAGCAAATTGATTGAGGACCAACTGCAAATCATTGTATTCAGACGACTTGAGGAAATTGTAATTTTTTTGATAGCCCTTATACTTCTCGAGGTAGTCTTTCACCTGGGTCTTATAAAATTGATTTTCAATTCCCATATCGTTGTTATTGGTATTGGCTTCTGCATCCTTTCGAGCAATTTTTTCTAACTCCTCATAAGAAAATTGATCCGGAAGATCTTTTAAATAGTTCTCCACATGTTCCTTGTACTTGAGTTTTCCTCGAATGGAAAATTGTCCAAATAGCGAAGCCTGACGCTCATTAAAACGTGCAAAAGCCTTGATAATAGCATGGTCGATCTCTGATAATTCCTCACCCTTTGACAGCTTCTCAACGATCCCCTTCATAGAGACTCCTGGATTTTGCTTTAAGAGACGTTTAGCCGCATGTTTGGCTCCTATATCCCCCGATTGATTTTCTAAAAAGGCTGTCAACTGATCGTTGTTAAAGTAGTTTTGGAAGAAGGCTGGCTCATAGTCCTCCTCTGTAAACCACTGAGGGGAAATGACAAATACCGCCTGTTTTTCCTCGATTTCTGGTAAGATTTGCTGCATACCGAAATACTGGTTAAGCGAGGCCGCTCCTGCTTGTCCCAAAAAATAGGGCCGGTAGGGGCGACTATATTTCTCCGCCAAGACCGCAGGATGCATGCTATCAAAACGAATCCACTCACTTGAGCCAAAAAAGGGAATAAAGCGCATATTGGGTTCCGTAAAGGCTCTTACTTTTTGGCTTCTCTCTTTAAAGCTCTCCGAACTAATCGCTGCTGCAGAATATTTTTCTTCAGTCAAATTATGACTCGGATTGTTTGGATAGAAAAAGATCAGTAAGAAAACAAGAAAACTAGCAAGAAGCAGAGGGCCAAAGATTAACCACAAACGCTTAAGCATTCTGCAACTCCCTAATGCCTGCTACGATTTTATTGGCTGTATTCCAGTCCTCGCGACCGAACTCCGTCACTGGCACACGAATGTCAAAACGGTTTTCAATCTCAACAATCAATTCAACCGTTCCCATGCTATCCAAGACACCTGCATCAAAGAGGTCCTCATCCATCATGTCAGAAACATCTTCCATAAACAACTCATCAATAATTTCGATAACTTCTGATTTGATATCCATATTTTATTTCCTTTTATTTTTTAAACCACAAATCATTCAAGAATCCAGAAAAGATCAAGAATGAAAATATGACGACATGGAAGGTGACAACCATGCCAAACAACTGAATCCAACGATTATCAGGTAAGGCAGCCTTCCCTGCTTTTTTGCGTTCTTTATTGAGTGCTTTTTTCTTGCGAATCCAAGCATCATTGATGACCAGTCCAATCCCATGAAAGAGTCCGTAGGCGATGTAGTACCAGGTCACTCCGTGCCAAAATCCCATAATCAGCATATTTACAATATAGGCGACACTTGAAGTCACATTGCGATTTTTAAAGACCTTCTTTCTGGTCAACACCATGACCATCCGCATAAAGACAAAGTCACGGAACCAGAAAGACAGACTCATGTGCCAGCGATTCCAAAACTCTTTTAAATCCCTTGACAAAAAGGGCTTGTTAAAGTTGATAGGACTATGAATACCCATCAAGTTTGAAATAGCTAAGGCAAACATAGAGTAGCCCGCAAAGTCAAAAAAGAGCTCCAGACCAAAGGTGTACATGACCGCTAAAGCGTAGAGGTTAAAGAAACCACCTGTCTGCAAGGCCAAATTTTTCAGCGGAGGCAATAATGTCTCTCCTAAAATGTGAGCCAAGATAAACTTGTAGAGGAATCCAAGCATGATATATTTGACAGTCTCTTCTAGCATATCCATCAGCTCATCTCGCTCAGGAATGGTCTCGTAATTTTCATTGAAACGTTTAAAGCGATCGATAGGACCACTCGAGAAAGTCGGCATGAAGAGGAGAAAACGTAAGAATTGCCAAATCGTTAAATCCTTGATAACACCATCTCTCAACTCAACGATAACCCCAACTGCACGAAAGGTCAAGTAAGAAATCCCTAAAAAGCCAAGCAAGGACTGGGGAGCATGAATAGCAGGAGCTACTTTCACAAAGATAATTGGCAATAAAGATAAAAAGCTAACTAGATAAAAGACCCACTGACTATCCCGCTTTTTTCTGTATCTTTTGTAGGAAAAAACAAGTAGCAATTGCCAAACGACATAAAGAAGGAGAGCACTTATTTGATCAGTCTTCCCACCTGTCAACATGGCTAGGATAAAGAAGAGACTAACCAGCACCTCATACAAGGCAAAACGTTTCTTGAAAAAGAGGCCGATAAAGATGGGCAAGGTCGCACCGATGATGTATAGAAAATACTGTGGATTCCCATAAGGTTCCAAATGAGGAAACTGTTTGAAAAATTCCATCATCTATTGTTTACCTCGTTAATCAAGCCCTTGATGTCAATTTTCCCATTAGGAGTCAGCGGTAGGCTGTCTCGGTATAGGAATTTAGACGGCATCATATAGGACATCATGATATTAGCCAAGTCTTCCTTGATAGCCTTGGTAATATCGATATCACGTTCAAACTGCTGACGGACACCGTCCTTTAGAATCACATAGGCCAGTAGATTCTGTACCTTGTGGTCCTTGTTATAACGTGGGACAGCAACTGCCGAATCAATATATTTTGATTTATTAAGATTTTGTGAAACATCTTCAAGCTCAATACGATAACCATTAAACTTAATCTGGAAGTCCATCCGTCCACCGTAGAGAAGCAAGCCCTCATCTGTCATAGTTCCCACATCTCCTGTGTGGTAGGCTGGAAGTCCTTCGAACTCAAAGAAGGCCTCTGCCGTTTTTTCAGGATTGTTTATATAGCCTTTTGAAACAGCTGGTCCAGAAATGATGATTTCTCCCTGCTCACCATTTGGAACTTTCTTACCTTCCTCATCAAGGATAAAGGTCGGAGAATCCGCCTTGGTATAGCCGATTGGCAGGCGTTTGAGAGTCGCCAACATCTCATCTGTCACGGCAACTGCTGATAGGGCTACTGTCGCTTCTGTTGGTCCGTAGGCATTGATGATACGGGCATTTGGGAAACGCTCACGCAGTTTTTGCGCTGTTTTGACAGTTAATTCTTCCCCATCAAAGTAGAAATGCGTGATTCCTGGCATTTTCTCACTATTAAAGTCTTCTGACAACATAGCCATATCTGCAAAGGAAGGCGTCGAAGTCCAGATAGCGATGGGCAAGGAAAAGATGGTCGCAAAGAGTTTTTTGAAGTCCTGAGTAATGGCTGAAGGAAGAGCGAAAAGTGTACCACCTAGTGCCAAGGTTGGTGCCCAGTACATAACAGACAGGTCAAAAGAATAAGGCGGCTGGGCCAGCATTTGCGGACGACTCGGCGTCTCAAACTCTTTATCTGTAATCATCCAGTTGGTAAAGCTGAGGAGATTGTCATGGGAAATCTGCACTCCTTTTGGCTTACCAGTCGTCCCAGATGTAAAGATGATGTAGTAGTTGTCATCTCCTTTTACTGGATGCGTGATGGTATAGCTGGAACGTCGAGAAAAGGCTTCATGGACTTGCTCTAAATTCAGTGTTGGTATACTTGTCTGCTCTAATGGAAAATCTGAGATAGCAATAATCAAGCTCGGTTCTGCTACTTCTACGATAGCAGCTACCCGTTCTAAGGCTGAATGGCTATCGATGGGAATATAGGCATGACCTGACTTGGTTAGGGCCACAAAGGTAGCCAACATCTCATACTCCTGCCCGCCATAGACAACAACAGGAGATTTTTCTGGCAAATTCAACTGATCAATGGTTGCAGCCAAACTATCCGAATCAGCCTTCAGATCACCATAAGTATGCTCTTGCCCCAAAACATTGTAAACAGGATAACTAGCTTGTGTCTGAGCAAAGCGCTCAATCGTTTCAATCATATCAACTATTGGTTTATTTGACACAATAGATTTTCTCCTTTGAATTAAAATTCATTATAGATAAAGCCGCCTTGTCCCTGTCCAAGGTAACTAAAAAAATATAGCAAGCCTAGTAAAATAACAAAATACAGGAATGTTTGAGCCCAAAAAATATAAAATGTTCTCTTTTTTTTCATATTCGACTTCTTTTCTGTAAACTTCAGGAATATTGTGCAAATAAGCACTTACTATCTTATCTTTTTACCATTTTACCACTTTATGATGCTAATTTTCAACTGTTTACCGTCACTTAAAAGTTGGTTTTAGCTTATTTTAAGATAAATTAAAATGTTAATAATTTTAACATCAAAAAGACAAGAAAAGAGCCTGAGATTTCCATCTCAAACTCTGTTGCAAAAAGCTCTTTTATCTTAGAAAAGTGAAAATACGAGGACTGCCAAGCCTGCACCAATGATAGGTCCCACAACTGGAATCCAAGCATAAGACCAGTCCCCATCTCCCTTATTTGAAATCGGAAGGATACTGTGCATGATACGAGGTCCAAGGTCACGAGCTGGGTTCAAGGCATAACCAGTTGTCCCACCTAGTGAAAGACCGATACCAACAATCAACGTTCCCACTGCAAAGGTCCCTAGCCCTGCTTGAAGGTCATAGAGACCCAAAGCAAAGATTGTCAATACCAAGACAAAAGTCCCAAGGATTTCACTAACCAAGTTGGATACTGTGTTCTTGATTGCTGGTCCAGTACTAAAGGTCGCTAGGATATTGCCTGCATTTTCTTCTGCATCATAGTGTGGTTTGAATTGCAACCAAACCAAAATCTGAGCCACCATCGCTCCAGCGAACTGAGCTAGGATATATGGGAATACTGAAGCCCAAGGCAAGTCACCTTTTAAGGCTACACCAAGCGTCACAGCTGGGTTTAAGTGTGCAGGACTAAGTTTGCCAGATACAAAGACGGCAACCGCAACGGCGATCCCCCATCCCATCGTGATGACGATCCACCCTGAATTGTTACTCTTTGTTTTAGGAAGAACCACACCTGCTACAACACCATTTCCTAGGAGGATAAGGATCAAAGTCCCCAAAAATTCTCCAAATAATTCTTTCATCATATCGTTGTCTCCATTTAAAAGAAGGAAAGAGAAGGCAAGGAAGGCCTACCTCCCTCTCTTCTAGTTTTTCTTAATTTTTTAATGCCACTAGATCATTTTGAGCAAGAGCTGCTTCAACATCCGCACGGTAGGCTGCTTTTTCTTCTTCTGACCAGTCATAGAATCGTCCCATTTCATCCAGAACTGGCTCCACAATGCTATCCAAACTATCACGCATAAAGAGCATGTGGTTGGTACGGCGAAGGAGGAAGTCAACTGGGCTCAGAGCCAACTCATTGCGCATTGCATAGTGAAGGGACAAGGTATCTGCCAAGCTGAGTCCTGCCGCTTGTTCCAAGCTGTGAGCAAGGGCAAAGACCTTCGGTGCATTTGAACCGTATAGATTTGCGAGATAGTGAGCTTCCTTGCTATCCAAGCCACGTGACACTCCAAGTTGAGCAAAGGCTTCAATTTCTGAGTCCACATTTGCTGGGTTCAATTCTCCACCTGAAACAGGATAAGTTTTCGAGTTGATGAGTTTAAAGCTACGGTCAAATTCTGCTTTGAGGATGTCAACCACGCGCTCCATAGCCCCTTCAGCCATCTTACGGTAGTCTGTGATTTTACCACCAGCAAGGGTCAAGAGGCCATTGTCATCACGGTCCAAGCTCGAACCACGTGAAACTGCAGATGGGTCCAAATGTTTCTCAGATGTGCTGCTTTCAAGCTTGCTAACAGCAGATTCAACATCTTCACGCGTTTTTTCTTTCGATAGATAAGCCTCGACAGTCGCAATCAAGCTATTGAAGCTTTCGTCGCTAATGGTACCGTTATTTCCGCCGTTGTAGTCAGAAGCGCTATTGCCTGCGATCAATGGACGAAGACCAGCCCAGCTGCTTTCGATATCATCAACGGTGATGTTTGCTTCTGGGAAGCGGTTGTTGACAATGCCAAGTAGATAATCTACATCTTCCTGCGTCACTTTTGGATGTTCCAAATCACCTGTGTAGTCTGTATCAGTTGTACCAAAGTAAGTCTTGTTTTCACGTGGGAGAACAAAGACCATACGACCATCTCCCAAACCTGTGTCAAAGTAAACTGGCTGTGAAACCTTGATCTTACTTGAATCCACTACCAAGTGAACTCCCTTGGTTGGACGCATTTGTGAGAATTGCGTTCCCTTATTAGACAGATTGCGTACCTTGTCGCTCCATGGACCTGTCGTGTTGATAACCAGACGCGCCTTGATTTCAAAGACTTGGTCTGTCAACAAATCACGAGCTACAACACCTGTAATCTTGCCGCTTTCGTCAAAGAGGAAACCTTCTGCCTTAACGTGGTTGGCAATGAGGGCACCGTCTTGGTTGGCACGTTTAATGTTTTCAATCACGAGACGCGCATCGTTGTTACGGAAGTCAAGGTAAACTCCACCTCCTACCAAGCCTTCTTTCTTCAAGTTTGGCTGGCGTTCCAAGACTTCTTCTTTGCTCAAGACCTTGTTAGCAGCTGGCGTATTGCTAACACCTGCCAAAAGGTCGTACAAGTCCATGGCTACTTTGAGACGGAAGAGGCTAAAGGTTGCTCCATCTTCATCGTAAACTGGCAAGAGCATTGGATCTGGTTTTGGAATATGTGGAGCGATTTGTTGAACCACCGCACGTTCAGAAACTGTATCTGATACCACTTCTACGTCGAATTGTTTGAGGTAACGCAGACCTCCGTGGACCAATTTTGTTGATCGGCTGGATGTTCCTTCTGCGAAGTCCTGCATTTCAATCAAACCAGTGTCAAGACCACTGGCTGCAGCCTGCAAAGCTACACCAGCTCCTGTAATCCCTCCACCAATAATCAAGAGATCCAAGGTACGTTCCTGCATTTTTTTAATTGACAATTCACGTGTTTTCTTTGAAAATTCCATATTTACACACTTTCTAACTGAGTCGTTTCATTCTTAAGCTGATCATTGCATCAAGAAACAGTATTAGTCGTCGATTTCCGCAAAGACTTGCGTTGCTTTCACAGCCTTCTTCCAGCCCTTATAGAGTTGTTCCTTACGAGATTCGTTCATCGATGGTTCGAAGAGTTCTCCTGTCTCGTTCAAGAGTTTCAACTCGTCCAAGTCCTTCCAGTAACCCACAGACAATCCTGCCAGGAAGGCTGCACCGAGGGCAGTTGTTTCCAAGTTTTTAGCGCGTGCGATATCAATTCCCAAGATGTCAGCTTGGAACTGCATGAGGAAGTTGTTCATGGCTGCACCACCATCTACTTTCAAGACTTGGATAGCTGTCTGCGCATCCACCTGCATAGTGTCGATGATGTCACGTACTTGATAAGCGATAGATTGCAAAGTCGCCTTGATAAAGTCTTCTTTAGTTGTTCCACGAGTCAAGCCAAAGACAGATCCTCTAGCGTTTTGGTTCCAGTATGGTGCCCCTAGTCCTGTAAAGGCAGGAACGACATAGACTTCGTCATTGTTGTGAGAATTGAGAGCATATTTTTCAGACTCTGGTGAGTTTTCCACCATGCGAAGACCATCACGAAGCCATTGAATGGCACTTCCTGCGATGAAGATAGAACCTTCCAAGGCATAGTAAACCTTGCCGTTGATTCCATAACCAATAGTTGTCAAGAGGTTATTTTCAGACAACTGCATTTCTTCACCAGTATTCATGATGATGAAGGAACCAGTTCCATAAGTATTCTTGACCATACCAGGTTCAAAGGCCAACTGACCAAAGAGGGCTGCCTGTTGGTCTCCAGCCATACCTGAGATTGGCACTTCTCCACCATAGAAATGGAATGGAGCAGTCTTGCCGTAGATTTCAGAGTTAGAACGAACTTCTGGAAGCATAGCCTTCGGAATGTTGAGGATTTCCAAAATCTCATCATCCCATTTGAGTTCTTTAATGTTATAGAGCATGGTACGAGCCGCATTGGAGTAGTCGGTCACGTGAGCTGCGCCGTCAGTTAATTTCCAAACCAGCCAAGTATCAATTGTACCAAAGAGCAATTCACCCTTTTCAGCTCTCTCTTGAGCACCTTCTACATGGTCTAAAATCCAACGAACCTTGGTAGCAGAGAAGTAAGCATCGATGATCAAACCAGTCTTTTCATGGAATTTTTCCACATAACCTTGGCTTTTTAGTTGTTCAGCCAGAGGAGCAGTTTGACGTGATTGCCAAACGATCGCATTGTAGATAGGGAGCCCTGTTTTCTTATCCCAGACGACAGTTGTTTCACGCTGGTTGGTAATCCCGATTGCTTCGATTTGACTTGGTTTCACACCACTTTCGATGAAAGCACCCGCGATAACTGACTGAACAGAGTTCCAAATTTCATTGGCATTGTGCTCAACCCAACCTGCTTGAGGAAAAATCTGAGTGAATTCTTTTTGGCTAGAGCTGACCTTTTCTCCTTTTTTGTTAAAAATGATGGCACGAGAACTGGTCGTTCCTTGGTCAATGGCCATGATGTATTTTTCTTGTGACATGTGCTGTCCTCCTGATAAAATCTTGAGGGGGTCCCTCTTTACAGTAACTAGTATACAAAATAAAGCGCTTTCTTGTTCATCAATTTTTTTTAAATTTTAAAAAAATGTGAGGAGATTGTGCGAATTTCACAAAAAAAGACCTGAAAACTCAGGTCTTTTAGGCAAAGAGCATCTGACGAATCTTTGCCAAATCCTCCATATCCAAGTCGTTTTTTAAATAATAGATCGGAGTCTGTTCTTTCTTATGAATCGGGTTGTTGGTAATTAACAAATCATAATGTCGACTGGGGTCATAGGCTTCAATAGTAATGAAACGATTGTATTCCAAATACCGTTTCAAAAGGGCAGCCATCCTAGAAAAGACAAGGAAACCAGATGTCAAATCCAAACCAATCCTCATATGTTGGCCACCATTTTCTGCCATATACTCTATCAACTGGAGCCATTCCCAGAGAATTTTCTTATCCAAATCCGTCCCCTGTTGAAAGGTAGGCAAAATATGAAAAATTCTCTCTGCAGTTCCTCTAAAATCATGTTCCATCAGCAAATAGGGATGGCGATTCTCTGTCTGGTATCTGTACTGATCTTGCAAGATATAGCCCTTGTAGAGATAAACTTGACCACAAAGCTGACTGAGTTCATAGGTGACATGGTCCTCTGTGTAGTCCCCCAGTAGCTCCTCTTTCTTCATCTCTTGAATCAATTGCGTCAGCAAATCGGCTAATTGCCCTCCAAAACCAAGGATATACTCCATAGTATGAAGGGGCAAAATACGATGGGAAAGGAGAAATGAAAAGAATACCATCATCTCACCGTCCTCAGTTCCTAGAGGGATATGTTGCCCAGCAAAAAAGGACGGAGCCTTTCGAAGCAAACGAAGGTAGAAAATATTGTCAAAATACCCTCGCATTTTTTCTTCTATGACTTGAAACTGACAGGCATTGACCCGAAGGCGCTGTTGACTGATATGAGTCCAGAGAACCAAGTCCAATTTCTGACCCGCAGACAAACTAGCACCGCAGATTTCTTCTAAGCTGGCAATCTCTTGTTTTCTCTCAGCTTTATGCATGTGACCTTCCCACTCCTGACTGGACCAAACCTTGCGGAAAAGACAGAAATAAAAATAGCGAATCTGATGCTCCGGACCTCGCCAACGGCCATTTTGGATGGATAAGTCAAACTCTGACAAAATCTGATTTAGACTAGCTAAGTGGCGACCAAGCGTGGCCTCGCTAATCATCAATTCTTGAGCCAACTGATGAGCTAGAAACTGTTGGTGATAGAGAAGGTAAACCAAAATTTGGTACTTAATGGCATTGTCTAAAAACAAGCTTCGAATCTCTCTCCCCTTGGTAGCTGCACCAATCGACAAACGCAGATTTTCATCTTCCAAGTGGATGGTCAGCTCTAGTCCTCTTTCCCAGGCATTTTCGTTAATTAGAGAGAGATACTTGGTTAAGGTTGCTTTTGAAAAACCTGTTTCTTCCATGGCTTTCTTGACTGTTGTCTGCGAATCTTGTAATAGAAAGGAAAGGACTAAAAATTGACCAGATTCTGCTTTTTCCATCAAATCGCCTAAATACATTTGTTACCCCTTTCATTTTCTCCTACAAGCATAGCATAAATCTTTCAAATGCTGAAATAATCTGTTTCGCATTTTATTTTAAGGCCGATTTCCTCGTCATTATTCCACAGAAACAGCAAACACACGACTCCCCCTTTGGGCATTTTTATGCTAAAATAGTAGCTATGGATAAAATTATTAAAACTATATCAGAAAGCGGAGCCTTTCGTGCTTTTGTCCTTGATAGCACTGAAACCGTCCGCACTGCTCAAGAAAAACATCAAACTCAAGCCAGTTCAACTGTTGCACTTGGCCGTACCCTTATCGCTAGCCAGATTCTCGCAGCCAATGAAAAAGGAAATACCAAACTAACAGTTAAAGTTCTTGGAACAAGCTCTCTCGGTGCCATCATCACGGTCGCAGATACCAAGGGAAACGTCAAAGGCTACGTTCAAAATCCAGGTGTTGACATCAAAAAGACTGCAACGGGTGAAGTCCTTGTCGGACCTTTTGTCGGCAATGGCCAATTTCTCGTTATCACAGACTACGGTACTGGAAATCCTTACAACTCCATGACTCCTCTCATTTCTGGGGAAATCGGTGAAGACTTGGCCTATTACCTGACTGAAAGCCAACAAACCCCTTCAGCAGTCGGCCTCAATGTTCTTTTGGATAAAGACGACAAGGTCGAAGTTGCCGGTGGTTTTCTTCTCCAAGTCTTGCCAGGAGCCAAGGAAGAAGAGATTGCTCGCTTTGAGAAACGCATCCAAGAAATGCCAGCTATCTCAACCCTTCTGGAAAGCGACGACCATATCGAAGCTCTCCTCAAGGCTATCTACGGTGACGAAGCCTACAAACGTCTATCTGAAGAAGAAATTCGTTTCCAATGTGACTGCAGCAAAGACCGTTTTATGAACGCTCTTGCCAGCCTGCCAAGCTCAGACCTTGAAGAAATGAAAGAGGAAGACCACGGGGCAGAAATCACTTGTCAATTCTGCCAAACGACTTACAACTTTGATGAAAACGACCTGGAGGAACTCATTCGTGACAAATCTTAATACACCTTTTATGATTGGCAATGTTGAGATTCCCAATCGTACTGTTTTAGCACCCATGGCTGGCGTGACCAACTCAGCCTTTCGTACCATCGCAAAAGAGCTCGGAGCTGGACTCGTTGTAATGGAAATGGTCTCTGACAAGGGAATCCAATACAACAACGAAAAAACCCTGCACATGCTTCATATTGACGAAGGAGAAAATCCCGTGTCAATCCAACTTTTTGGTAGTGATGAAGACAGCCTCGCACGCGCAGCAGAATTCATCCAGGAAAACACCAAGACTGATATCGTCGATATCAACATGGGTTGCCCAGTTAACAAAATCGTGAAAAACGAAGCTGGCGCTATGTGGCTCAAGGATCCAGACAAGATCTACTCTATTATCAACAAGGTCCAATCTGTCCTTGATATCCCCCTCACTGTCAAAATGCGCACTGGCTGGTCTGATCCATCCCTAGCCGTGGAAAATGCCCTCGCTGCAGAGGCTGCAGGTGTCTCTGCCCTCGCTATGCATGGCCGTACCCGCGAACAAATGTACACAGGTCACGCAGACCTCGAGACCCTTCACAAGGTTGCTCAAGCTTTGACCAAGATTCCATTCATCGCCAACGGTGACATCCGCACTGTCCAAGAAGCCAAACAGCGTATCGAAGAAGTCGGGGCTGACGCTGTCATGATTGGTCGTGCAGCCATGGGAAATCCCTATCTCTTCAATCAGATCAACCACTACTTTGAAACAGGAGAAATTCTCCCTGACTTGACATTTGAAGACAAGATGAAAATCGCCTACGAGCACTTGAAACGCTTGATTAACCTCAAAGGAGAAAACGTAGCCGTTCGTGAATTCCGCGGCCTCGCTCCGCACTACCTCCGGGGAACATCTGGCGCTGCCAAACTTCGTGGAGCCATTTCACAAGCTAGCACCCTAGCAGAGATTGAAGCCCTCTTACAGTTAGATAAAGCATAATAAAAAAAACCGTAACTCGCTTGGAGTTTACGGTTTTTTAGATCCTAGGAAAATCTAGATACTATTATTGAATCAAGGCAACGCTTGAAACTTTACCATCCGCACCTGTTGTAATTTGGATGATTTTTCCGCCACCGATTTTGGCATTATACTTGCCATCATCAAGTGTGTAAGAGTAGCCTCTGATAGAATAGTTTTCTTTCTTTCCATCTGCAGTTTCTACTGTAAATTGGCCCCCTGATGAAACCGTAATAGTTTCGCCATTTGCTCCCTTCCAGTTGCCTGCAGCTGCTGAGAAGTCACCATCGACCATGGTTAAAACACCCTTGTAGCGTTTGTTGTGTTCTGCTTGCTTGTCTTGAAGTTTGCGGTCAGTTGTTGGATCATAGCCTGACTGGTTAGACTGGGCTTGAGAGTCTTGCTGAGTTGATGGAGCCTGAGAAGGGGCTTGTTGACTAGGAGCTGCTTGTTCTTGTCTTGATTCAGGTGCTGGTTTCGCTTGTGACTGATCTGCCGTTGTAGAAGACTGTTCGGAAGATGCCTGAGCCTTTTCAGATGAAGCTGAACTTGAAGATTTTTGTGTCTTGCTTTCTTTGCTAGAAGAAGCTGCTTTAGAACTTGATGATTGACTTGTCTTGGCAGAGCTACTGGTTTGAGTGGTTTCGTTTTTATTTCCACAAGCTCCTAGTAGCAAGGTAGAAGCCAATACAGTCGCTGCCATCAATTTGATATAGGTTTTCTTTTTCATTTTTCTACTCCTTTGTAACATTTTTGAAATGTTAAGAAATCTTTTTGTAATACAATTGTAACATTGAGCTTTGAATCTGTCAACTATTTAGAGAAACTATTTAAAAAAATTTCTCTCTACTATTTCTATTCGTAATTGAAACGAAAAAATAGAAAATTTTTAAAATTAGAGTCCTATTTTTTGTATCGCTTTTGTGTAATCGCTTGCATTGTGTTAGACAAAGGAATATAATAACATTGAAATAGAATATAGGAGGTGCACTCTTATGCTAAATAAGTATTACAAGTATCTGCCTTGGTTGATTTTGGGAGCTATTGGCTCTTATCAATCAGCCACTTACTATGCGCGAACTGCATTTGATGTCTTCTATCTGACTTCAATCTTTATGATTGTCTATATCTCCTTGTTATTTTTACATGAGAACTATCTCAAGTATCGATACAAAGACTTCTTTACTCACATGTTGAGCAATTCTAAGAAAGATAACCATTCATAAAAAATGATGATAAATAAAGAGGTCGGGAACTTTGTCCCGACCTCACTTTTTATTTCAATCGATAGGTTTTTCTTGGTTTCTTTTTGGGTACTCGTTTGAGTCCGACTTCTTCTACATATTCGCCGTATTTTACGAGAAAGTTATTGCTGACGATTGGGCGACCAGGGTTGATGAGATTGACCAGTTCAGTCCCCTCGTAGACAGTGAACTCCTCCTCCAGCAGATAGAGGAAGGTCGGATTCCAGTCGAGACGGCCTTGGATTCGTTTGATGGATTCTTGGATAATGGCATAATGGTCAAAGGCGAAGGCTTGCTCCTCCAGCTCGACTCCATCTAGGTAGCATTTGCCTGTCTGAAAATCGACATCTACAAAAACCACATCCTTGGCGTCGTCACCTGCCTGAACGAGGTCTAAGGCACGACTAGGTAGGTACACCAAGTGGGCAATGGTCACTGTCCAGCCCCGGGGGTCACGCCCGGGGGTCGATACCGTCATCAATTGCTCGATTTTCTCCAAAGGTAGATCGAGATTGACTTCTTCTCTCACCTCGCGCTGACAGGCATGCGCAGCATCTTCTCCCTTGTCCATAAAGCCTCCAACTAAGGCCAAACAGTTTTGATAAGGGTGGGCCTTGCGACGGATTAGCAAGAGTTTAATTTTTCCTTCGACAAAGCAGTAGGCTACCATATCCACTGTCACACTTGGTTTTTCATATTGAGGGAGTTCCTGCTTGTAGTACCAGTCTAAAAACTCCTCCTGACTGGCATGGATTTCATAATATTCTTTTTCCGTCATCCCGGCTGGAATCTTTATGTCTGCCATCTTATGCCTCCTTTCGAACTGCCTTGGTCCATTGGTACCATCCCACTAGACTATTGAGTGTGTAAACCCAGTACATCCCTTGGATGTGGATATTTTCACCCCACCAGAGATAAATACTAAAGAGATTGGTGGCAATCCAGAAAATCCATTGCTCACGGTAGAGACGTGTCATCAAAAGCTGACCAACGCCATTGGTCGCATCGGTAACACTATCACGGAAAGGGCGAGCACTATTGATACTTTGATAAGCCAAGCCCATACCAATCCAGATAATAGCAGTCAAGGCCAAGTACTTGAGCCAATCAAGAACAGATAATTTCTTAGCTTCAAAGTGGGATTCTTCTGGTTTTCCTTGGTCGTTGATACGATTGGACAACCAAGCATAGAGACCAATCGGCTGCATGACAAAGAAGTAAACGGTCGTCAAAACTTCTCCATAAAAAGTCGCGTTCATGGCCAAGATCAAGTAGATAGCAGAGTTAATGGCCCCAAAGAGATAATTGCTTGCACGCCCTTCTGCTACCAAGATAACACAGACAATCCCAGTCCAAGATGCAAACAAGCTTAGCCAGTCATGACTTTCCGTATTTTGTGTGAATTCCAAGATCAAGGGAACACTTGACAAGGCGATGAGATACAACCACTGGAAAAGACTACGGCCGACAAAGAGATCTTTCCAGAGCAAACGCATGATTCCTACAAAACCAATCTTGCGGGCTTCCGCATGGACGTTTTTAAAGTTTTCGATAAATTGTGTGATTTTTTTAGTTACTGTTTTCATAATTTTCTCCTAATCTGCTTGGTAAATGGCATCAATAGCCACTTTTGCTGCTTCATAATTGCCTAGGTAATCCTCCGCTAGATAAACTAGTGGAATGGTGGTTAAGTATCGCTCCCTCATCTGGTCCAAATGCTGGGAAAAACTGTAGCGAATGTGATCCTCTGCCATGGTCATATCTCTAAATCCGTCATTGACATAGGAACCGACAGGTTGCACGAAGAGAATCAAGTCCCATTTTTCCTTGGCCAAGATTGAAACAAAGAGATTGTCAAATGTCTCCCCTGATAAGTCCCTTTGGTCCTCAGTCTCCATGTAATAGTCATAGTAGCCCTTGGTTACCAATGAATTGGTATCAGCTATCACTAGGCCTCGATTGGCATTGCTATCGATTAACTTGGAGGTCTGGTCATACTGCCCTAAAAGGAGATAATAATAATCCTTTGGGGTCAATTCATCGTCGCGGACATTGTTTTTGATCTGGTACTCACGCGCGTATTCCAGACTAACGGGCGCATCGTAATACCTTGCCAAATCCTTGGCCAGAGTGGTCTTCCCATTACTGGCACTTCCCATGATCAAGACTTTCTTGGTAAACTGACGACGGAAGGGTTGAGCGATGTATTTCCAATATTTGCTTGGATTTTCTCGAATCATAGTCGCTGAGATACCAAACTTTCTTTCTTGCAAGACGGTGCCAAATCCACGTTTAGCTAGTTCTCGCTGGTATTCTTCTTCTCCCACAAAGAAAATCAGTTCTTGCTGGATTTCATCATAGGAAATCTCCGCTAACATCTGGTCCAACCACTCCTGCCAGCCCATAGGGTAACGGGGAAGGTTGGTCTCATCCAGCTTGCAGACAGAGGTCAATTCGTCATCACGAAAAGCCTCTCGGATATAGCGAAATCGTTTTTGAAGACTTAAACCTACCTGCTCCCCTCGGTCTCCCTCGTAGCCTGACACGACTACCCAGACCTGGTCACACTGACGCTTCGCTCGCTGGATCAGATCGATATGCCCCTGATGGAGAGGGGCAAAGGTCCCAAATACCACTGCTGTTTTCTTTTTCATAAACGTTTTACCTTTTTATAATTTTTGATATTTTTATTTTTTATGTTTTTATTATATACTATATTTTTATTTTGTCAATACTTTTTTATCATTTTTTATAAAAAAGTAGCAAAAAAGAATCAGGATTGCTCCTGACTCTCTATTTTTAAGCAATATCAAATTTTAACTGGCCTGCTTTGACACCAATCTTAAGTGTCTTACCTGCCACCAATTCTCCCTTGAGAAGAAGTTCTGCCAACTTGTCTTCCACTTCTGTTTGCAGGGTTCTGCGAAGTGGGCGAGCTCCCATTTCTGGATTGTAACCGTGACTAGCTAGCAACTTCAGTGCCGAAGCTTGCAGTTTCAAGTCGATGCCTTTCTCTGCTAGGCTAGCAATCAATGGTTTCACCATAATCTTGACAATTTCTTGCATGTGTTTGCTATCTAAGCTATGGAAGACCACCTTTTCATCAATACGGTTGATAAACTCTGGTCGATAAGCTTTTTTCAACTCTTCAAAGATTCGTTTTTCCATATTTTCCTGGTCAAAACGAATGTCCTTGGCCCCAAAGCCGACTGTCTTGTCATCACGAAGAGCCGTCGCACCAAGGTTTGACGTCATGATGATAATGGTATTTGAAAAGTCCACCTTGCGTCCCTTGCTATCTGTCAAGACACCGTCGTCCAGAACCTGCAAGAGAACATTAAAGATATCTGGGTGGGCTTTCTCTACCTCATCAAAGAGGAGAACGGAGTATGGCTTGTTGCGAACTTTCTCGGTCAACTCCCCACCTTCTTCGTAGCCTACATAGCCCGGAGGTGCTCCATTGAGACGGCTAGCCGCAAATTTCTCCATATACTCACTCATATCAAAGCGGATAAGGGCTGATTCGTCATCAAAGAGGACTTCTGCCAGAGCCTTTGCCAATTCGGTCTTACCGACTCCTGTCGGCCCTAGGAACATAAAGGAACCAATCGGACGCTTGTGACTACGAATTCCTGACTGGTTGCGGCGAATGGCACGACTAATGCTTGAAACAGCTTGATCTTGACCGATGACACGTTTATGCAGTTCTGCTTCAAGGTTAAGGTACTTCTTAGCATCCGTTTGCGTCAGTTTTTGGACTGGAATCCCTGACAAGCGACTTAAGGTAGTCAAAATTTCAGATTCTGTTACCAAGTCCTTATAGACAGGGACTTCCTGCTCTTTTGCGATTAACTGGGCAGCTTGTTTCCACTTGCCATCCATCAGGGCCTTGTCAGCTGGACTCAAGTCGGATTCGTCTGCTTTCACTTGCTTGGATTTGTTTTGCACTGTTGCTGCTGCTTCATCTAAAAGATCGATAGCAGAGTCTGGTAGGTGACGACTGGTCAAGTAACGATGCGCCATCTTGACAGCTGTTTCAACGGCTTCATCTGTGATTTGCACACGATGGTGTTTCTCATAGGTAGCTTTCAAACCTTGCAAAATGGTTATACTGTCGGCTAGACTTGGCTCTTCAATCGTCACTTTTGCAAAACGACGAGAAAGAGCTGCATCTTTTTCGATGTGTTTTTGGTATTCTTCCTGAGTGGTTGCACCAACTGTTCTCAGAGTTCCACGAGCTAAGGCTGGCTTCAAGATATTGGCTGCATCCAGAGTCGAATCAATACCGCTACCAGAACCCATGATGGTGTGGAGTTCATCGATAAAGAGGATCACTTTGCCATCTTCCTCGATGTCCTTGATAATATTGTTCATGCGCTCTTCAAAATCTCCACGGAAACGTGTTCCCGCAACGACATTCATCAAATCAAGCTCTAGAACACGCATCTTTGCCATTTCAGCTGGTACGTCCCCACTAGCAATACGCTGGGCAAGTCCAAGTGCTAAAGCTGTTTTCCCGACACCAGCATCACCAACCAAGACCGGATTATTCTTGGTCTTCCGACTCAAGATTTGAATCATACGTGAGATTTCCTTGTCTCGACCGATAACTGGCTCTAACTTGCCAGAACGCGCTTGCTCCGTTAGGTCATGCGTGTAGTCCTCTAGACCACCACTTTGAGCTTGAGGCATGCCCATCATATTGGCCATGGAATTTTGCTTGTCAGTTACTGTGCGATGGCGTTGACGCAAAGCCTTGAGGTCTTCACGAGTCCAGCCAGCACGCTCTTCTAGATTGCGACGAAGAGCAGCAATTCTGACCTGATCTTTCTGGTCTTCATAAGAGAAGCCTGCTCTCTCCAAGATGCGAGTTGCCAAGGCATTGCCATCATGCAAGATCGCATAGAGAACATGCTCTGTCCCTAGCACCTTTGTATGGACCACTGAGGCCACATACTCTGCTTCTGCAAAGAGAACCTCCAAACGATGGGAAAAGGGCAATTCCGTAAAGGTTTCGTCTTGGCTATAGTCCGTTTCAGTCAGTTCCAACGCAACCTCTTCTAAACGATCCATTTCATAAGGATAATCATTTAGAGTTGCACCTGCCACACTGTAACTGTGATTGGACATGGCAATCAACAAATGCCATGACTCTAGATAACGGGCTCCAAAATGGCTCGCAACCATGTAGGCACTTTCGATACATTCATTCAATGCTTTTGAATAGTTCATCTTACTTCTCTTTTCTATCTACCTCTTGTAATAGCTGTCGGAGCATATTGGCACGGACAGCTGAGGATTCTTCCCCTAGGACACGATCTGTTGCTACAGAAGTCAGCAAGGTCATCTCCTGCTTGGTCATCAAGTCCTGCTCCACCAAAAGCTGGAGAATATCCTCATAGATCTCCTGACTAACTCTCTCACCAATCGAGTAAAGCAAATCTCGGAGCATCTCATGATGACTGGAAAATTCAATCCGTCCTATGCGAATGTAGCCTCCACCACCACGCTTGCTCTCAACCAAGTAACCTCTGCTTTCCGTAAAGCGGGTCTTGATGACATAGTTGATCTGACTCGGTACAACCTGGAAGGTATCTGCCAACTGGCTCCGTTGCAATTCCACGATACCAGACTGGTCTAAAATCGCCTTGATATAGGCTTCGATATGATCTGATGTATTTTTAAATCTCATAGTAAATCAAACTCCTTCTTTGAACCTTGACTATCTTTGACTATTATACCGAAATTTTTGATTTTTTTAAAGAAAAAGGGCGCTGGTAAAGGATAATCTTCACCAACTCCCTATTTTTCTACTTATCTAATCCCAATTCTGCTAATATTTGTCGTTTGTAGGCAATCTTTTGGACTTCCTTGTCCTCGTCTCCAGACCAATCTAGTTTAATTTCTGAAACAATCTGCCCAGGACGATTTTTCAAAATATAAATACGGTCGCTGAGATTGAGGGCCTCTTCGATACTATGCGTTATGATGAGGGTCGTCAGTTGCAACTGCTTATGAATCTCAAGGTACCAAGCGTGGAGTTCCATCTTGGTCATCTCATCCAAGGCGCTAAAGGCCTCATCCAAGAGAAAGAGCTTGTGCCCAAAAAGGTAGGTACGAAGTAAGGCCACACGCTGACGCATCCCACCACTGAGTTCGTGAGGATACTTATCCCTTACAGCTGTCAACTGGAAGGTCGCAAGGATGTCATCCGCTCGAGCAATAGCCTCTGCCTTATCCACCTTTTGAATCAAGAGGGGTAGGATGATATTACCAAGCACCGTCTTGTGCTCCAAGAGCAGATCCTTTTGCAACATATAGCTCACGCGCCCCTTAGGATTTGCCTCGCCATCAAGGATAATTCGCCCAGACTGGACTTCTAAAATCCCAGCGATTAGGTTAAAGAGGGTGGTCTTTCCTACACCACTTGGACCTAAGATAGAAACCACTTCACCCGAAGCCACCTGCAGGTTGATGTCCTCTAAAATCTTTTCATCGCCATAGGCATAACTTACGTGTTCTAGTCTAATTTCTGTCATTATTTTACAAATTCATTAGTGAAGCCTTTGTCTGTCAAGTCTTCTTTAAGGATACCATTTTCTTTATCCCATTTGTAGAAGGCATTCCAACGTTCAGCGTCAAATTGTCCCCATTTTTCCTTGTCACTTGCGTATTCTTTTGACAAATATTTTTGAGATTCGATGACAAAGTCACGTTTTTCTTTGAGTTCAGGCGCATTCTTAATCAAGATATCTGCAGCTTCTTCTGGGTGTTCCATGGCATATTGGTAGCCTTTTTTGATGGCTTGGATGACTTTGCGAGCTTCTTCCTTGTTGTCTTTTAGATAGTCGTTGTTTGCGATGATAACGGGTGAGTAGTAGTCAAACTCTTTTACATAGTCTTTCAAGTACATGAAGTTAGCATCTACGCCTTGCGATTTGGCAAGGATACCATCCCAACCGTAGTAGATCCAAGCAGTGTCAAAAACACCATTAGCAATCGGTGTAATCGAGTTTGAGTCGTTGTTTGGTACTTTTTCGACCTTCTCAAAGTCTCCGCCTTGTGATTCTACCAAGGTTTTTAACATAGCAAGCTCAGTCGGGTCATTCCAAGTTCCGTATTTCTTACCAACCAAGTCTTTTGGACTGCTGACATTGTCAGATTTACGAGAGATAATTCCTGATGTATTGTGCTCAACGATAGCAGCAACGGCAGTAATGCCTGCTCCTTTTTCCAATTTCTTAGCCATGTAGTCTTGGAAATAGATAGCAAATGGTGCCTTGCCATTGATCACCAAGTCAGACGAGCTTTCTTCAGGTGGCAATTTCAAGTCAACATCCACTCCAGCTTCTTTGAAATATCCTTTTTCCTTGGCCACATAAAGTCCGGTGTGGTTGGTATTGGGTGTCCAGTCTAGGATAAAATCAATTTTTTTGAGTTCTGCTTCTTTGTTATCCTTAGAAGCTGTTCCTTGACCACAAGCCACAAGCACGACAGCTAGAAGAGCTGTTACAAGCGTTAAAAACACTTTCCATGTTTTCTTCATTTTGATTTCCTCTTTTCTTTTTCTAAAACATCCTTATCTTAGGGACGTTTCCATTTAATCACATATTTTTCACTAATATCAACCAATTTCATACCCAAAAGGCTGATAATCGACACCAGAATAATAATGGCAAACATGGTATCATACTGAAACAGTTTCTTGGACTGAATCATGTAGACACCTAGTCCTTCAAAGCCTCCCAACCACTCAGATACCACTGTCGTGATAAAGGCGTAGGAGACACTGACCCTCAGACCTGCATAAAAGTAAGGCAGGCTGACCGGGATTTTAAAATGCCACAGGATTTGCCAAGGATTCGCTCGCATCAGACTAAACAAGGTCAGCATGTCCTTGTCACAATGCCTAAATCCATCTAGAATACTGACGATAATCGGGAAGGTTGTCGTCAGGATAATCAAGACAATCTTGGGCAAGATTCCATAACCCAGCCATAAGACTAGGATAGGGGCTATGGCAATGGTCGGAATGGTCTGAACAACCACCATCATAGGGTAGATCAGATCATTGAGCCAAGTCAGACTGTCCATAAGCACCGCCATGATACAGGCAATCAAGACTCCTAAAACAAGCCCCAGCAAAGCCACTCTCAAGGTCGCCCAACTATGGTGCCAGAGAAATTCTCTGTCACGAACAAAAGACTGGAGAATCTCAAGAGGAGTTGGCAGGATAAACTTGGGTAAAAGTTTGAATATTCCTGCTAACTGCCAGATTGACAAGACTCCTAGAAAACCCAATAGACTAATGTGTCGTCTCAGTATACTTTTCAAGTTTCTCATCAATACTTAGAATCTCTCCTACATTTATTTTGACATTGGCAAAGACATTATCTGCCTCCTGCCCTGCCACTTCTAGCGCGTCTTTGAGAATACGCATGAGCTCATCAAACTCCCCTTCCAAGACCGTTTCAAAGGGTGTCACCACCATGGTCACGGACTGAGCTTGTAGATAAGCAATCACTTGATCGATAACAGCAATTCGATCAATCCCCTGTGATAGGGGCAAGACTTGCAAGGCAATGCTTGCTTTCATAAAAACCTCCTCTTCTCGGCTTTCCTTTTGAACAAAAAGAAAAACCTTTGCCATATATGGAAAAGGTGCAGAGTTCGGCTAAGTATCGTTCCCTACGCTGGCATTACCCAGATCAGGTGCGGTCGAAGTTTAACACTTCCTCTCAGACTGTACACAGACTCCCATATCTTATATGGGCATATAGTAACGCAAATACAAGGAAAAGTCAAGGAAACTGCTTACAGAAAATCATGAAAAAGAGTTTGAAGGCAAATGTTTCAAACTCTTTCATAACTTTCTTATTTAGCCTCGTACCAGGTTGCCCCTTCATTCTCATCAGCAATGAGTGGAACACTGAGTTGGATGGCTTCTTCCATGGTTTGTTTCACTAGAGCTTTAACGGCTGCTAGTTCTGATTTTGGAACCTCAAGGACGATTTCATCATGCACTTGCAAGAGCATCTTGGTCTGATAGCCACCTTCTACCAAAGCCTTGTCTAGCTGGATCATAGCAATCTTGAGAATATCTGCTGCTGAACCCTGGATAGGGGAGTTGATAGCTGTCCGCTCTGCAAAACCACGAATGTTAAAGTTGCGCGAATTAATATCTGGCAACTCGCGACGACGCTTGAAGAGGGTCTCTACATATCCCTTATCACGCGCCTCACGTACCACTTCTTCCATATAGTTTTTAATACCTGGGAAACGTTCAAAATAGGTATCAATGTAGGCTTTGGCCTTCTTACGACTAATACCAAGATTGTTTGCCAAGCCAAAATCTGAAATTCCGTAAACCACTCCAAAGTTGACGGCCTTGGCATTGCGACGGTCGTTTGGCGTCACATCCTCAGGACGTTCAATTCCAAAGACACGCATGGCTGTCGAGGTATGGATATCAGCTCCCTCTTGGAAGGCCTTAATCAAGTGCTCATCCTTAGAGATATGCGCCAAAACGCGCAACTCAATCTGTGAATAGTCCGAGCTGAGCAAGACACTATCCTCCCACTCTGGCACAAAAGCCTTACGAATGAGGCGGCCTTGTTCCAAACGCACAGGAATATTTTGCAAGTTTGGATCCACACTAGACAAACGCCCAGTCTGAGTCAAATCTTGCACATAGCGGGTGTGAATCTTGCCATCATCCAAGATCCAGTCCTGTAAGCCAATCACATAGGTAGATTGAATCTTAGCAATCTGACGGTAGTCTAGAATTTTTTTAACAATCGGAGCAATAGGAGCTAGACGCTCTAGCACATCCACGGCTGTCGAGTAACCTGTCTTGGTTTTCTTGGTGTATTCTAGAGGAAGACCAAGCTTTTCAAAGAGCAATTCACCAAGTTGTTTAGGCGAGTTGATATTAAACTCTTCACCAGCTAGCTTATAAATCTCTTGAGTGAGTTGCTCAATGACGACCTCATTTTCAGCCTGCATTTCAAGTAGGGTTTCTTTTTTGACCTTGATCCCAGCAATTTCCATCTTAGCAAGGACAAAAGCCAGAGGTTGCTCCATGTCATAGAGAAGGTCTAACTGCCCATGTTCACTGAGTTTTTCAAGCAAAATAGGTTCAGTCTCAACCAATACTGCAACCTTGCGAGCCAAATGCTCCAAGAATTTCTCTCTCTCAGGGATAGCTTTCTTGACCCCCTTACCGTAGAAAGTCTCATCATCAGCCAGATAAGTCTGGCCATAGAGATTCGCAATGGTTGAGATTTCATTGTTCTCGACTGTTGAGAGTAAGTATTTTGCCAAGCGACTGTCAAAAGCAGGGACCTGCAGGTTCAAGCCCAAGCGATTTAAAAGAACCTTCGCTTTTTTAAAGTCATACACTTTTAGAGGTGTTTTTTCTAGAAAATCCTTGAAAATCGGCTCCTGCAAGAGCTCAAGTTTGTCTGTGGCGTAAAGTTTATCCCCACAGGACCAGGCCAAACCAACCAAGTCATCTGTATGGTAATTCTCCCCAAAGAGCTCAAAGTGGAAGATAGAGTCGGCACTCAGCATGTCTTGACTGACGTGGTCAACAATAGTGTAATCCAAGCTCTCAGGTGCATCCATTGACGAAATATTTAAAGCTTGTTTGAGTTGTTTGAAGCCCATCTCATCGTAGAATTTCCCGAGATTTTCCACATCTGGGCCATTATAGACCAAATCATCTAGTCCAATCTCAATTGGTGCCTGAGTTTCAATGGTCGCCAAGGTTTTAGACAAAAAGGCTTGTTCCTTGTCATTGATGAGATTTTCCTTCATCTTAGAAGCCTTCATCCCATCGATATTTTCATAAATACCCTCGAGCGAACCATGTTCCAGCAAGAGTTTGATACCTGTCTTTTCACCGACTTTCGTGACACCAGGGATATTATCAGACTTATCCCCCATGAGGGCCTTAAGATCGATAAACTGAGCCGGTGTGAGTCCCATCTTTTCCATGAGATAGTCTGGTGTAAAGGCCTCAAACTCAGCCACACCTTTCTTAGAAATCTCGACTACTGTGTGCTCATCCGTCAACTGGATCAAATCCTTATCTCCGCTAACGATTGTCACATCAAAAGAATCCTTCTCAGCCAAACGACCTAGGGTCCCGATGATATCATCCGCTTCATATTGGGCCAACTCATAATGGCGAATCCCAAGATGGTCTAACAACTCACGAATGAAGGGAAATTGCTCACGAAACTCATCTGGAGTTTTAGCACGGCCACCCTTGTAGTCTGCATACATTTCTGTTCGGAAAGTCGTCTTACCTGCATCAAAGGCTACCAAAACATGACTGGGCTCAACCCGCTCTAAGACATGATTCAACATGAGTTGAAAGCCATAGATTGCATTGGTATGAAGGCCATTAGCATTTTTAAAACGATCTAGTTGCTGATAGAGCGCAAAAAAAGCTCGAAAAGCAACAGAAGATCCATCAATTAATAATAATTTTTTCTTGTCCATACACCCATTATAAAGGAAAGCGGGGAAAAATACCATCGGAAAGAGCTGAAAAACGTGGACTTGTCCCTATTTCACCATAAAAAAGAAAAGGACTATTCAAATCCTTTTCTTTTATTGATTTCATGCGATTTATTTATTCAATTTTCTCTTTGCAAATGGTAGCAAACCAAGAAGGAGACCAACAAATCCTAGCGATGCGACTGCTGAAGCATCTTGGCTTCCCGTATTTGGAAGGAATTGTTCATCTGTTGCTGCAGGCGCTTTGTAGGTACGATCTTGTTTCGTTCCGAGAGTAGGATTTATAGCCAAAGGAGCTACACTGCCAGTATATTCTGGAACTTCGTTTACTGCTGGTTCAATCTTTTCAGCGTAGGCTGGAATATTGGCTACTGCTGGAGCACCACTTTCTGCATAAACTGGGACATTCGCTACTGCTGGAGCACCGCTTTCTCCATAAACTGGGACATTCGCTACTGCCGGAGCACCGCTTTCTCCATAAACTGGAACATTCGCTACGGCTGGGGAACCACTTTCTCCATAAGCTGGAACATTCGCTACGGCTGGAGCGCCACTTTCGCCATAGGCTGGGAGTTCATTTACAGCAGCTTCTACCGCATTTACACCTTTGTTGTATTCTGGCAACTCTGCAGTTACAGCTTCTACCGCGTTCGCCCCACCTTTAAAGTCTTCATCAACTCTTCTTTGGTCATCTTAGCTGGATTTGTCGCACCAGGATTAGCTGGACTAGCGTTTTCTGATCCCTTTTCAGTTTGAGCACCGCTCTCCCCTTCTGTTCCAGCTTGTGGTTGTGCAGGAGCAACCGCCTGCTCTTCTGCTTTCCCTTCATCTGCCTTAACTACTGAAGGCTGTGAAGCGAGTACACTAGCACCCAATACAGCTGCACTTGCTAAACTTGTTAAAATAACTTTCCTCTTGTCCATTAGACAATGCCCCTTTATAGTTTTTAATGTTGTTATATTATACTATTCAAAGAACGTCAACTAATTCGATATCCATTTTAAAATTATATCAACAAGAAGAAAGCTTGTATAATGTTTAAGAAACACTTCCTATTCTTACCCCATCACTGTCTAGTCTGTAGCCATCAATAATCGTATTAACAGCTAAGGCCCCCGAAGAATCAACATAGTAATGTTTACCAGAGACTTGGAACCATTGACTGGCTTTCATCCGGCCAGATTCCTCTAAATAATACCAAGTTCCCTTGTCTTTAAGCCAGCCCGTTTGCATCTGACCCGTTGGCTTCAGATAATACCAATGAGAGCCGTCTTTAACCCAGCCACTTGACATGACACCATTTTCCTTAAAATAATACCAATCCCCCTTGATTTTCTTCCATCCTATCGCTTGCTTACCGTCCTCTTGGTAATACCAAACACCATCTTCTTTCTTCCAACCATTTTCTGAAGCGCTTAAATCTTCATACTGAACGTATCGTCTAGCACCACTATAAGATAGATAGCTGAGCCATTTATGCCCATCTTTTTCAAGGATCTGATCGTAATGCACACTTTCCCCAGAGTAGTAATAATCAATGACTTGACCTTGACTTGATGGTTGATTCCTAATCGGCATTTTTCTTGTGAAGACCATGGTCCCACTAGACGCAAATTCTAATCTAGGAGTTCCCTCGCTAACTCCACGACTTGAGGACAAATCCCTGAAATGAATAAAGCCTGTCATGGTGCTAGCTTTAACTATTCGACGGTTATACTTTTCTCGAACCCCATAGTTATACTCTTCGATCTCAATCGTATCCCCTGATACATTTGATACCCAGGCCACGTGCCCATAATAACCTTCTGTCGACCAAGCAATAGCCCCAACTTCTGGCTTAGTATCCACACGGTAGCCTTCTCGCCTTGCACGATGTCCCCATTCATTCGCATTTCCGTAGGCAGGAGGAATCTCAAAGCCATTTACACTACTCAAACGAAAGGCCGCAAAAGAGGTACACTGGCGAGAATACATCCGCCACTGGTCGATTTCTACACTACCATTTTTGTAGTGAAGCGGATAATCATCTCCACGCGCTACACTGTCGGCTTGAACCGATTCCCCACCAAACAAAAAGGTACTTGTAACAAACAAAGTAGCCAGCCCTACACTCAACTGAGTACATCTACTCTTCTTAACTCCTGATTTAAAAAACGTCATTCATTCTCCTTAATAATATAAATTTCCGAGGTTACCCTCGTTTATACTATTCGGGAGAAAAAGAAAAAAGTGAGCAAAGCTCACTTCATTTTAGGATTCTTAGTCTAGATAGCGAATCAAATTCTTTTCTGTAAGGATATCTGAGTAAGTAAAGGATTCAACGTAAACATTAGCTTGTTTATCTCCTTCAACGTTCCCAAATTCAACGATAAATAGGGATGGATAAACCTCAATTAGCTTACCCAATCTATTTTTTTGGCGCTTACGACCATTCTCCAAAGTCATTTCTACGACTTGTCCCTCATGTGCCTTGATTTCTTCTTTGATTTTTTTCATCTTGGCTACATCTGTAAATGCATCTGACATCTTATGCCTCCCTCTTTGAGATACTTGAAAATTTATTGTATTCTTTTTGGAAAATTAATTCCACCGTTCCACGAGCTCCACTACGGTTTTTCTCGATAATAACTTCTACCTTATTATTCGGTATGCCTTCCTCTTCTTCACCACCACGCTCATAGTAGTCGTCGCGATAAAGAAAGGCTACGATATCAGCGTCCTGCTCAATAGACCCAGATTCACGAATATCAGACAAGACCGGTCTCTTATCCTGACGTTGTTCTACACCACGAGAAAGCTGACTTAGAGCGATTACTGGAACTTTCAGTTCCTTGGCTAGGATTTTCAACTGACGTGAAATTTCTGAAACCTCTTGTTGACGATTTTCTCGACCAGTTCCCGTGATAAGCTGCAAATAGTCTATCAAAATCAAACCAAGATTTCCAGTTTCTTGAGCTAATTTACGTGAACGAGAACGAATCTCTGTAATCCGAATTCCTGGTGTATCATCAATATAGATACTCGCGTTGGCTAGGTTCCCTTGGGCAATGGTATACTTTTGCCACTCCTCATCAGTCAATTGACCAGTACGGATAGAATGAGACTCCACCAAACCTTCTGCTGCTAGCATACGGTCTACTAGGCTTTCTGCACCCATTTCTAGCGAAAAGATAGCAACCGTCTTGTCCAACTTAGTCCCGATGTTCTGAGCAATGTTCAAGGCAAAGGCCGTCTTACCAACCGCTGGTCGCGCCGCTAGGATAATTAACTCCTCCTCATGAAGACCTGTCGTCATATGGTCCAAATCACGGTAGCCCGTTGCAATACCTGTGATATCCGTTGTTTGTTGTGACCGAACTTCTAGGTTCCCAAAGTTGATATTTAGAATATCTCGGATGTTCTTGAACCCACTACGATTGGCGTTTTCGCTAACATCAATGAGTCCCTTTTCAGCCTGAGCGATGATTTCATCTGCAGGCTTAGAAGCCTCATAGGCTTGGTTGACAGACTCTGTCAACTTGGAAATCAAGCGACGTAGCATAGCCTTTTCAGCTACGATTTTAGCATAATATTCCGCATTAGCTGAAGTTGGTACAGAGTTGACAATTTCAACAAGATAAGACAAGCCACCAATATTTTGGAGATCCCCTTGACTATCCAAAATCGTTCGAACTGTCGTCGCATCAATCGCTTCTCCACGATCCGACAAGTCTACCATCGCTTGGAAAATCAACCGATGAGCATACTTAAAGAAGTCACGAGAATCAATGTATTCTCGGACAAAAACGAGCTTACTCTCATCTATAAAAATAGCCCCCAGAACAGATTGTTCTGCCAAAATATCCTGAGGTTGAACTCGCAGTTCCTCTACTTCTGCCATCCGACTTTCCTTCCTTTTACAATCTTGTCAAGAAGTTGTAAACTTAACCTTCTTTTACACGAAGATTGATGACACTTGTAACATCTTGATAGATCTTCACTGGTACATCAATCAAACCTACTGCTCGAATTGGTGCTTGCACTTGAATATTGCGTTTGTCAATCTTGATACCAAATTGTTTTTGCAATTCTTCTGCAATCTTCTTGTTGGTGATGGACCCAAATGTACGACCATCTGGCCCAACCTTTTCAACAAACTCTACAACCGTTTCTTCAGCTTCTAGCTTGGCCTTGATGGCTTTTGCTTCAGCAATCATCTCTGCATGAGCCTTTTCTTCAGATTTTTGTTTTCCACGCAACTCACCCACTGCTTGAGCAGTCGCTTCCTTGGCCAAATTCTTTTTAATCAGGAAGTTTTGAGCGTAGCCAGTTGGTACTTCCTTAATTTCGCCTTTCTTCCCTTTTCCTTTAACATCTGCTAAAAAGATTACTTTCATTCTTCTTTCTCCTTTTCCTTTAGTTCTTCCAAGATTAGTTGAGTCAATTTTTCTCCTGCTTCCGACAAACTCATATCCTCGATTTGCGCAGCTGCTAGATTAAAGTGACCTCCACCACCCAGCTCTTCCATAATGCGTTGCACATTGATTTTACTACGACTTCGAGCTGAGATAGAAATAAATCCTTGTGTATTTTTTGCCAGAACGAAACTAGCCTCAATACCAGACATAGCCAGCATAGCATCGGCAGCCTTACTGATAACAACTGTGTCATAAGAAATTGAGTCCTTAGCTTGAGCAATCAAGATATCTGAACCTAACTTACGACCTTGTAAAATGAGTTCATTTACCTCACGGTACTCTTCAAAATCTGTCGCAGCAATCTCCTGGATAGCAATACTGTCACTTCCCCGTGTTCTCAGGTAGCTAGCCACATCAAAGGTTCGGCTCGTCACGCGAGATGTGAAATTCTTGGTATCCAGCATCATACCAGCCATCAAAACACTGGCCTGCATACGACTCAAACGATTCTTCTTAGAATTTTGGAACTGAATCAATTCTGTGACCAACTCACTGGCACTACTTGCTCCACTTTCAATATAGGTGATGACTGCATTCTCAGGGAAATCCTGATCACGTCTATGATGGTCAATAACAATAGTTTGAGTGAACAAATCATAAAAATCTTTTGACAAGGTCAGAGCCGTCTTGGAATGATCCACCAGAATCAATAATGAACGGTTTGTAACTAGCTTCATCGCATCTGTAAGAGATAAGAGTTTCGTGACATCTTCCTTCTTCAAGAACTGAATAGCACGTTCGATATCTGCTGGCATATGGTCTGCATCGTAGACAGCATAACTGTTCTCAATAATATTACTTGCAAACAACTGCATACCGACAGCAGAGCCCAAGGCATCCATGTCTAGATTTTTATGACCGACTACAAAAACCTGGTCAACACTTCGAATCTTATCAGAAATGGCTGTCATCATGGCTCTGGTACGTGTACGAGTACGTTTGATAGATGCAGCAGTTCCTCCACCAAAGTAGACAGGATTCTTGGTTTCGTTATTTTCCTTGACCACCACCTGGTCACCACCGCGAACTTCTGCTAAGTTCAAGTTGAGCAAGGCAATTTTCCCTATCTCTTCATGGTTTCCATCACCATAAGAAAATCCCATACTTAGGGTTAAAGCTAGTTGCCTCTGTTTTGATTCTTCTCGGAAAGTATCAATAACAGAGAATTTATCATTCATCAATTCCTCTAGTACCGTGTAATCTGTGAATACATAAAAACGATCCATCCCCACACGGCGAGAAAACATGGCATACTTACTAGCAAATTCTGAAACAAAATTGGCTACAAAACTATTGATATGACTGATATCGGAGTCAGATGTCGCATCCTCCAAATCATCATAGTTATCTACTGAGATGACTCCAATAACTGGACGGCTAGTTACCAATTCGACAGTTGCTTCGTACTCTCCAGAAACATCAAAGAAATACAAAACACCCGAAGCCTTATCCATATGAACAGCATATCGTGTTTCGCCCAAGGTAGCATACGAACCAGGATTTCCAACAGAAGCCTTGATGATGGTTTGAATTAACTCAACATCAATTTCGCCCTCTTCAGTAGTTAAAATCAGCTCAGCATAGGGATTAAACCATTCCACTTCTCCGCTTGATAAGTCTAATTTCAGGACTCCCACCGGCATTTGATCAAGCAAAGTACTCAAGCTATTTTCAGCTTGGTGATTTACATATTGGATTTGTTCAATTTCGCTCTTTTCATACTGTTTTTGTTGCCATACAAACAAAAACAGATAAAGAAGTACAAATAAAAACAAAACAGTGATTGTTACAGCAAGATTATGTGAAAAAATAATCAGCAAAGTTAAGATTCCGAAAGTTGCAAGTCCTAGCAAGACTGCAGAAAACGGGATTAAATCATTTTTTTTCATTCTAAACCTCTTGCGCATTATTATATCACAAAAACCCTTAAAAAGCGACCTTTTAAAAGATGCAAGCCCTTCTTTCATGATTGATTTCTCTAACTTCAGACACAAAAAGAGGAGGGAATCATCACCCTCCTACCCACGTGTTCAGATCACTAACACCTAACGTTCCACGATAAGGGCAGTCCCCATCCCTCCTCCGATACAGAGAGTCGCTAACCCAGTTTTAGCATCACGTTTCATCATCTCATGTACCAGCGTTACTAGGATACGGCAACCGGAAGCCCCAATTGGGTGACCAAGAGCAATGGCGCCACCATTGACGTTGACAATATCTGTGTTGAAACCAAGTGTTTTACCAACTGCACAAGCTTGGGCAGCAAAGGCTTCATTTGACTCAATCAAGTCAAGATCATCGACTGTCAAATTGCCTTTTTCAAGAGCTTTGCGAGTTGCATAAATCGGTCCACATCCCATCATCTTAGGGTCCAAACCTGCACTTGCATAAGAACGAATGCGGGCAATCACGGGCACTCCTAATTCTTCCGCTTTTTCAGCACTCATGACCAAGACAGCCGCTGCTCCATCATTGATACCTGAAGCATTTCCCGCTGTAACAGAACCGTCTTTTTTGAAAACAGGACGTAGCTTCGACAGACTCTCCAAGCTAGCATCTTTTCTAGGAAATTCATCTGTATCAAAGACGATAGGATCGCCTTTACGTTGAGGAATGACCACCGGAACAATCTCTTCCTTAAAGCGTCCAGATTCTATAGCCGCTACTGCTCGTTTTTGTGATTCCAAAGCAAGCGCATCTTGATCATCCCGGCTAACACCATATTTTTCTGCCACATTCTCAGCTGTAATCCCCATATGGTATTCGTTAAAGGCATCAGACAAACCGTCCTTAATCATGGTATCTACCACTTTCGAATCTCCCATACGGCCACCCCAACGGAAGCTTGGCAAAACATATGGAGCCTGGCTCATGTTTTCTGCACCACCAGCCACGACAATATCTGCATCGCCACACTGAATCGCTTGAGCAGCTAACTGCACTGCCTTCAAACCGGAACCACAAACCTTATTAATGGTAAAGGCTGGTGTAAATTCAGGAAGCCCAGCATGAATACTCATTTGGCGAGCCACATTTTGGCCTAAACCTGCGCCTAGGACATTCCCCATAATCACTTCATCTACCTGCTCTGGTTTAATATTCGCTTTTTCCAAAGCACTCTTAATTACCAAAGATCCCAAATCAACAGCAGAAACATTCTTCAAGCTCCCGCCAAAGGAACCTAAAGGTGTTCGCACTGCCGAAACAATAACTACGTCTTTCATGACTACCTCCATCAGTGTCTAGTAAGTAAAGAAGCCTTCTTTTGTCTTCCGTCCCAATTTTCCTGCTTCGACCATTTTCTTAAGAAGAGGGGCAGGACGGTATTTTTGATCACCAAACCCTTGGTTTAGGACGCCCATAATAGCCAAACAAACATCCAACCCAATCAAGTCAGCAAGAGCCAAAGGTCCAATAGGATGATTTGCACCAAGTTTCATCGCTTCATCGATTTCCTCGGCACTAGCCACTCCTTCACCTAGAATGTAAATGGCTTCATTGATCATAGGAATCAAAATTCTGTTCACAACAAAACCATAAGAATCTTTAACATCAACTGGTGTTTTACCAATTTTCACTGTCAATTCACGAACCGCCTGAACCACTTCTTCTGAAGTCTGCAAGGCCTTAATAACCTCTACAAGTTTCATGATTGGGGCAGGATTAAAGAAGTGCATTCCAATCACGCGCTCCTGATGTTTAGTAGCAGCAGCTATATCCGTGATTGACAAAGAGGATGTGTTTGATGCTAAGATTGTTTTAGGATCTGTCAATTCATCCAATTGTTTGAAAATATTCAACTTAATCTCACGATTCTCAGTTGCAGCTTCAATCACCAATTGGACTTGTTTCGCATCTTCATATGAAACAGATGGAAGCAAATTGGCTAATACCTGATCCTTCTCATCCGCAGACATCCGTCCTTTTTCAACTGAACGTTCCAATTGTTTTGTGATATTATTCAAGCCTCTTTGAACAAATTCTTCTTTAATATCGTTTAAGTAAACTGTAAAACCAGCCTGAGCAAATACTTGAGCAATTCCGCTTCCCATTTGACCAGAACCAATAATCATCACCTTAGATATCATTATTTTCTCCTTCTTATTTTACAAAAATCCAGTGCATGAAGCAAGGACGATTGAACAGAAATCCTTCAATCGCCCTTCTGACATTAAACAAAGGCACCTAGTCCAGTAATCTCACGACCAACAATCAAGGCATTCACTTCGTGTGAACCTTCATAGGTATAGATTGATTCAGCATCTGCAAAGAAACGAGCAACGTCTGTCTCAAGCGTAATACCATTACCTCCGCAAGTTTCACGAGCAAGGGCAACTGTTTCGCGCATCACCAAGGAATTGTGCATCTTAGCAAGAGCAGAGTTAAGCATCAATTCATTACCTTTCTCTTGCATCTCAGCAATACGAGTTGAATAAGCAATAACTGCTACAGCATTTGCTTGCATACGAGCCAATTTTTCTTGAACAATTTGGCAATTGGACGTTTGAACTGTTCACGATCTTTAGCATATTTAAGAGCTGCTACATAAGATCCACAAGTCACTCCCATAGCAATGTGAGCAACGTCCGCACGAGTGAAGGTCAAGATGCGGGCTACATCACCAAAACCATTGATATTTACCAAACGGTCTGAATCTGGAACCTCTACATTCTTCATAGTAATATGGCCATTGCGGACACAACGAAGAGCAATCTTATGTGGGATTGGTTCCGCATGATATCCAGGAGCTCCCTTACGAACGATAAAGCATTTCACCTTGCCATCCGCAACATCACGAGCAAATACAGGAACGACATCCGCAGTATCTGAACCACCAATCCAGCGTTTTTCACCATTTAGAATCCACTTGTCTCCAACACGTTCTGCAGTAGTTGCTAGTCCTCCAGCAATATCAGAACCTGATAGAGGTTCAGTCAAAGCGAAGCAACCTTGCCAATCAAATGCAGCTAGTTTTGGAAGAAATTCTTTTTGTTGACGCTCATCACCACCCAAGAGAATTGTGTTGTAGCAAAGTCCACCATGAACGGTGTAGAATGTTGCCATAGAAGCATCGAAGCGAGCAAGTTCAAGATACAAGAAAGCAATATAAAGTTCTGATGGTTTCCAGCTACCTTCACGTCCCTCAAACAATTTTGGATTGTTCATAATTTGAGCGCCCTTAGCCACAGCATAGAATTCTTCAAAAGGAAAATCAGGTTTTTCCCAGTATTCATTAATAACCGGACGGAGATGTTTCTCAATCAAACGGCGAGTTTCTTGTAAAACCTCTGCTTCTCCCAAAGTTAGACCATCCGCATAGTGAAAAAGGTCCTCAGGATATAGTTCGCGTAAAATTTCTTCTTTTGTTGCCATAGTCATGACTCCTTTATTTGTTATAAGAGCGCTTACATTTTTGTATTCGCTATTTGTTGACATCCCCATTCTATCCCTTAGGGTATTATTTTGTCTACTTAATAAATATAAACACCCCTATAAGTTCAGATTATAGGGGGTCGATTCTGACTGTTTTATCAAGGATTTCCTCGTTTTTCTACTTACTTATAGGCACAAGAAAAAGTGGTTTACAGATCAGTAAACCACTCTTATTAGTTATTTTAATTTTATGATTCTTTTACTTCGAGCAAACCAACTTCACCATCTTCACGACGATACAAAACATTTGTTGTTTGATCTTCTACGTCTACATAGATAAAGAAATCATGTCCCAACAAATCCATTTGAAGAAGCGCTTCTTCTAAATCCATTGGTTTTAAATCAATTTGTTTTGAACGAACGACTTTTGGTTGCACAACATTTGCATCTTCAACTAGAGCATCTGTAAAGAGTTGACTTGTCGCAACTTTATTTTTATTCTTACGTTCGATTTTTGTTTTATTTTTACGAATCTGACGTTCAATTTTATCAGTTACTAGATCAATAGAGCCATACATATCTTGAGAAATATCTTCTGCACGGAGAGTAATAGATCCAAGTGGAATCGTTACTTCAACTTTTGCTGTTTTTTCACGGTAAACTTTTAAATTCACACGTGCATCCAACTCTTGCTCAGGTTGAAAATACTTTTCGATCTTTTCGAGTTTAGAAACTACATAATCACGAATCGCTTCTGTTACTTCTAGGTTTTCACCACGGATACTATATTTAATCATATAAGTACCTTCTTTCTAAACATTTTTGTTTTTCTAACTATATTATAGCGCTTTCATTTTCATTTTGCAAATTTTTTCCTCATCTTACAAGGGAAAAAGTTTTAACATCCAAAGCTCCTGCTTCTTCAAAAAGACGCTTCACACGATTGACAGTCGCACCTGTTGTATAGATGTCATCAATAATCAAAATTTTCTTAGGAAGAGGGTCTTCAGTTTTTATAAAAAATGGAATTTCGGTAGCTAATCGTTCCGAGCGATTCTTAGAAGAACTAGCACTCTCTTCTCTTTTTCCTAGTAAATCTTGAAAAGAAAATCCTGCCGCCTCAACCAATCCTTCAACCTGGTTAAATCCTCTCTCAAGCAATCTTTCAGGACTTAGGGGAATGACAACAAATTGATAGTCTCCATACTTTTTCAACTCATGAGCAAGAACAGGAGCAAAAACCTTTCTAAGTAGAAAATCCCCATCAAACTTATATCGACTGAAAAAGTCTTTCATAGCTTGATTATAGGTAAAGATTGCCTTATGATCAACCCGAACTCCTTCTTTACACCAAAGTTTACAATCTTGACACTTAGTTGACAGATCTACTTTCATACAGTTTGGGCAATATTTCTCACCAATCTTCTCAAAACTAGAAGCACAAGCTGAGCAAAGATAACTGCTCTCATTCTTCAAAAGGAAGAGACTACCAAAAGTTAACTCACTCTTTGTAGTCTGGCCACATAGTAAACAGTTCATAATCCCGCCTCCTTGTTCATCTGCTTGATTTCCTTGATTGCCTTCTTGATGGAAGCATTTAATCCATCATGAAAGAAGAGCAACTCACCAGTTGGTCTGTCCATACTACGCCCAACTCGACCTCCAATCTGAATCAAACTAGACTTGGTAAAGAGACGATGATTAGCTTCTACTACGAAAACATCCACACAAGGGAAGGTAACCCCGCGTTCCAAGATTGTCGTACTGATCAGTATTGTCAGTTCTCCATCTCGAAAAGCTTGCACCTGCTCTAATCGGTCTTCTGTCACAGAAGACACAAAGCCAATGCTCTCATTCGGGAAATGCACCTTTAGTATTTCTTTTAGTCCCTCACCTTTCTTAATCTCTGATGTAAAAATTAGCAATGGATAACCTGTTCTTCTCTGTTTCTCAATGTAGGTCTTTAACTTGGATGACAACTGACTTTTCTCTAAACAGCGATTAAAATCCGATAACCAGACTGGTTTGGGAATAATCAAAGGATTTCCATGAAACCGTCTCGGCAAGCTTAATCGTTTTAATTCTCCTGTGCGAACCTTCCTATCTAACTCATCTGTAGAAGTTGCTGTAAGGAGTATCCTTAATCCATCTTCCTTTACACTATTCTTTACAGCATAGTAAAGCATAGTGTTGTCAACATAAGGAAAGGCATCTACCTCATCCACTATCAACAAATCAAAAGCATGATAAAATTTTAATAACTGATGAGTTGTTGCAATTACTAAGGGAGTTCGAAAATAGGGCTCTGATTCGCCATGGAGTAGCGCTATATCGCAAGCAAAGTCATTCTGCAGTCGCTTATACAGTTCTAAACATACATCAATTCGAGGACTGGCCAAACAAACTGCACCACCATCATCAATCACTTTGGCCACAACTTGATAAATCATCTCTGTCTTTCCAGCTCCTGTCACAGCACGAACTAAAGTCGGTTCTTTCTTTTCGACTGCTCGAATCAACCCCTCTGATACCTTTTCCTGAAAAGAGGTTAACTGACCACGCCATTTGAGAACATCTTGCTTAGGAAAATTCTCCTGCGGAAAATAGTATAAAGCTTGATCACTCCTGACTCGCTTCATCAGCAAGCACTCCCTGCAATAGTAGGCGCCAATAGGCAAATACCATTCTTCTAAAATCAAACTATTACAACGTTGACAAAACAGTTTCCCCTTCTCTTTTCTCATTGCTGGCAGTTTCACTGCTTCCTGTCGTTCTTCTTCAGTTAATTCTTTCTCAGTAAACAACCGACCGAGGTAATTTGGATTTACTTTCATACTTTAATATTCGTAAAAATCTAGCACTTTAGATATTTTTTTAGTACAATTAAATCATGGAATTTAGAACAATTAAAGAGGATGGGCAGGTCCAAGAAGAAATCAAAAAATCTCGATTTATCTGTCATGTCAAGCGTGTTTATAGCGAAGAAGAGGCTCGTGACTTCATCACTACCATCAAAAAAGAACACTATAAAGCCACCCATAACTGCTCTGCTTTTATTGTAGGGGAACGCAGTGAAATCAAACGTACGAGTGATGATGGGGAGCCTAGTGGTACTGCTGGAGTCCCTATGCTCGGAGTCTTAGAAAATCATAATCTTACCAATGTCTGTGTAGTAGTTACCCGCTACTTTGGTGGCATCAAACTAGGTGCTGGTGGTTTGATTCGTGCTTATGCAGGTAGCGTAGCCTTGGCTGTCAAAGAAATTGGCATTATTGAAATCAAAGAACAGGCTGGCATAGCCATTCAGATGTCTTACGCTCAGTATCAAGAATATGGCAATTTCCTTAGAGAGCATAAACTCTTAGAACTCGAGACAAATTTTACAGATCAAGTTGATACAATGATCTATGTTGATAAGGAAGAGAAAGAAAATATCAAAGCTGCTCTTGTTGAGTTCTTTAATGGAAAAATCACTTTAACTGATCAAAGTTTACGAGAAGTTGAAGTCCCTGTAAACTTAGTGTAAATAAAGGAGAAATTATGGCTTTTGGGAAATTTATTCAAGGACTTGCTGGAAACTTTAGCGAGGAAAAGAAAGAGACTCTTATCAAAGAATATGGTCAATATCTACTAGAGAATGAAGAAATTCAAAGTGGATATAAACTTATTCGCGATTCAATTATCTTTACAAATATCCGTATCATCTTTACAGATAAGCAAGGTGCCACTGGTCGCAAGGTGTCTGTTAAGTCACTCTTTTTGATGAACATTGTAAACGTTGAAATGGAAACTGCTGGAGCAGGTATAGATGATAGCGAGATTACGATCACTTATTTAGAAAATGTCTTTCTAAAAGCACATAATGAGCATCTGAGTTTCCATAAATTTGAATTCCCTAAAAAAACAGACATCCTTCCGCTTTACACCTATTTATTAGAATTGGCTTATCACAATCGATTAAAAATTAATGGCTTAGACCTTTGATATAAAAAAATCCTATCACTTTGATAGGATTTCTATATTTTACAAATAGCCTTAAGCGCGTTATACTAGTATCATCTTATACAAAGAGGTATATCTATGGCTATTTATAACAATATCACTGAACTTATTGGACAAACACCGATTGTTAAACTTAACAACATTGTTCCAGAGGGTGCTGCAGATGTCTATGTTAAACTAGAAGCTTTTAACCCTGGTTCGTCAGTAAAAGACCGTATTGCCCTTAGCATGATTGAAAAAGCGGAACAAGATGGTATTCTAAAACCGGGTGCTACCATTGTTGAAGCAACGAGTGGAAACACTGGTATCGGTCTTTCATGGGTTGGTGCTGCTAAAGGATATAAAGTTGTTATCGTCATGCCTGAAACGATGAGTGTGGAACGACGTAAGATTATCCAAGCCTATGGTGCTGAACTCGTCCTTACTCCTGGTAGCGAAGGAATGAAAGGGGCTATTGCTAAAGCTCAGGAAATCGCTACTGAACGTGACGGCTTCCTTCCACTCCAATTTAATAATCCAGCTAATCCAGAAGTACACGAAAGAACAACAGGAGCTGAAATACTGGCTGCTTTCGGTTCTGATGGACTAGATGCTTTTGTAGGTGGTGTTGGCACCGGTGGAACGATCTCAGGTGTTTCTCACGCTCTTAAAGCAGCAAATTCAAACATTCAAGTTTATGCAGTTGAGGCAGACGAGTCAGCTATCTTGTCTGGTGAAAAACCAGGACCTCACAAAATTCAAGGTATCTCAGCTGGATTTATTCCTGAAACACTTGATACAAAGGCCTATGATGGTATCGTCCGCGTAACGTCAGATGATGCTCTAGCACTTGGCCGTGAAATTGGTGGAAAAGAAGGCTTCCTTGTTGGGATTTCTTCAGCTGCAGCGATTTACGGGGCAATTGAGGTTGCCAAGAAATTAGGTACAGGTAAGAAAGTCCTTGCTTTAGCACCAGATAACGGCGAACGTTATTTGTCTACAGCACTCTATGAATTTGAAGTGTAGCCTCCTAAATGCACTTAGCCCTTATTAAAGGGCTTTTGTTTACTCATATAGAGCCTACTCTCTAGACAAAAAGAAAAAGGAAGCAATTTGCTTCCTTTTCTATTAGTTATTCAAGGCTGCTGCCATTGTAGCTGCAACTTCTGCTTCAAAGTCGTTTGCAGCTTTCTCGATACCTTCACCAACTTCAAAGCGAGCGAACTCAACTACTGAAGCATTTACTGATTCAAGGTAAGCTTCAACTGTCTTGCTGTCATCCATGATGTATACTTGTGCAAGAAGTGTGTATGCTTGGTCAACTTTGGTGTTATCAAGCATGAAGCGATCCATTTTACCTGGGATGATTTTGTCCCAGATTTTTTCTGGTTTGCCTTCTGCAGCCAACTCAGCTTTGATGTCAGCTTCAGCTTGAGCAATCACTTCATCAGACAATTGTGCTTTTGATCCATACTTCAAGTGTGGAAGAGCTGGTTTACCAACCATTGCACGGCTTTCGTTATCTTGGTCGATTACGTGGTTCAATTGTGCCAACTCATCTTTAACAAATTGCTCATCCAATTCTTTGTAAGAAAGAACTGTTGGTTTCATCGCAGCAATGTGCATTGAGATTTGTTTAGCAAGCGCTTCGTCTCCACCTTCAATAACAGAGATAACACCGATACGGCCACCATTGTGTTGGTATGCTCCAAAGTGTTGTGCATCTGTTTTTTCAAGCAAAGCAAAACGACGGAATGAGATTTTTTCACCGATTGTAGCTGTTGCAGATACATATGCAGCTTCAAGAGTTTCACCTGAAGGCATTGTCAAAGCAAGAGCCTCTTCGTTGTTCGCTGGTTTACCTTCAGCAATTACTTTAGCTGTTGCGTTTACCAAGTCAACGAATTGAGCGTTTTTCGCAACGAAGTCAGTTTCAGCATTTACTTCAACTACTGCTGCAACATTACCATTAACAAATACACCAGTCAAACCTTCTGCAGCAACACGGTCAGCTTTCTTAGCTGCCTTCGCCATACCTTTTTCGCGAAGCAATTCGATCGCTTTTTCGATATCACCGTCTGTTTCTACAAGCGCTTTTTTAGCGTCCATAACACCGGCACCAGATTTTTCACGCAACTCTTTTACAAGTTTAGCTGTAATTTCTGCCATTTTGATTCTCCTATATTTTTTAAAAATAGGAGAGCTGGGCTAGGCCCCGCCCTCCTAGGTAATTACTATTTATATGAATTAAGCGTTGTCGCCTTCTACAACTTCAACGATTTCTTCGATTGAGTCAGCTTGAGCTTCTGAAGCTGCAAATTCTGCTTCAACTGCTGCTGCATCTTCACCTTGACGTCCTTCGATGATAGCGTCAGCCAATTTAGCTGTGATCAATTTAACAGCGCGGATAGCGTCATCGTTAGCTGGGATGATTACATCGATATCGTCTGGATCAGTGTTTGTGTCAACCATCGCTACAACTGGGATACCCAATTTTTTAGCTTCTTTAACAGCGATTTGTTCTTTATGTGGGTCAACTACGTACATTACATCAGGGATACGAGGCATGTCTTCAATACCACCCAAGAATTTTTCAAGACGTGCACGTTGTTTGTTAAGAAGTGCAACTTCTTTCTTAGGAAGAACGTCGAAGATTCCTTCTTCTTCCATACGTTTGATTTCTTTCAAACGAGCAATACGTTTTTGGATAGTTCCCCAGTTAGTAAGAGTTCCACCCAACCAACGGTGGTTGATGTAGTATTGACCTGAACGCTCTGCTTCTTCTTTAACAGCGTCAGCAGCTTGTTTTTTAGTACCAACAAACAATACAACTGCATCGTTAGCTGCCGCATCACGCATAAAGTCGTATGCTTGGTCAGCGTATTTTACAGTTTGTTGCAAGTCGATAACGTGGATTCCGTTACGCTCAGTGAAGATGTACTTAGCCATCTTAGGGTTCCAGCGACGAGTTTGGTGACCAAAGTGTACACCAGCCTCAAGAAGTTGTTTCATTGAAATTACTGCCATGAGTATTTCTCCTTTTTGTTTTTTCCTCTCCTCGATTTCAACTTGCAAAACGACCCGAGGGCAACAGTTTCACAATTCATCAAGAATGAGTATTATCGTTTACACGACGAGTTTCATTCTACCACATTTTATCAATATTTTCAAGTGTTTTTACTAGTTTTTGGTCTAACTTAAAACTAAAAAGAAAAGAGACTCAAATCGAGCCTCTTTATTTGGTTCATTAGTTTGGATAGATGTATGTTACGTAACCTTCAGAAGTTGTAGTTGGGTTGAACCATCCACGTTTGTTTCCGATTGTACGATCTCCACCGTAGTTTGATTCTGATACTTGGATACGAGATGATGATGAAACTGCTGTAACAACCGCTACGTGTCCATAACCACCATCATTCCAACATGCAATCGCACCAACTTGTGGAGTTGATCCTGTACGGAATCCTGCTGCAGCTGCACTTGTTGCCCACTGAGCTCCGTTCCCCCAGTAGTCTCCAGCCCAAGGTGCCAATGTCTTAGCTCCCCAAGTACATTCACCTGTTGGGTAACTTGATGCATTTGAGCTATATGTTGGACGTTGTCTAGCAGGAGTTGGAGCAGGTGCTGGAGTGTAGCTTGAATCCTCATCATCAGATGTTGATGTTGATGTCGCTTGTACTTGAGCAGAAAAGCTTGTATTTCCTGAAGCAACTACTGATTGTTGTTGGCTTGCTTGACGAGCCTTGTAAGCTGCTTCTGCTTCAGCCGCTGCTTTTGCTTCTGCTTCTGCAGTTGCTTTTTGTTCTAGCAAAGTAGCCTTTTCGCCTTCTGCAGTTGCTTTCTCAGCAGCAAGGTTTAACTCAGCAACTTTCAACTCAGCTTGCTTTGTTGTCAATGTTTGTGCATCGTCAGCAAGAGTTTGTTGGTTGGCAATTACGGTATTGATAGCTTCGTTATTCGCAACTTGTTTTTCAGCAATTGATTTTTTATCAGCCTTTTGTTGTTCCAACATTTTGTTGTTAGCTGAAACAATTTCACTCATAGCTGCAACACGTGAAATAGCTTCCGTAATTGATTTTGAGTTTACAATTGTGTTGATGTAGCTAGTTGCAGCACCGTTTGTTTGTGCGCTACGTGCTTGTTTTTCCAATGAGTCATTACGAGCAACAATGTTCTTAGAAAGCTCTGTAATTTCTCCTTCAAGTTTCTTAGACTCAGCTTGAAGTGTTTCATTTTCAGCTTGCAAGCTTGCTTGTTGTGTTTGAATAGCTGTAACTTGCGTTTGGATTTCATCTACTTCTTTTTGAGCTTCTTTTTGTTTAGCTGACAAGTCACTGATTTTACTATCTTGAGCAGCAATTTTTTCATCAGTTGTTTCAGCATGAACAGTTGTTAATACCGCCGCTTGTGAAACCAATACTGTACTTAACAAAAGTGACGCTAAGATTTTTTTCTTCATATTATGTAGATACTCCTTCTATTTAAGACATTACTAGTATACCAAAAAAAGACATAATAAATATTACGCCTTTGTTACATTTATATTTCTTTCTCATAGATAGTATTTTTCAAAAATGTATTGGAAAATCACCATCCATAAGAAGTTCAGAGTCATTGATGGGACAAGACTATAGACAATGAAGACTGGCATGGAATCTACCGTAAATCCCACAGCAAGAGCCAGAAGATAACTCCCCATATCAAACAGAAAACTGATTACAATAATAGTCAGCATCCTTGTCCAACGATTTGTCAGAATCACACTGTTAAACTTGTGGAGTGAGGCACCAATCAAGATAAACAAAAGCGTGGCAATTCCAATTAAGTGGAAAAAATAAATATCGTAAACCAAACCCACTATACAACAATAGGCTAGATAGAGATACTCTGACACCTCGATTGTCTCAAATAAGAGAAACAAGAAAAGAAAATGACTCGCTAAATGAAAGTGGGGGAAGAAGGATCCCACCAATTGACCAATATGAGCATCAATTAGAACGATAACAGGGAGTAAAAAGAAAAAACCAACTTGTTTAAACAGTCTCATTGCTAATTCCCCACTAACTCTACCACATGAAGGTCTTTGGTGTCAGCACTCAACTTTACTGTTACCTCTCGTGTTAGATAATCACTGCTGTGTGTCGTGGCAACAACCTCGCCAACAGGAATATCCTTAACATTAAAGTTTCCGAGCCCCCCTGTCGTCACCTTGTCTCCCGCGCTAATGTCACTGTTACTATTTAATTGGCTAATTTTAAGCAGTTCTGACTCCTTATCATAACCAACGATAATCCCGTAAATTTCAGTAGAGCCATGCAGGATTTTAACAGAAATTTTGTCTGAATTTTCGGTGTTTGTCAATAGATTGACCGTTGTTGAATGATCCTCCACCTTTGAAACACTACCAATCAAGCCCCCGTTTGCAATGGCCAACATATTTTCAGAAGCTCCTTTTGAACTTCCCGCATCAATTGTTAACTCTTGTTTCCAAGATACTGGAGCTCGCATAATCACATCTGCTGCAATGGTTTTTGTAGCCTGTAATTTTGACTTCATCTCTATAAGCTGACGTAGTTGTTCATTTTCTGTTTTTAAACGTTCTGATTGATTAGACTCCACCTCTAGTTGATAAAGCTGTTTCTTTAGACTCTCATTTTCATTGTAAGTCTGCGTCAAATGACCCAAATCCGATTTGAAAGCATCAAACCACTGAAAGGGTTTTTGAACAATTCTATCCACTAAGGAAATGCCATCTCCTAATTTTGTCACAATAGCACTTGAATAGGTTGTCACTAATAGTACAGAAACTGCTAGAACTGTGACAAAAACAATGATTAGATATTTTGATTTTTTAAAACGGTTCATATTCCTACCTTTTTACTAAAGATCTACTACTGTGATTTTTTATCAATCTTACAAATCCACTAAGATTTTAAGAAAAATAAGAGACATCCCAGCACCAGAATCACAAGAATCGCCAGTGTATCCTTTTGACACCATCTCAACTGTCTATACTGGCTTCTACCCTTTCCTCCCTGATAACCACGCGCTTCCATGGCTATTGCCAATGAATCTGCACGCTTTAAGCTCGTCGCAAAAAGAGGAATTAAAATCGGAATCATAGCCTTTACTTTTTGAACGATACTACCTTCACCAAAGTCAACTCCACGAGCCTTCTGAGCATTCATAATTCTCGTCGTGTCATCCATCAAGGTTGGAACAAAACGCAAACTCATTGATAACATGAGACCAATTTCATGAACGGGAACTTTCACGCGTTTCAGAGGCGCTAAGAGAGATTCAACTGCAGCTGCCAGACTCAAGGGCATGGTCGTTAAGGTTAGCAAAGTTGAAAAGAAAATAATCAACACAAAACGACAGAAAATGATTCCTGCTTGTTGCAAAGCATAATCCGTTATTCTTATAAAAGAAAACTCAAATAGGACATTTCCACTTGAAATGAAAAAGAGTTGAAAAAGAGTTGTAAAAGCAATCAGGAAGAACATGGATTTTAATCCCTGAATGAAAAATGAGAGGGGAACACCTGACAAAGCGATAAATATACCTGTCGCTACAAACAGAATGAGATTGGTGAGGGGATTATTGGCCCAAAATACAATCAAAATCAACAGGATCATGGCAAGCAATTTACTACGAGGATCCAAGCGATGAATGATGGAATCCCCCGGTATATAACGCCCTAAAATCATACTATCCATTTAGCGACTCCTTAAACTCCTCTATCTTGATTGGCAGTTTTTTAAAAGCTACACCTCTATCTGCCAAACGTTTACAAAAGGCTGTGATTTTAGGCACACCTAACTGTACCTTTTCCATAGAGGCTACATCTTGGAAAACTTCGCTCGGTTTGCCACTTTTGACCAAACGCCCCTTTTCCATAACATAGACCTGATCAGCATATGCAGCTACGTCATCCATCAAATGCGTTACCAGAACGATTGTCATTCCAGAAAGGTGGAGTTTTTTAAACAAGGTCATCAGTTCTTTTCTGCCCAGAGGATCTAGTCCAGCTGTAGGCTCATCCAAAACCAAGACAGTTGGCTCCATGGCTAGCATACCCGCTATAGCTACACGTCTCATTTGGCCACCCGAAAGTTCAAAAGGACTGCGCTCAAAGAGTGACTCATCGATGCCTACCAAGGCTAACTTTTCACGCGCAATTTTCTTGGCTTCTTCCTCAGAAACTCCAAAATTTTGTGGTCCAAACGCAACATCTTTCAAAACAGTTTCTTCGAAAATCTGATTTTCAGCAAATTGAAACACTAGACCGACTTGCTTTCGAATCTGTCGAATTTCTTTATTGGTTGATGTAGGAGTAATGACGGTATCGAAAACTCGAACAGAACCCTTACTTGGAACCAATAGGCCATTTAAAAGCTGTAAGATCGTCGATTTCCCACTACCTGTATGTCCTATCAAAGCTGTATAGGAGCCGTCCTCAATCGTCAAAGAAACATCAGTCAAGGCTGATGAAGATAGGGGAGTCCCCTCTTGATAGGTAAAGCTCACATTTTCTAGAGTAATTCCCATAACTTGTCCTCTAGCTCTCCTTCTGTCAAATAGCCATCCGGCAACTGATAACCAGTCTCTCTCAAAGATTCTCTCAATTGATTCGTAAAGGGATCATCTAATCCTATCTGGTCAAGGTCGACCCGAGAAAAAAGTTCTCTTGGGCTGCTGGTTGACTCCACTTGGCCTTTTTTCATGACCAAGACACGATCACTCATCGCAACTTCTTCTAAGTCATGTGTAATGGAGACGACTGTCATCTGGTGGTCTTTTCGAATCTCTTGAACTGTCTGAATCAGTTCTCTTCGTCCCTCGGGGTCCAACATACTTGTAGCCTCATCCAAAATCAAAATAGCTGGTCTCAAGGCAACAACTCCTGCAATGGCCACACGTTGTTTTTGGCCACCAGATAAACGAGCTGGTTCTCTCTTCTTAAAGTCCAGCATCCCTACCAACTCCAAAGATTCGGCCACTCTCTTCTTCATTTCTTCACGAGGAAGTCCCTGATTTTCTAAACCAAAGGCAACATCATCTTCAACAGTCGCCCCCACAAATTGGTTATCTGGATTTTGAAAAACCATACCAATTTGACGGCGTAAGTCCCAAACATTCTCAGAGGACAGCAATTGCCCATCAATCCAGATTTCCCCAGACTCTGCTTCAAGCAAGCCATCAATCAAACGGATAGTTGTCGATTTTCCACTCCCATTATGACCTACAATCGAAAGCCATTCTCCCCGTTTCACGTGAAACGAGACATTATTAACATCATAATACTCTTGATCTTCTTTGTATCGAAAAGACAGATCTTTTACTTCAATAATCGATTTCATTTCGAACCAAATGTCCCTTTGAATAGATGAGCGCTACCCTTGAAATAATCATAACCAGAGTAGATAGTGAAAAACAAAGCGATATAAAGCAACAGTTGCCCAATTAAATTCCAATGTAAGAGCAAAAAGATAATGGCAAACATTTGACTAAAGGTCTTGATTTTCCCAGGCATCGCTGCCGCCAGAACTGTTCCTCCTGTCTCAACAAGCAACAGACGTAGGCCTGTCACAGCGAGTTCACGACAGATGATAATAGCAACAACCCAAGCTGGAGCCATACCCAACTCAATCAACATGATAAAAGCTGACATAACCAACAACTTATCCGCCATTGGATCTGCAAACTTTCCAAAGTTGCTAACCACATTCCATTTGCGAGCAAGGTAACCATCAAGATAATCCGTTATACTAGCAACTGCAAAGATAATCGCTGCCAGCAGGTGACTTCCTTGTGAATGATCCAAAGTCAAAATAAGAATAAAGAGAGGTATAAAGAGAATTCTACCAATAGTTAATACATTAGGGATTTGTTCTTTTTTCATTGGTTCTTCCTTAATCTGTAGTGAATGTAAGTGTTACAGTTCCAGTCTGAGTTGTCAGCTTCGAGGTATCGATTGTTTGATTGTCCACAGTCACGGTAACTCCCTTCACTACACCCAAAGTAATCGTCACAGGTTCTTTCGTCGAAACTGTTGTTTTTGCGTTTTTATTGTCTGATGACAAGGTCACACCACCTTCAAGGTCACTTCCTGAAACACTTACCCAGCTAGTTGCATCCGAAACTGCCAGTTGAATCGTAGCGGTTTCCTTACTCGTTTTATAGCGGGCTTCAATGCGGTTCCCTTCGCCTGAAACGGTAATAGTTGGTTCCGCAGTAGAAGATGAACTTGATACCTGACTACTAGAAGATGAACTAGATGAGGTCGTTGAACTAGTCGAGCTCACAACACTATAATTAGCTGAAGAAGGACTTGGCTGAGTTTGGATGTAGTTCCAGACATAGTAAGTGACAAAAATTAAAATTGACAAAGCAAATAGAACGAAATAAAACAAGGGGAGATAAGACGTTTTTTTCTTATTTGATCGTCTACGACCAGACAAGTCTTCTTCATCAACATCGACCTCTTCATAGGTGATCATACTACCTGAATCATAGGCATCTAATACAATTCTTTCATCTAACTCTACTGCCCAAGCATATTTTCTTAAAAAAGAACGAGCGTAGAAAGTGCTAGGAAGTTGATCGAAATCATCTGCCTCCATAGCTTCTAGAAAGTTCAACTGAATTTCAGTTTTTTCCTGTAATTCTTCCAGACTCAATCCCTGGTTAATTCTAGCTAAACGTAGAACCTCGCCAATTGTTTTTTTTCTCATACGTACCATTCCTTCTTTCTAGTATTAGTCATCTTTTAAGCTGGAAAGATTGTAAAATCAACTAGATCACCATTATCAATCAAACGATGCCCAGCTTCAAGAACATCCTCCAAAGTAATTTCCTGTAAAATTTTCGGAAAATCAAAAATTGTTTCTCCGCGATCCATAGGGTCGTATTGAGTTGCAATAAATTCCAAGGAGTTCATGCTACTGAAAAATTCTCCAAACATCTCACTTTTGACAAGATCGAGATGTTCCTCTGTAATATCTGTATCACTACTAAACTGACGAATCGCTTTCCGAAACTGGTGTGACAAAGAAACAGGTTCCTTGGTATCCATCGTTAATATCACAAAGTGAAAGCGACTATTTACCTCAACCTCTAGTGACAATGACGCATCTAATTTCCCTGTCTCGTATAATCTTTGAAAACGATCCGAGGTCCAGCCAAACATCATCGTAAATAGCAATTTCAATAAAATGTTGTAACGATAAGACTCCTCTTCCGTTATTTGACCAGTTCCTCTAATAGCAACAGCAAGCTTGGGTGAAGAAACTTCCATACGAAGACTATCTGTTTGCTTCACAGGTTGCAAAGGTAGTTGCTCTTTTGAAACTGTAAACTGCTCTAAAATCTTATTTTCCTTTTTCGAAAAGTATTCCTCAATGAGCTCCACATCAATATTTCCAACTAAAAATAAAGACATGTTGACAGATTTGTAAAAGTCTGTAAAGTTCTCTTTTAAATTTGAAACTTGAATCTCAGAAATTGATTTCTCACTCCCAACAATATCTGTTGCTAAAGGAGTACTAGGATAAAGATTGGCTAATGTTGCAAAAAACAAACGCGAATCTGGATCATCTTGGTACATTTCTCGTTCTTGATGGATAATATCTTGTTCCCTCAAAACAGACTCTTCTGTAAAATGAGCATCTCCAACTAACTCATCAAGTAAATCTAAATTATCTAATAAATGATCAATTGTTGAAAAAAGATAGCTGGTCTTGGTAAAGCTTGTAAAGGCGTTGCTATCTGCACCTAATAGAGTAAAAGCAGCCATCATATCTTCAGAATTTTCTCGTTCAAACAATTTATGTTCAAGAAAATGGGCAATTCCTGCTGGATGATGACGTAAACCTTTTTCCAAGCTTGTATAAGTTGCATCTACAGAACCAAATTGAACCGTTACAATCCCGTAAACCTCATTGAAATCTTGTTTAGGAAGTAAAGAAACTGTCAACCCATTTGACAATCTTGTTTTGTAGACTGTTTCCTTTACAGCAGGATAGTATTTTTCTTCAAAAGTAACCTTTGTCATTCTACTCCTTCCATAAAGTAAATCGCTTGCAACTTCAAACTATTAGCAGCTTTACATACAGCTTCTTTACCAACATTCTCTAATTTTGCCACCAATCGATCAATGTCAAAGCTTGATTTTCCCAATAGAGCATTCAAATAGACTCTTTCAACTAGGGTCTGTTGATTATCTTGAGCCATCAACAAAGATCGTCGAATCATCTCCTTGGTTTGTTCAAGTTCAAAATCTGTAAAGTTACCCTTTTTCAGATCTAGCAACTGATGATTCATCAATTTTCTAGCCTGATTTCGATTTTTTCTATCGATACCCGCATACATCCTTAACAGACCACTAAACAAATCCAGTTGACTAGAGACTGTATAGGCTATTCCAGCATTTTCACGAACGTTTGTAAAAAGTTTCGAATGTGCAAATTCACCCAACAAACCATTCATAACAAGCATGGACAAATGCTCATCATCACCATATTTTACAGGAGAATGATAGCCTAATTCTAAAATAGATTGCCCAACATTCCTCTGAACCATTTCTTCTCGTAGAACATTCGAATAAGACTGATGGTACTGGATAGGAACACAGTTCTCTCTAGCTGTAAGGGATAATGACTTCAGTGATTCTGTAATTTCTACTTCGTTGAAATCACCTAAGAAAAAGAAATCAATCCGATCATTTTTCAGAGCATTTTGAAAGCACGTGTAGCTACTTTCTGGAGACTCATTTGAAATGCTATTTCGTAAATCACTGTATCTCAATTGAAGACGCTCATCATGGAAGAACAAGCTATCCAACTCCTTATGAGCAAAATAAAATGAATCATCCATATCAGTAGCTAAACTAGCCAATAACTGTTTTCTTTCAATTTCAAATAAGGCTGGCTCAAAAGCACCATCTTGAACTAAGGGAGCAAATAAAGTCTGTTTCACTAATTCCAAAATTCGAGAAGTCAAGACATTTTTTTTACTCAAAAACTCATCCCGCACGTAGGTAAATGTTAAGTCAAGAATATGTGCTTGTCCTCTACGAAAAGCACTCGTAGAAATATCTGTCCCATATAAACTTGCCAAGTATCTGCGAAATGCTTGTGATGTGGGATAAACTTGATTTGCCCTCTCCAACATACTTGCACTTAACATGCGTCCTGCTATTGTCTCAAGAGATAAGGGAGCAGTAAAACGAATAGTGATTTTATTTGTTTTAAACTTTTTGGATTGAACAAAATGTGCTGAAATTCCAGGCACTAATTCCATACCTTACCTCCTTACATATAGAGTTCTATTATATCACGAAAAGGAAAATATTTCTTATTCTCTTTACCGCTTTTAAAATAAAAATCGTTTTCATTTTCAGTGATTTCGCTCACTTAATTCTAAGAAATATGGTATAATACCTTAGGTTGAGGTGAATTATGGAATACAAATTATTTGAAGAATTTATTACGCTCCAAGCCCTCCTAAAAGAGCTTGGAATTATACAAAGCGGTGGTGCTATTAAATCTTTTTTAATGGAACATCAAGTTTACTTTAATGGTGAATTAGAAACTAGACGTGGGAAAAAAATCCGTATAGGAGATGTAATTGACATCCCTGATATAAAGATTGACATCACCTTGACACAACCAAGTTTAAAAGAGCAAGAAGAATACCAAGCAGATAAAATTGAAAAAGAGCGGGTTGCTAAACTTGTCAAAGAGATGAACAAGGGTGTAAAGAAAGAAAAACAACAAACTGCTTTAGCACCTAAAACCAAACAAGCACCACGTTTTCCAGGAAGATAATCATGTGGCTCCAACATTTAACAATTAAAACCTTTCGAAACTACAAAGAGGCAAAAATTGATTTCAATCCAAAATTAAATGTCTTTCTAGGTCAAAATGCACAAGGAAAAACCAATATTCTAGAAGCAATCTATTTCTTAGCCTTGACACGTAGTCATCGGACTCGGACAGATAAAAATCTCATTCATTTTGATGAAGAACAACTCCATCTTTCTGGCTTGCTACAGAAAAAAACAGGCTCTATCCCTCTAGAAATTGATTTAACACCAAAAGGGCGTGTGACTAAAGTCAATCACTTAAAGCAAGCTCGCCTCTCAGACTACATCGGACATATGAATGTGGTTCTCTTCGCACCTGAGGATCTCCAGTTAATTAAAGGAGCACCCTCCGTTCGTCGAAAGTTTATAGATATAGAACTGGGACAAATTAAACCAATCTACTTGTCAGACTTGTCAAACTATAACCATATACTCAAGCAAAGAAACACATACCTAAAATCCAGTCAAAAGATTGACGAAACATTTCTGTCAGTCTTAGATGATCAATTAGTAGAGTATGGTTGTCGCGTCATAAAGCATCGGATAAAATTCATCAAAGACTTAGAGAAATTTGGTGAAAAAAAACACTTAGAAATTTCAAACCAATCAGAAGAGTTGTCAATTTCTTATCAATCAACTGTCAACTTCACTAATGAAGAAGTTTTAATAGATTCTTTTAAAATGGCTTTAGAAAAAAATAGATCAAGAGATTTATTTAAAAAGAATACTGGTGTTGGCCCTCATCGAGATGACATTGCTTTCTATATCAACGGTATGGATGCTAGTTTTGGAAGTCAAGGGCAACATCGTAGTCTTGTGCTTTCTATCAAACTAGCAGAGATTGAACTAATGGAAAGCATTACTAACGAGTCTCCAATACTCTTGCTTGACGATGTTATGAGCGAACTTGACAACACACGACAACTAAAATTGCTAGAAACTATTTCACAATCTATCCAGACCTTCATCACAACAACAAGTTTAGACCACTTACAAAACTTGCCAGAAAATCTTAGTATTTTCAACATCCAAAACGGTAAAATATCTGTAAATTGAAATTGACACCTTTGTAAACAAAAAGAACTCCTGAATTTCAGGAGTTCTTTTTTTGTTTCTTACATAGAGTAGTTTGGTGCCTCATTAGTGATTTGTACATCATGAGGGTGACTTTCTTTGAGACCAGCACCTGACATTTCGATAAATTGAGCGTTGTCGTGCAATTCTTTAAGGTTAGCTGCACCACAGTAACCCATACCAGAGCGAATACCACCAAGCATTTGGAAGACAATGTCAGCTGCTGCGCCTTTATAGGCAACACGACCTTCAATTCCTTCTGGAACGAGTTTGTTTGCTTCATTGACAGAACCTTGGAAGTATCGGTCACTTGATCCTTTTTTCATTGCAGCGATTGATCCCATACCACGGTAAGTCTTAAACTTACGCCCTTGGAAAATTTCAGTTTCACCTGGTGCTTCATCTGTTCCAGCAAACATTGATCCAAGCATAACTGCATTTCCACCTGCAGCAAGGGCTTTTACAATATCTCCAGAATATTTGATTCCACCATCAGCAATAATCGTTTTTCCATATTCACGCGCAACTGCTGCCGCATCATAAATTGCTGTCACTTGTGGGACACCTACACCTGCAATCACACGAGTAGTACAGATAGAACCTGGTCCAATCCCGACTTTGACAACATCCACACCCGCATCATAAAGAGCACGCGCACCTTCAGCAGTTGCAATATTACCAGCAATCAAAGTACGATCTGGGAAGTGAGCACGAATTTCAGCAATTTTACGTAGAACCCCAGCAGAGTGACCATGTGCAGTATCAATAACAATTGCGTCAGCCCCTGCTTCAAAGAGAGCCTCTGCACGTTCAAATGTATCTGAAGTGACACCGACTGCACCAGCTACTAGTAGACGACCAAATTCATCTTTGGCAGCATTTGGGAACTCAATAACTTTTTCAATATCCTTAATAGTAATCAAGCCAGAAAGACGACCTTCTTCGTCAACCAAAGGAAGTTTTTCAATACGGTGTTCTTGAAGAATATGTTCAGCTGTTGCAAGATCTGTACCAACAGGGGCAGTGACAAGATTTTCACTGGTCATATGGTTTGAGATTGGTTGATTGTAATCTGAAATAAAACGAAGATCTCGGTTTGTTAGAATACCAACCAATTTACGATTTTCAAGTGTTTCTACAACTGGAACACCACTGATACGGTAACGTCCCATCAGTTCATCTGCTTCAGCAATAGTGTGTTCTGGAGTCAAGAAGAATGGATCAATAATAACACCATTTTCAGAACGTTTTACCTTGCGAACTTCATCCGCCTGTTGCGCAATAGACATATTTTTATGGATTACTCCAAGACCACCCGCACGAGCAATGGCAATAGCCATTTGACTTTCTGTGACTGTATCCATGGCGGCTGTTATAATTGGGATATTTAAAGTCAGATTATCTGCCAATTTTGTTGTTAAATCTGCATCATTAGGCAACACATGACTTTCTGCTGGAATGAGCAATACATCATCAAAGGTAAAACCTTTTTTTAAAAATTTAGTATCCCAATTAGACATTGAAGTTTCCTCTTTTCTTTCTTTTTGAGCTTGACTCTTTTTGTATTGTATCTATCATACCATTCTATGAAAATTTGTCAATTATATTTATGGTAGAAATCATAAAAAAACTATCCCTGTGATCCTATGGAAGAGATAGTTTTACGATTCATATTTTATCTATTATTTAAAATAATTTAGTCCCATTGCTCCCTTAACTTCAGATAGAGTTTGACCTGCAACCTCACGTGCTTTTTCACTACCTTTTTGAAGCATATTGTACACTTCTCCCATATCCTTAGCAAATTCGATACGGCGCTCACGAATAGGACCAAGTTCGCGTTCTAATATTTCAAGTAGATAACGTTTCGTCTTCACATCACCAAGACCACCACGTTGATAGTGTTCTTTCATCTCTGCAATTTCTTGAGCATCTTCAGGAAGACCAAAAACATCTAGATAATGGAAAACCATGTTTCCTTCAATCTTACCTGGATCCTCAACCCGAATATGATCCGGGTCTGTATACATACTCATGACTTTTTTACGCAAAGTATCAGCATCATCAGCTAGATAAATACCATTATTGAGGGATTTAGACATTTTAGCATTTCCATCTAGACCAGGTAAACGACCCGCTCTTTCATTTTCTGGGTAAATACCTTCTGGTTCCACCAAAACATCACAGTTATATGCGTTGTTAAAAGAACGAACAATCTCGCGAGTCTGCTCAATCATTGGTTTCTGATCTGTACCAACAGGAACATAATTAGCCTTGAAGGCAGTAATATCTGCTGCTTGCGCAATCGGATAAACCAAAAATCCTGTCGGAATACTTTCTCCAAACCCTTTTTGAGCAATCTCTGTTTTTACTGTCGGATTCCGTTCCAAACGAGCTAGTGACACCAAATTCATATAGTACATAGATAGTTCAGCCAACTCTGGAATCTGACTTTGAATAAAGATGGTTGATTTACTTGGATCCAATCCAACTGCTAGGTAATCCAAGGCAACATTCCCAATCGATTCTACAATGGTTTGAGGATCTTTGGCGTGATCTGTCAATGCTTGTTGGTCCGCCAAAAAAACAAACATCTCATACTTGTCTTCTTCCTGCAGTAATACTCTATTTTTTAGACTCCCAACATAATGTCCAATATGCAGTTTTCCTGTTGGGCGATCTCCTGTTAAAATAATGGGTTTCGTCATTTTTTTCTCCTTCGAAATGGTCTCTTCAATTATAGCATTTTTTTGTTAAAATAACAGAAAATTATTTAAATCAAACAACTAACTCATTGTAAACAAACCTGTCAATTTTATTGACATAAAATTGACAAACAAAAATTTGAATATTTCTCTCTTTTCTAGTAGAATAAATGTATTACATATTATAGGAGAAAAACATTGCTTACAGTATCTGATGTTTCACTACGTTTTAGTGATCGCAAACTTTTTGATGATGTCAATATCAAATTTACAGAAGGAAATACATACGGATTAATTGGTGCTAATGGTGCTGGGAAATCTACATTCTTAAAAATCCTAGCTGGTGATATCGAGCCAACAACTGGTCACATTTCTCTTGGTCCAGATGAACGTCTCTCTGTTCTCCGTCAAAATCATTTTGACTATGAAGATGAGCGAGTTATTGATGTTGTCATTATGGGAAATGAAAAACTTTACAACATCATGAAAGAAAAAGATGCCATTTACATGAAGGAAGATTTTTCCGATGAAGATGGCGTTCGTGCAGCTGAACTTGAAGGTGAATTTGCTGAACTTGGAGGTTGGGAAGCAGAAAGTGAAGCATCCCAATTACTTCAAAACCTAAACATTCCAGAAGAATTGCACTATCAAAACATGAGCGAATTGGCCAATGGTGAAAAAGTGAAGGTTCTCCTTGCTAAAGCACTTTTTGGCAAACCAGATGTTCTTCTCTTGGACGAGCCAACCAACGGTTTGGATATCCAATCCATTACATGGCTAGAAGACTTCTTGATTGACTTTGATAACACTGTCATCGTTGTATCCCATGACCGTCACTTCTTAAACAAAGTATGTACTCACATGGCTGACCTTGACTTTGGAAAAATCAAACTCTATGTCGGAAACTACGACTTTTGGAAGGAATCTTCTGAGCTTGCTGCTAAATTGTTAGCAGACCGTAATGCCAAAGCAGAAGAAAAAATTAAGCAATTGCAAGAATTCGTTGCTCGATTCTCTGCCAACGCTTCTAAGTCAAGACAAGCAACGTCTCGTAAAAAAATGCTTGACAAGATTGAATTAGAAGAGATTGTTCCTTCTAGTCGTAAATACCCATTTATCAACTTTAAAGCAGAACGTGAAATTGGTAATGATCTCTTGACAGTAGAAAATCTAACTGTAAAGATTGATGGTGAAACTATCTTGGACAATATTAGTTTCATCTTGCGTCCAGGTGATAAGACGGCTCTTATTGGACAAAATGACATCCAAACGACTGCATTAATTCGTGCAATTATGGGTGACATCGACTATGAAGGAACTGTCAAGTGGGGAGTTACTACTAGCCGTTCTTATTTGCCAAAAGACAACTCGGCTGATTTTGCAGGAGGAGAGTCAATCCTTGACTGGTTGCGTCAATTTGCAAGTAAAGAAGAAGATGACAATACCTTCCTACGTGGTTTCCTCGGTCGTATGCTCTTTTCTGGAGATGAGATTAACAAACCTGTAAACGTCTTGTCAGGGGGAGAAAAAGTACGTGTCATGCTTTCAAAACTCATGCTCTTGAAATCAAATGTCCTTGTACTTGATGATCCAACAAATCACTTGGACTTGGAATCTATCTCAAGCTTAAACGATGGATTGAAAAACTTTAAAGAATCAATTATCTTTGCCAGTCATGACCACGAGTTCATTCAAACTTTGGCAAACCATATCATTGTTTTGTCTAAGAATGGCGTCATCGATCGTATCGATGAAACCTATGATGAATTTCTAGAAAATGCAGAAGTACAAGCAAAAGTCAAAGACCTTTGGAAAGACTAAATAAGACTTCAAAACTCAGTTGGGTTAACCAACTGAGTTTTCTATCATTCTACGAGGTAACATGAAATCATTTTTAAAAACATATCGAACCTATTTTATTTCTTTCATCATTCCTGTAGTGATTATGTCTGGAGTATATCTATCTCAAGGGATTTACTGGAATAGCGATACATCCCCACTATTAGGAGATGGTTTCCACCAATACGTTATTTTTGATGTGGCTTTACGGAATATTCTACATGGAAATGGTAGTTTGTTTTACACCTTTACAAGTGGCCTCGGACTGAATTTCTATGCTCTATCTAGTTATTACTTGGGTAGTTTTCTTTCACCCCTAGTTTACTTTTTTAATCTGTCGAATATGCCAGATGCTGTATATCTAACCACTCTCTTAAAATTTGGATTGATTGGTCTGTCAACCTTCTTTAGTCTAAATAGATTATTTAAAGATATCCCAAAATTTTTAAAACTTGCCTTATCTACTTCCTATGCTTTAATGAGCTTCACTGTCAGTCAGTTAGAGATTAAAACCTGGCTAGATGTTTTTATCTTGATTCCTTTAATTATAACTGGTTTACACCTACTTATAACACAAAAGAAGCGCCTACTATACTTTACAAGTTTGTCAATCTTATTTATTCAAAATTATTATTTTGGGTATATGACAGCATTGTTTCTTATTTTCTGGTATCTCTGCCAAATTTCTTGGGACTTTAAAACTCGAAAATCATCTTTTATAGATTTTATTATCACTTCCTTTTTAGCAGGAATGGCTAGTTTGATTATGACTCTTCCTACACTGTTTGATTTACAAACTCATGGGGAGAAGTTAACTGCCATCACAAAATTAAAAACAGACAGTAGCTGGTATCTGGATATTTTCGCAAAACAATTCATTGGATCTTTTGATACAACTAAGTATGGGTCTATACCAATGATTTTTGTTGGATTGCTTCCTTTTATTTTGACCATTCTATTTTTCACAATAAAATCCATAAGGTTTCACGTGAAACTTACCTATGCAATTTTCTTTACTTTTTTAATAACAAGCTTTTACATAGAAGCACTTGATTTATTTTGGCAAGGGATGCATACCCCAAATATGTTTTTGCATCGCTATGCTTGGATTTTTTCTACTCTGTTAATTTATACTGCAGCAGAGGTCTTAAATCGTCTGAAAGAACTGAGGCTCTGGAATCTATTTGTCTCACTGTTTCTTGTACTAGCAGGGTTTTTGGCTACTGTATACTTTAAATCACACTATTCTTTTTTAACAGATTTGAATATCCTACTCACTCTTGAATTTCTCCTGGTTTATGCTCTTTTACTCCTTGCAGTCATCAGAAAATTTATCTCTGTAAATCTATTTGCAATCCTTTTGTCTTTATTTATAACAGCTGAGATAAGCTTAAATGCATCATCTCAAATGGAAGGAATATCTAAAGAATGGGCCTTTGCTTCTCGTAGCGCCTATAATAGAGATATCACCGCTATGGAATCCATTCTAAACCAAATTGACAATCCATTTACACGTACTGAAAAACTTCAAATTCAGACTGGAAATGACAGTATGAAATTTAACTACAATGGAATCTCTCAATTCTCGTCTGTACGAAATCGCTCAGCTAGCACTAGTTTAGATAAACTGGGATTCAAATCCTCTGGAACTAACCTCAATCTTCGTTATACAAATAATAGTATTTTAGCAGACAGTTTATTTGGAATCCAGTACAATATTTCTGAAACTTCACTTGATAAGTATGGCTTTCAAGAGATTTATCAAAAGGATCATTTAACCTTATATAAAAATCAACTCTCTTTACCCATTGCCTTTGCCACTCAATCTATTTACACCGATGTAAACTTTAATAATCACACTCTAGATAATCAGGCTTTATTTATAAACCAGCTTGCTAATCTCAACTTAGATTACTTCTATCCAATAGCATATGATAAAAAAGATAATTCTGATGGTTTAACAAGTATCACGAGTTCTACGAATGAGGATGCAAGGATTGATTATCAAATTGAGGTTCCTCAAAATAGTCAAGTCTATCTCTCTTTTTCAAACCTTCATTTTACTAATGATAAACAAAAGAAGGTTGACATACTTGTCAATGGAGAAAAGAAGACTTTTACAACTGACAATGCTTTTAATTTCTTTAATTTAGGCTATACAGAAGAACAAAAAACTTTCAATATCAGTGTTAGCTTTCCTGGAAATTCTCAAGTGTCATTTGAATCTCCAACCTTCTATCGTTTAGATACTCAGGCTCTTACTGAAGCAATTCAAAAAATTAAAGAACAACCTGTAGAAGTATCCACCTCTAAAAATAAAGTCTTTGCTACATATGAAGTAAAACAAGATACCTCTATTTTCTTCACCATTCCTTATGACAAAGGTTGGTCTGCATACCAAGATGGGAAAAAACTTGAAATCAAGAAGGCTCAAACTGGTTTTATGAAAGTTGATGTTCCAAAGGGAAAAGGCACCATTACACTTTCCTTTATCCCCAATGGTTTTGTTATTGGAGCAGCCTGCTCATTAACTGCCCTTCTTCTTTTTGGGATCTATAATCACAGACGAAATTTATCTAAGACAGAAAAAGATTGACCAAAGAATTGGTCAATCTTTTTAATCTTCTTCCATTTTCTTAGGTTGATAAGCTAGCATACCTAAAGCAGTAAAGAAAGCTAGAGTTATAATAAGGAAAATCACTTGATGATGAATATTTCCTGTCATAGAGATTGTTTGTCGTAAGCCTGATACAGAGTAACTCATTGGTAACCATGGATTGATACCTTTGAAGAAATCATTTGTCAATGCAAGGGGATAGGTCCCCGCACTTGATGCTAACTGTAATAAAAGTAAAATAAGAGAGAAGAAGGCTCCTAAACGACTATTCCAAGTGGTTAAAGCTGTCACCATAGACATGAAAGCTAAACTTGTGATTATAATTAGGATCAAGGTCCTCATCTCATGGTTCGCAGTCAATCCAATAAGATGGACACCTCCATAAACTAAAACACCTGCTAAGACAGCTATAATCCCATTTATTTCAGAGCGAGACTTCAACCAAGCCCAACGACTCTCTGGGTGACGTCCAGAAGGTAACTTAGCAAAAATCATATTGGTAGATATAGCAGCAACAAAAAGAGCAACTGATATCATATAAGGAGCCATGGCAATCCCATTTACAGGAACTTGGTCGTTATCTGTTTTTGAAAGAACTAGAGGTTCAGATAATGTTTCTGCATTTTTAGATTCTGTTGAAGCTGATTTAAGTTGAGTATTTGCATTACCTAATCCTTGTCCTAATGAATCAACTCCTGTCTGTAAATTTTCAAGACTAGAGGTTAAGGTTGTTCCACCATCTGCTAGTTTTCCAGCACCATCTGCAATCTTCATAGCGCCACTTCCTAGTTGAGATGCTGCAGAAAGTAACTGTGTTGATTTATCTGTTAATTGACCAGAGCCAAATTGTAATTTAGTAATACCTGCTATCAGCTCTGGACTCTTATTATTATTCAATTGAGCAGAACCAGATGACAAACTTTCTATACCTGATACTAATTCTGGAGCTTTTCCAGCTAACGCATCTACTCCAGCTGTCAAGGTTGATGTATTTTCTGTCAACTTACTTGATCCAGAAACTAATTTATCTAGACTAGTTGTTAAACTTGTATTCTTTTCACTTAGTTGATTAGCACCAATAGAAATAGTATCCAGTCCTTTAGTATAGTTTACAACTCCTTTTTCAATTGACTGACTTCCAGGAACTAACTGATTATTTACAGAAGTTTGTAATGTTGTAAATCCATTTGACAAGGTTGTCAAGGAGCTAGATGCTACAGGTAAGAGTTGATTTGCTTTCGTCTGTACATCAGATAGATTAGTTACTTGTTGTTCTGAATTCTCTATACTTTCTTTTAATCCCCCTACTGTTGTTAAAATTGTTTTTGCTGACTCAATAGTAGAATTAGAATTTTTAGAAATAGCTTCTGTCAGTTCTTTCTTTTGCTCCTCTGTAAGAGATTGATAAGTAGCTGTTGATTGAAGATTTGCAAGAGTTTTCTCTTGTTCTGTCTGACTTTTGGTCACAATATCCTGAGCAAGAGTTGTTAGATTTGGCAAAGCTTCTGACAATGTACTTTTCAGTTGAGTATTATCTGATATTGTAAGAGCTTGTAGTGTTTTATTTAGTTCTCCTAAGCTTGTTGCCAATTGCGCTATTTCTTCACTTTGTTGAGATGAAAACTCTAATTGGCTTGAAATTTCTTTAATACCAGTATTTAATTGCTCCATTCCATCTCTTAGTGTATCTGATTGATTGGATAATTGACTTGTTCCGTTAGAAAGTTCCTTCACACTACTTGTATAAGCATTTACACCAACTGAAAATTGATTGAGACCTGTATCCAGTTGTGAAACACCACCTGTATAGGACTTTATACCTGTATTTAGCTGATTTACACCTGTCACCAACTCAGGAGTTTTTGAAGCTAATTGACCAAGTCCAGTGTCAACTTGTGAGACAGAATTTGTATAACTTTGTAAACCACTATTAAAAGATCCTAAACCAATATGTAATTGCTCTATAGCAGACACATAGCTAGATAAGCCTTTTGTAAATTGATCCGCTCCATTTGCAAAAGTTACAGTTGAATTAGCTAGAGTATTAAGATTTGTCGTCAATGTTTGACTTCCCGTCACCAACTGATCGGCTCCATTAGCCAATTGTTCACTTCCTTCAGCTGCCTTATTTATTCCAGACTTCAAATCATTCATTTTTTGAAATAAAGCCTTAGTGTACGTTTCAGTAACATTAGTAGAGACGGTTTGTTTTAATTGTGTCATTGCAGAATCACTCATCTTACTTGCAATAAAGCTATGCCCACTTGACGTCTGATAATCAATTTGCATCTGTTCAGGATAATTCGTTAGGATAGAAGTAGCTTTTTCAGATAAGTCACTTGGTAAAGTCACTACCATGTAGTAGTCACCATCTTCTAGTCCTTTTTCCCCTTCCTCTTCATTAACAAAGTGAAAATCTAAAGCCTTATTTTCTTTTAAATTAGACACCATGTCTTCACCAATTCTCATTGTCTGTTCATTATAAGAAGCTTCCTTATCTTTATTGACAACTGCCACAGGTAACTCTGATACTTGACCATATGGATCCCACATGGATGATAAAAATATAATGTTGTATAAAGCTGGAATGAGAGAAATCCCTATCATTACAATGATAAAGGTCGGTTTTTTAAATATTGCTTTCCATTCTTTAAACATGTTTCCTCCTTTTTTACACATATTGTCTAAAATTTTGATATAATAGATTATACATCAAAAAATCTAAATTACAAGGTAAAAAATATTTTTTTAGACATATAGTCTATTTTTGTTTACAAGGAGGAATTATGAAAGAAAGTAACAAACGTTTAAAAACAAAACGAATTATTGAAAATGCCATGGTTCAATTATTGATGGACCAGCCCTTTGATCAAATTTCTACTGTCAAGTTAGCAGAAAAAGCCGGAATTAGTCGTTCCAGCTTTTACACTCACTACAAGGATAAGTATGATATGATTGAACTCTACCAAAGTAAGCTATTTCATACCTTTGAGTATATTTTCCAAAAACATGCTCATCACAAAAGAGATGCTATTTTAGAAGTGTTTGAATATTTAGAGTCTGAACCACTATTAGCTGCTCTCTTGTCTGAAAATGGGACAAAAGAAATCCAAAATTTCTTGAGAAATAAGCTTCACATTATGCTTAGCACCGACCTTCAGAAACGCTTTATGAAACTACAACTCACTCCAATAGAATTAGAATACAGCAGTATTTATCTAACAAATGCCCTATTTGGTGTTTGCCAGACTTGGATTGCTCACGGAAAAAAAGAAAGTCCGCAAGAAATGACTGACTTCCTTATGAAAATGTTAGGTGATACAAACTAAGAAAAAAAAGAACACCACCAGGTGTTCTTTTTATCTGACTCCGCCAGTAGGACTCGAACCTACGACATCATGATTAACAGTCATGCGCTACTACCAACTGAGCTATGGCGGATAAAATAGTCCGTACGGGATTCGAACCCGTGTTACCGCCGTGAAAAGGCGGTGTCTTAACCCCTTGACCAACGGACCATCTATCTGTAGCAGATATAACCATTATATCAATTTCTTACTAATTGTCAATCACTTTTTAGATTTTTTCTCTAGAATATCTTTTAGTTTGCGAATTTTCAAACGAGTGATGGGGCAGCGATGATCTTCATAAAAGACAACTTCTAAATTCTTTCGATCAATTTCTCTCACATTTCCCACATTGACAAGGAAAGATTTATGGGAGCAATAAAATCGCTGGGTATGTTTGTCCTTTTCCTGAATATCTGTCATAGTTCCATAGAATTCTTTTGCAAAATTCTTACCAATAATCCGAAGTTTATGAGAAACTCCTGTGGTTTCGATATACAAAATGTCATGGTAAGGAATTTTCAAATCATTTCCTTTATAGTTGTAATCAAAATAGTCTACAACATCTTCATTTTCAAGCAGCATGCTCTTAGTGTAAAAAATACTCTGCTCGATGCGTTTTTTGAACAATTCATCATTGATATCTTTATCAACAAAATCTAGGGCTGATACCTGATATTTGTACGTTAAGGTAGCAAATTCAGATCGACTGGTAATAAAGACAATAATAGCATAAGGATTGTGATGACGGATAAACTGAGCCACTTCAAAGCCTTTTTTCTCGATTCCATGAATATCGATATCTAGGAAATAAAGCTGGTTTACTTCATCATTTTCGATATATTCCTTAAACTCACGAACTTTTCCTGTTGTCTTATATGAAATAGGAATATTCGATTCTTCCGAGATTTCATTTAATATTCTCTCTAGTCTCACTTGATGTTCAATAACATCTTCTAAAATTAATACTTTCATTCGAATTCCCTCTTAAATCTAATAATTTGTCTAAATGTGTTGTCTTCCATCTCTGTTTCTAAAATAATGTTGTCATACTTATCTAAAATCTCCTTGACATTATTAAGTCCTAGACCTCTATTTCTTCCCTTAGTAGAGAAACCTAAGGCAAATAAGTTTTCTGAAGGTGTCATAGTGATTTTACATGAATTTTGGATGACTATAACTGTTTCAAAATCCATTTTAATGACTGCAACTTCCATTTGTTTCAAGTAACTGTCTGCAGCACCTTCAACAGCATTATTTAAGAGAATGCTCATGATGCGAACAAGATCAAGTAAATCCATTGACAATTTCGTAATAACATCCTTTACTTCCAATGTAAACTCTACATCATTGTTTCGTGCATAGACAATGGATTGAGCAATCAAACTACGTAAAGCTGAATCTTCTATATTATTCAAATCAAAGTAAGTATACTTTTCTGAACGCAGTTTTTGATTCGCTTTTACTAATACTTCATTGTAAACTCTGTCAATTTCTTGTAAATCTCCACTGTCAATCGCCATTTGCATGCTAACAAGCATCCCTGCATAGTCATGACGAAAACCGCGAATTTCATTATATAACTCCACAATTTCATCAGTATAAGTCTGTAAATGTTTTTGTTCAAATTTCTTTTGTTTTAGAGCAATCTCTTTTTCAATTTGAACCTTGTGAGAATTCATTGCAAAGAAAATCAATAACAAGCAAATAAAAACAATGGTTGATAAAATACTTCCGAAGCTATTTAAATGATGAGTTGTACTTACTATATCTGAAATAAATAATAAGATATGCAAACCAAAAAAAGCAACTATTACTTTTTTTAAAAAAGGATACAGATAATCTTTATCAAAATATTTAATATCCAGATGAAAATAACGAATTATTATTAGAATAGAAAAATAAGTCAACAATAATACTACTAAAAAGAATATAATTTTATAATATAATACAAGTTCATCACCCATTATAGAAGATAAGGTTACGGATATAAAAGTATGGGTACTATGATATAATAAAGATAGTAGTAAACTGATAAAAATTCCTTTATATTTTTCATACTTCTTTAACTTTCTTAAATAACCATACACAACCAAAGGAAATAAAAATTTAGACAAAGCAAAACTATTAGAAAATACTAGTGTAATAATTTCTTCAAGTATCAAAACTGATATACATGTATAACAGAAAAAAATAATTTGTTCTTTTCTAGTTATTTTACAAATCCATTCATAACTTTTGCTAATAATGAGAAAATAAAAAATAGCTATCCCTAATCCAAATAAATCCATTACTCTCTACCTTTATTTCATTTCTTTTTTCTTGGAAAAATAAGATTACGAATTGTTTCTGAAATTCTCAAGTCTCCACCTCGAATCTCCTGCAATTCTGTTTCTGTTACCTCTTTAAATTGTTCCAATTTAACTGTGTTTTTCATAATAAAGTCTCCTGTATTGTTTTTCTTGTAAATTAACTTACAACCCTATTATACAAAATGAAGACCATGTAAGAAAAATTTCTTCCCAACTGTACATTTTTGCACCTGAAACGCACTTTTTTAAGAAAAAAGCTGGGAAAACTCCCAGCTTTGCATCTAAAATTGATCCCAGCAGGATTCGAACCTGCGACCGTTCGCTTAGAAGGCGAATGCTCTATCCAGCTGAGCTATGAGACCTAACATGAACATTCTATCAAAAAACAAGAGCTAAGTCAATCTTCTATTTGTGATAAGGAGATCCCTGCTGAATTGTAAAAGCTCGGTAAATTTGTTCAACTAAAACCAATCTCATTAACTGATGTGGTAATGTCAGACGTCCAAAACTGACAGAAAGATTAGCCCTATTTTTTACACTAGGTGCCAGACCTAAACTTCCTCCAATGATAAAAGTAAGAGTTGAGTAACCTTTTATAGAAGCTTCTTCTAATTGCTTACTAAATTCCTCTGAGGAGAATGTTTTTCCTTCTATAGCCAAGACAAGGACAAAATCCCTTTCTCCAATTTTAGAAAGAATTCTAGCACCTTCTGTTTCTAAGATTTTTTGATTTTCTATTTCACTAGCTTTATCAGGCGTTTTCTCATCAGCAAGCTCAATCATTTCTAATTTTGCGAAACGTGAAATTCGTTTGCTATATTCAGCAATACCATCTTTAAGATATTTTTCTTTCAGTTTTCCTACTGTTACAATTTTTATTTTCATTCTTCTATTTTATCATATCCACACTTTATTTCACATCTTATACACATAAAAAACATATAAAATCACTAGGAAATTCACAGAATAAAGTGAGTTATCCACAACTTGTGTAAAACTTTCAAACTTTTAAGTTTGAATTAAGTTAATAGGTTTATAATCTGAGTAAATAAATAACAAACGGAGGCGTTTATGAAACACTTACAAAAATTTTACAAAAAAGGAGTAAAAGTTCTTGTAATCATTTTAATAGGTTTTTTAAGTGGTGCACTAGGAAGTTTCGTAACATTACAACTTTATCAAAAACAAGGAAACCAAGCTACAAATAATAATTCCAACACTGTTACCCAAACATCCTATAAGAATGAAACTTCAACTACCCAAGCAGTCAATAAGGTTAAAGATGCCGTTGTATCTGTCATTACTTATTCATCAAATAGACAAAGTAGTCTATTTGGAACTGATGAAACAGATACTGATCCTGATTCTCAACAAATTGCAAGTGAAGGTTCAGGAGTTATCTATAAAAAGAATGGGAATGATGCCTATCTTGTAACAAATACTCACGTTATCAAAGGAGCTTCAAAAGTTGATATCCGCTTGGCAGATGGTACTAAGGTCCCTGGTGAGATTGTAGGATCTGACACCTTCTCTGATATTGCTGTCGTAAAAATCTCTTCAGAGAAAGTAACAACCGTAGCTGAATTCGGTGACTCTAGCCAACTTAATGTAGGGGAAACAGCGATTGCAATTGGTAGTCCACTAGGTTCTGAATATGCCAATACCGTTACACAGGGGATCATTTCAAGTCTTGATCGAACTGTATCTCTAAAATCTGAAGATGGACAAGCTATTTCTACAAAAGCTATTCAAACAGACACTGCTATTAACCCTGGTAACTCTGGTGGTCCACTTGTAAACATTCAAGGTCAAGTTATCGGAATTACATCAAGTAAAATCGCAAGTAACGGGAAAACATCTGTAGAAGGTCTTGGTTTTGCAATTCCTTCAAACGATGCACAAAATATTATTAAACAACTGGAAACGGATGGTAAAGTTACTCGTCCTGCTCTTGGAATTCAAATGGTCAATTTAGCTAATGTTGGAGCGAATGATCTGAGAAAACTCAACATTCCAAGTAGTCTTACTTCAGGTGTAGTTGTTCGATCTGTTCAAAGTAATATGCCAGCAAATGGACATCTTCAAAAATACGATGTCATTACTAAAGTTGACGACAAAGAGATTGCTTCATCAACAGACCTACAACATGCTCTTTATACTCATGCTATAGGAGATACTATAAAAGTAACCTACTATCGTAATGGTAAGGAGGAAACAACCTCTATTAAACTTGATAAGAATTCAGGTGATCTAGAGTCTTAATTGACATCAGTGTAAAGAAAACTTTACAGATGGTAAAAGATATGTTAGTGTAGAATCATGGAAAAATTTGAAATGATTTCTATCTCAGAAATACAAAAAAATCCTTACCAACCTCGAAAAGAATTTGATGCAGATAAACTAAAGGAATTAGCCCAATCAATCAAAGAAAATGGGCTCATCCAACCAATCATCGTTCGTCAATCTCCTGTAATTGGTTATGAAATCCTTGCAGGAGAGAGACGATATCGGGCTTCTCTCTTAGCTGGTCTTACTTCTATTCCAGCCCTTGTGAAACATCTCTCAGATCAAGAAATGATGATCCAGTCTATCATTGAGAATCTGCAGAGAGAAAACTTGAATCCCGTTGAAGAGGCACGCGCCTACGAATCTTTGGTAGAAAAAGGATTTACTCATACTGAGATAGCGGATAAAATGGGAAAATCTCGTCCTTATATCACTAATTTTATTCGTTTGCTTTCCCTACCAGAGCATATCTTATCTGAAGTGGAAAATGGAAAAATATCGCAAGCTCATGCACGTTCACTAGTTGGTTTGGATAAAGAGCAACAAGAATATTTCTTCCAATTAATCAAAAACGAAGACATCTCTGTGAGAAAACTAGAAACACTGCTGACAGAAAAAAAACAAAAGAAACAGAAAAAAAGTGACTCTTTCATCAAAGATGAGGAAGATAAATTGAAAAAACTACTTGGAGTGAATGTAGAAATTAAACTTTCTAAAAAAAATACTGGAAAGATTGTTATTTCTTTTTCAAGTCAAGAAGAATATGACAGAATTATCAACAGCCTGAAATAAGGCTGTTGTTTTATTTTCTCAACCCACAAATTTATCCACTAATTTTTTTAGCAAAAGACTTACTAAATCAAGGATTTTTCTATTTATCCCCAACCTGTGGATAAATACTGCTAACATTGTGGATTCTTTTCCCCAATCTGTGGAAAAATCCTACTATCTATGGTAAAATAAGTCTAGCACTAAACTACTAAAATCATAGCAAAGGAGGAAAAATAGTTGAAAGAAAAGCAATTTTGGAATCGTATTTTAGAATTTGCTCAAGAAAGATTGACGCGATCTATGTATGATTTCTATGCTACACCTGCTGAACTCATCAAAGTAGAAGAAAACACAGCTACTATATTTCTACCGAGATCAGAGATGGAAATGGTGTGGGAAAAGCAATTAAAAGATATTATCATTGCTGCTGGTTTTGAAATTTATGATTCTGAAATCAAACCTCACTATATTTTCACTAAACCTCAGAGCACAGAATCTCCTCAAGTAAATGATACGAATAGTGTCTCTACTTACGATTACACACCTGCACTACCAACGATTCCCTATTCTGAAACAGGATTAAAAGAAAAATATACCTTTGATAACTTTATTCAAGGTGATGGAAATGTTTGGGCGGTTTCTGCTGCACTAGCTGTATCTGAAGATTTGGCTCTGACTTATAATCCTCTTTTCATCTATGGAGGACCTGGTCTTGGAAAGACTCACTTACTCAATGCGATTGGAAATGAAATTCTGAAAAATATTCCTGATGCGCGTGTCAAGTACATTCCTGCTGAAAGCTTTATCAATGACTTTCTTGAACACTTGCGACTTGGGGAAATGGAAAAGTTCAAAAAGACTTACCGTAGTCTTGATCTCTTGTTAATCGATGATATCCAATCTCTCAGTGGCAAAAAAGTCGCTACCCAGGAAGAATTTTTCAATACCTTCAATGCTCTTCATGATAAACAGAAACAGATTGTCCTAACCAGTGATCGTAGTCCGAAACACCTAGAAGGCCTTGAAGAGAGACTTGTCACGCGCTTTAGCTGGGGATTAACACAAAATATCACCCCTCCTGACTTTGAAACACGTATCGCCATTCTTCAAAGTAAAACAGAGCATTTAGATTACCATTTCCAAAGCGATACCCTAGAATACCTAGCTGGCCAATTTGACTCAAATGTTCGAGAATTGGAAGGAGCAATCAACGATATCACTTTAATTGCTAGAGTGAAGAAGATTAAGGATATCACTATTGATATTGCTGCAGAGGCTATCAGAGCACGTAAACAAGATGCCCGCCAGATGCTTGTTATTCCAATTGAAAAAATCCAAACTGAAGTTGGTAATTTTTATGGAGTGAGTGTCAAGGAAATGAAGGGAACGAGACGAGTTCAAAACATCGTTTTGGCACGTCAAGTTGCTATGTATCTCGCTAGAGAACTGACAGATAATAGTCTTCCTAAAATCGGAAAAGAATTCGGCGGAAAGGATCATACTACCGTGATTCATGCTCATGCTAAAATAAAATCATTGATTGACGAAGACGATAATTTACGTTTAGAAGTAGAATCAATCAAAAAGAAAATTAAGTAGCATGTGGATAACTCTCACTTTCTTATCTTTTTTATCCACATTTTTTAAACAAGCTAAGAAGCTTGAATTTACTAAAGAGAAATTAGTTTTCCACAGAATTCACACACTCTATTATTACTATTAACTTTCTAATACTAAGAATAAATAAAGGAGAATCCATGATTCATTTTTCAATTAATAAAAATTTATTTCTACAAGCCTTAAATACTACAAAACGAGCAATCAGCTCTAAAAATGCTATTCCAATTTTATCAACAATCAAAATTGATGTTACCAATGAAGGAATTACTTTAATTGGATCAAATGGACAAATCTCCATTGAAAATTTCATTTCTCAAAAGAATGAAGATGCTGGTCTCTTGATAACTTCTTTGGGTTCGATTCTTCTAGAAGCCTCTTTCTTTATCAATGTTGTATCCAGTCTTCCAGATGTAACCCTTGATTTCAAAGAGATTGAACAAAAACAAATTGTCTTAACAAGTGGCAAATCAGAAATTACTCTAAAAGGAAAAGATAGCGAACAATACCCACGAATCCAAGAAATTTCAGCAAGCACACCTTTGGTTCTTGAAACCAAACTGCTTAAGAAAATTATCAATGAAACAGCTTTTGCTGCAAGTACGCAAGAAAGTCGTCCAATTTTGACTGGTGTCCATTTTGTTTTGAGCCAACACAAGGAACTAAAAACAGTTGCGACAGACTCTCATCGCCTTAGCCAGAAAAAATTGACTCTTGAAAAAAATGGTGATGATTTCGATGTGGTGATTCCTAGTCGCTCTCTACGCGAATTTTCAGCTGTTTTTACAGATGATATTGAAACAGTGGAGATTTTCTTTGCAAATAATCAAATCCTCTTTAGAAGCGAAAATATTAGCTTCTACACTCGTCTCCTAGAAGGAAACTATCCTGATACAGATCGTTTGATTCCAACTGACTTTAATACGACAGTAATTTTTGATGTTGTCAACTTGCGTCAATCAATGGAACGTGCTCGTCTCTTATCAAGTGCGACTCAAAATGGTACTGTGAAGCTTGAAATTAAAGGTGGTGTTGTTAGCGCCCATGTTCATTCTCCTGAAGTTGGTAAAGTAAACGAAGAAATCGATACTGATCAGGTGACTGGGGATGATTTGACCATTAGTTTCAACCCGACTTACTTGATTGATTCTCTCAAGGCTTTAAATAGCGAAAAAGTAACTATCAGCTTTATCTCAGCTGTTCGTCCATTTACTCTTGTGCCAGCAGATACTGATGAAGACTTCATGCAGCTCATTACACCAGTTCGTACAAATTAAGTGAAAGAGGTTGAGCCTAGCTCGCCTCTTTTATGATATAATCAGAAATATGAAAAGGAGAGTAGTATGTATCAAGTTGGAAATTTTGTTGAAATGAAAAAACCACATGCTTGTACCATCAAATCAACTGGCAAAAAAGCAAATCGTTGGGAAATTACTCGTTTAGGTGCAGATATTAAAATTAAATGCAGTAATTGTGATCATGTAGTCATGATGAGTCGCTATGATTTTGAACGAAAAATGAATAAGATTATTGACTAAGAACCCTTAGTTAGAGGGTTAGCAAGTTTTCCCTTTTTGTGTTATAATATTGAAGATTGAAATGTGAACGGAGAATGAGAAACTATGGCTTTAACAGCAGGTATCGTGGGTTTGCCAAACGTTGGTAAATCAACCCTATTTAACGCAATTACAAAAGCAGGAGCAGAGGCTGCAAACTATCCATTTGCAACCATTGATCCAAACGTTGGAATGGTAGAAGTTCCAGATGAACGCCTACAAAAACTAACTGAAATGATTACTCCTAAAAAGACAGTCCCAACAACTTTTGAATTTACAGATATTGCAGGGATTGTAAAAGGTGCATCAAAAGGAGAAGGATTAGGAAATAAATTTTTGGCCAACATCCGTGAAGTAGATGCGATTGTTCATGTTGTGCGTGCATTTGATGATGAAAATGTTATGCGCGAGCAAGGACGTGAAGATGCCTTTGTGGATCCACTTGCAGATATTGATACCATTAACTTGGAGTTGATTCTTGCTGACCTAGAGTCAGTAAATAAACGCTATGCGCGTGTAGAAAAGATGGCACGTACGCAAAAAGATAAGGAATCTGTGGCGGAATTCAATATTCTTCAAAAAATTAAACCAGTCCTTGAAGACGGGAAATCAGCTCGTACCATTGAATTCACAGATGAGGAACAAAAGGTTGTTAAAGGTCTCTTCCTTTTGACCACTAAACCAGTTCTTTATGTTGCTAATGTAGATGAGGATGTAGTTTCAGATCCAGATTCTATCGACTATGTGAAACAAATTCGAGAATTTGCAGCGACAGAAAATGCAGAGGTAGTAGTTATTTCTGCGCGTGCTGAGGAAGAAATTTCTGAGTTAGATGATGAAGATAAGCAAGAGTTTCTTGAAGCACTTGGCTTGACAGAATCAGGTGTTGATAAGTTGACTCGTGCAGCTTACCACTTGCTTGGACTTGGAACTTACTTTACAGCTGGTGAAAAAGAAGTCCGTGCTTGGACCTTTAAGCGTGGTATGAAAGCTCCTCAAGCAGCTGGTATTATCCACTCAGACTTTGAAAAAGGATTTATTCGTGCAGTAACCATGTCATATGAGGATTTAGTGAAATACGGATCTGAAAAGGCTGTAAAAGAAGCTGGGCGCTTGCGTGAAGAAGGAAAAGAATATATCGTTCAAGATGGCGATATCATGGAATTCCGCTTTAATGTCTAATAATATTTAACAAATAATGTCAAATAGGTTGGAAAAAAATTCCAACCCTTTTGGCTTTTGAAAGGAAAATAAATGACTAAATTACTTGTTGGATTAGGAAATCCAGGGGATAAATATTTTGAAACCAAGCACAATGTTGGCTTTATGTTGATTGACCAACTAGCTAAAAAACAAAATGTCACCTTTACACATGACAAGATATTTCAAGCTGACCTAGCATCTTTTTTCCTCAATGGAGAAAAAATTTATCTGGTCAAACCAACAACATTTATGAATGAAAGTGGAAAAGCGGTTCATGCTTTATTGACTTACTATGGTTTGGATATTGAAGATTTACTCGTTATTTACGACGACCTTGACATGGAAGTCGGGAAAATTCGTTTAAGAGCAAAGGGATCAGCAGGTGGTCATAATGGCATTAAGTCTATAATTCAACATATAGGTACTCAAGTCTTTAACCGTGTTAAAATAGGTATAGGAAGACCTAAAAAAGGTATGTCAGTGGTTCACCATGTTTTAAGTAAGTTTGATCAGGATGACTATGTAGGTGTTTTACAGTCGATTGACAAAGTTGACGATGCTGTAAACTACTATTTACAAGAGAAAAACTTTGAGAAAACAATGCAGAGGTATAATGGATAAATGGTGACTTTATTAGATTTATTCTCAGAAAATAATCAGATAGAAAAATGGCATCAAAATCTGACAGATAAGAAAAGACAACTAATACTAGGTCTGTCAACTTCTACCAAGGCTCTTGCAATTGCGAGTAGTCTAAAAAAAGAAAATAAGATTGTATTATTGACATCGACTTATGGAGAAGCAGAAAGAATTATCAGTGATCTTCTTTCTATCTTAGGAGAGGAACTTGTCTATCCTTTTTTGGTCGATGACTCTCCTATGGTAGAGTTTTTGATGTCTTCACAAGAAAAAATCATTTCGCGAGTTGAAGCCTTGCGTTTTTTAACTGATTCATCTAAGAAAGGGATTTTAGTTTGTAATATCGCAGCAAGTCGCTTGATTTTACCTTCTCCAACTGGATTTAAAGAAAGTATTATAAGGATTGCAGTTGGTGAAGAATATGACCAACATGACCTTCTTCACAAATTAAAGGAAATAGGCTATCGTAAAGTTACACAAGTACAAACTCAAGGTGAGTTTAGTATTCGAGGAGATATTTTAGATATTTTTGAGATGTCTCAGTTAGAACCTTTCCGAATCGAGTTTTTTGGTGATGAAGTAGATGGAATTCGGACTTTTGAAGTAGAGACACAATTATCAAAAGAAAATCAAATAGAACTCACTATCTTTCCAGCTAGTGATATGCTCTTGAGGGAAAAGGACTATCTACGAGGTCAGTCTGCTTTAGAAAAGCAAATTTCGAAGACTCTATCGCCGATTTTGAAATCCTATCTAGAAGAAATTTTGTCAAGTTTTCATCAAAAACAAGTACATTCAGATAGTCGAAAGTTTTTATCTTTATGTTACGATAAAACATGGACTATATTTGATTATATTGAAAAAGATACACCAGTGTTTTTTGATGATTACCAAAAATTGATGAATCAGTATGAAGCCTTTGAAAGAGAGTTAGCGCAATACTTTACAGAAGATTTACAGAATGGTAAATCATTTTCTGATATGCAGTATTTTGCAGATACAGAGCAAAAATATAAAAAACAAAGTCCAGTTACCTTTTTCTCCAATCTGCAAAAAGGCTTAGGAAATCTTAAGTTTGATCACATTTATCAATTTAATCAATACCCCATGCAAGAGTTTTTCAATCAATTTTCATTTTTAAAAGAAGAAATTGAGCGATACAAAAAAATGGACTACACTATTATTTTGCAGTCTAGCAATTCAATGGGAAGTAAGACGTTGGAGGATGTTTTAGAGGAATATCAGATCAAATTGGATTCCAGAGATAAGTCAAGTATCTGTAAAGAATCTGTAAACTTGATTGAGGGTAATCTAAGACATGGTTTTCATTTTGTAGATGAAAAAATTCTCTTGATTACTGAACATGAGATTTTTCAAAAGAAATTAAAACGTCGTTTTAGAAGACAACATGCGTCAAATGCAGAGCGATTAAAAGATTATAATGAACTTGAAAAAGGGGACTACGTTGTTCACCATATCCATGGAATTGGTCAATATTTAGGAATCGAAACAATTGAAATCCAAGGTATTCACCGTGATTATGTCAGTGTACAGTATCAAAATGGGGATCAAATCTCCATCCCAGTAGAGCAGATTCAGTTACTGTCCAAATATGTTTCAAGTGATGGGAAACCTCCAAAACTTAATAAATTAAATGATGGTCATTTCAAAAAGGCCAAGCAAAAAGTTAAGAATCAAGTAGAGGATATAGCTGACGATTTAATCAAGCTTTATTCTGAGCGTAGTCAGTTGAAGGGGTTTGCTTTCTCAGCTGATGATGATGAGCAACATGCTTTTGATGATGCTTTCCCTTATGTTGAAACGGATGATCAACTTCGTAGTATTGAGGAAATTAAGAGAGATATGCAGGATTCTCATCCCATGGATCGACTTTTAGTTGGGGATGTTGGTTTTGGAAAGACTGAAGTTGCAATGCGTGCAGCATTTAAGGCTGTCAATGATCACAAACAGGTGGTCGTTCTAGTTCCGACGACGGTTTTAGCGCAACAGCACTATACGAATTTTAAGGAACGATTTCAAAATTTTGCTGTTAATATTGATGTATTGAGTCGCTTTAGAAGTAAAAAAGAGCAGGCAGAGACACTTGAAAAATTAAAGAATGGTCAAGTCGATATTTTGATTGGAACGCATCGTGTTTTGTCAAAAGATGTGGTCTTTTCAGATTTAGGCTTGATGATTATTGATGAGGAACAACGATTCGGTGTTAAGCATAAGGAAACTTTGAAAGAACTAAAAAAACAAGTAGATGTCCTAACCTTAACAGCAACACCAATCCCTCGTACTCTCCACATGTCTATGTTGGGAATCCGAGATTTGTCTGTTATTGAAACTCCTCCAACCAATCGCTATCCAGTGCAAACTTATGTTTTAGAAAAGAATGATAGTGTGATTCGTGATGCTGTCTTGCGTGAAATGGAGCGTGGAGGTCAAGTTTACTATCTTTACAATAAAGTTGACACGATTGACCAGAAGGTTTCAGAATTACAGGAGTTGATTCCAGAGGCTTCGATTGGATATGTTCATGGACAAATGAGTGAAATTCAGTTAGAAAATACTCTACTGGACTTTATTGAAGGTCAGTATGATATTTTGGTGACAACTACTATTATTGAGACAGGGGTAGATATTCCAAATGCCAATACCTTATTTATTGAAAATGCAGATCATATGGGTTTGTCAACCTTATATCAGTTAAGAGGAAGAGTCGGTCGTAGTAATCGTATTGCTTATGCCTATCTCATGTATCGTCCAGAAAAATCAATCAGTGAAGTCTCTGAGAAGAGATTAGAAGCGATTAAGGGATTTACAGAATTAGGCTCAGGATTTAAGATTGCGATGCGAGATCTTTCGATTCGTGGAGCAGGAAATCTCCTAGGAAAATCCCAATCAGGTTTCATTGATTCTGTTGGTTTTGAATTGTATTCGCAGTTACTAGAGGAAGCTATCGCTAAACGGAACGGTAATGGAAATAAAAGAATCAAAGGAAATGCTGAGTTGATTTTACAAATCGACGCCTATCTTCCTGACACTTATATTTCTGACCAACGACATAAGATTGAAATTTACAAGAAAATTCGTCAAATTGACAATCGTGTCAACTATGAAGAACTACAAGAAGAATTGATGGATCGCTTTGGAGAATATCCAGATGTAGTAGCCTATCTTTTAGAGATTGGTTTGGTCAAATCATACTTGGATAAGGTATTTGTGGAGCGGGTTGAAAGAAAAGACAATAAGATTACAGTTCAATTTGAAAAAATCACTCAGCGACTGTTCTTGGCTCAAGATTATTTTAAAGCCTTATCCGCAACGAACTTAAAAGCAGCCATAGCTGAGAATAAGGGATTAATGGAAGTTGTATTCGATGTCCGAAACAAGAAGGATTATGAAATTTTAGAAGGTTTGCTGATTTTTGGAGAAAGTTTATTAGAGATAAAAGAATCAAAGGAAGCAAATCCCATTTAACATTTTTCTTCTATAAAAAGGATAAAAATGGTACAATAATAATTTGAGGTAATAAAAATGAGATTAGACAAGTATTTAAAAGTATCACGAATTATTAAGCGTCGTACAGTCGCAAAGGAAGTAGCAGATAAAGGTAGAATCAAGGTAAACGGAATCTTGGCCAAAAGTTCAACGGATTTGAAAGTTGATGACCAAGTTGAAATTCGCTTTGGAAATAAGTTGTTGCTTGTTAAAGTACTAGAAATGAAAGATAGTACAAAAAAAGAAGATGCAGCAGGTATGTATGAAATTCTCAGTGAAACACGGGTAGAAGAAAATGTCTAAAAATATTGTACAGATGAATAATTCTTTTATTCAAAATGAACATCAACGTCGTCGTTACCTGATGAAGGAGAGACAAAAACGAAATCGTTTTATGGGTTGGATCCTTATTTTGATGATCTTGTTGTTTATTTTACCAACTTATAACTTGGCTCAAAGCTATGATCAGTTACTGCAACGCCGCCAGCAATTGACAGAGTTGAAAGAACAGTATCAAACTCTCAGTGATGAAAAGGATAAGGAATCCGCTTTTGCTGCAAAGTTGAAAGACGAAGACTATGTAGCAAAATATGCACGCGCTAAGTACTATTATTCAAAGAAACGAGAATCGATTTATACAATTCCTGATTTGCTTCCGAGGTAATGTCATGGAAAATTTATTGGAAGTTGTTGAGCAATTTCTAAGTTTATCAGATGAAAAATTAGAGGAATTGGCAACTAAAAATCATTTATTACGATTACAAGAAGAAAGGGAAGAGAAGAATGCGTAAGTTCTTAGTAGTTTTATTGCTACCTGCTTTTATCATAACTTCAAGAGTAGTTAGCACAGAAAAACAGCTTCCTTACTCTTCACAAGAAATTTATTATCTAACTGAGTCTGATTATGGATTCTACTATAAAGAAACTCTGGAATCCCCAATGGTATACGGAGAAACAGCAGTCTATGCTAATGAGGATCTTGTCAAGGAGTCTGGTAAATTGACTCCTGTAACCACCTTTAAAATAGTAGAATGGCGTTTGAATAGACAAGGTGTTCCTGTTTTTAAATTAGATAATCACCAGTTTATCCTTGCAGATAAGCGCTTGGTCTATGATCAAAGTCAAGTTCAAACTCAAAATAGACAAGTATGGTTGGAGCCAGGGTTTGTTATCCATAACAGCCCTTATGACACTAAAGAAATTTCTTCATCCCTCTCTCCCTATCAACGCGTAACGGTGGATAGAACTCTTTTTGCTGAGGGACAAGAATTTCTTCATATTAATCAAGTTGGGTGGGTATCAAAAGAGTTCGTCTCGGAAGAAGACAATCGTATCCAGAAGGTTCAAGAAATCTTATCAAACAACTATCAGAATGAAAATTATTCTATTTATGTTAAACAACTGAGTACAGGTAAAGAGGCTGGGGTGAATGAAGACAGCAAACTTTATGCAGCTAGCATCTTGAAACTAGCCTACCTTTATTATGCTCAAGATAAGATCAATCAAGGAGAATATACGCTAGACAGTAGCTTCAAGTATATTCCAGAAGTAAATAGTTTCCCTGGATCTTATAAACCAGAAGGTAGTGGTAGCTTATCTAAAAAAGAAGACAACAAAGATTACAGTCTTCAACAGTTAATTACCAAGGTAACAAAAGAGTCTGATAATGTTGCTCATAATATTTTAGGTTATTACGTGACCAATCAATCTGACGGAGCTTTCAAAGAAAAAATGTCCACCATTATGGGCGAAGATTGGGATGTGAATGATAAACTGACTTCTTCAAAAATGGCTGGAAAAGTCATAGAAGCTATTTATAATCAGAATGGTTTTGTCTTAGAGTCTCTAGGTAAGACCGATTTTGACAACCAACGAATCGCAAAAGGTGTTTCGGTTAAGGTAGCTCATAAAATTGGAGATGCCGATGAGTTTAAACATGACACTGCCATTGTCTATACAGATTCTCCTTTCGTTCTTTCCATTTTCACCAAAAATTCTGACTATGACACCATTGCTAAGATAGCCAAGGATGTCTATGAGGTTCTAAAATGAGGGACCAGGATTTTTTAAGTCATTTTCTCCGAAAAGAGTATTTCAAAAAACATTCGAAAGTCGTGTTAGCTTTGTCTGGCGGACTGGATTCAATGTTTTTATTCCAGCTATTGTCTACTTACCAAAAAGAGTTGGGAATTGAGTTGATTTTAGCACATGTCAATCACAAGCAGAGAAGTGAGTCTGACTGGGAGGAAAATGAACTAAGGAAGTTAGCTGATGCAGCTGAACTTCCTATTTATATCACAAGCTTTTCAGGAGACTTTTCAGAAGCGCGTGCTCGAGAGTTTCGTTATGATTTTTTTAGGAAAATCATGAAAGATGTTGGAGCAACAGCCTTGGTCACTGCCCACCATGCAGATGATCAGGTTGAAACGATTTTGATGCGCTTGATTCGAGGAAGTCGACTAGGTCATTTAATAGGAATAAAAGAAAGTCAAGTAGTTGATGATATTGAAATCATCCGTCCCTTGTTGCATTTTCATAAAAAAGATTTTCCACCAATTTTTCATTTCGAAGATCAAACAAATCAGGAAAATACCTATTTTCGCAATCGCATTCGGAATAGGTATTTACCAGAACTTGAAAAAGAAAATCCTCGTCTTAAATCCGCCCTTTTAGATTTAGGAAGGGAAATTTCAGATTACCAAGCAACAATAACGGAGCTTTCGAAACAAATTGATGTGGAAAATTTGAATGAGCTCTTTTCATACTCTCAACAAACTCAAGGAATCTTGCTCCAGAACTATCTTAATCAATTCCCAGACTTAAATCTGACGAAGGCTCAGTTTGATGAAGTTCGACAGATTTTAGCAACTAAAAGCCAGTATCGTCATTCTCTTAAAAATGGCTATGAATTGATAAAAGAGTATCAGAATTTTCGAGTTTGCAAAATCAGTCCACAGGCTGATGAAAAGGAAGATGAACTTGTGTTACACTATCAAAATCAAGTTCGATATAAGGGCTATTTATTTTCCTTTGGCATCCCTATTGAAGGGGATTTTGTTCAAAAAGTAACGGTTTCACGGGAAACATCTGTACATATTAGATGTCGAAAACCTGGAGACGTTATTACCCTAAATGGTCATCGAAAGAAACTGAGACGCTTATTTATAGATTTAAAAATCCCTATTGAAAAACGGAAAACAACCCCTATTATTGAGCAATTTGGAGAAATTGTCTCAATTTTAGGAATTGCGACCAGTGATTTGAGTAAAAATACGAAAAATGATATAATGAACACTGTACTTTATATAGAAAAAATAGATAGGTAAAAAGATGTTAGAACACGATATTAAAAAAATCCTCGTTTCACATGATGAAATTACAGAAGCAGCTAAAAAGCTAGGTGAACAATTGACCAAAGACTATGAGGGGAAAAATCCAATTCTTATTGGAATTTTGAAAGGATCGATTCCTTTTATGGCTGAATTGGTTAAACATATTGATACACATATTGAGATGGACTTCATGATGGTATCTAGCTACCATGGTGGAACTGCAAGTAGTGGTGTCATCAATATCAAGCAAGACGTAACTCAAGATATCAAAGGAAGACATGTTCTATTTGTAGAAGACATCATCGATACAGGTCAAACCTTGAAAAATTTGCGAGATATGTTTATTGAAAGAGAAGCGGCTTCTGTTAAGATTGCAACCTTGTTGGATAAACCTGAAGGGCGTATTGTTGAAATTGAGGCAGATTATACCTGCTTTACTATTCCAAATGAGTTTGTAGTAGGTTATGGTTTGGACTATAAAGAAAATTATCGTAACCTTCCTTATGTTGGAGTATTGAAAGAAGAAGTTTATTCAAATTAGAAAGATCTATCTTTAATGAAAAAACAAAATAACGGTTTAGTTAGAAATCCATTTCTCTACTTGTTAATTATCTTCTTCCTAGTGACAGGATTCCAGTATTTTTACTCTGGAAATACTGCTGGACGAAGTGAAAAAATTAACTATACAGAATTGGTAAAAGAAATTACAGCAGACAATGTAAAAGAATTAACCTATCAGCCAAATGGCAGCATCATTGAAGTGTCTGGTGTTTATAAAAATCCTAAGACTAGTAAAGAAGAAACAGGAATTCAATTTTTCACTCCTGCTGCCACAACAGTAGAAAGATTCTCAAGTACTATTCTTCCGTCTGATTCAACAGTTTCAGAATTGCAAAAACTTGCTTCTGAACATCAGGCAGAAGTAACAGTCAAGCATGAGAGTTCAAGCGGTATGTGGATCAATATCCTTGTCTCTGTGGTGCCATTTGCTATTCTTTTCTTCTTCCTATTCTCTATGATGGGAAATATGGGAGGAAATAGTGGTCGAAATCCAATGAGTTTTGGACGTAGTAAGGCCAAAGCTGCAAACAAAGAAGATATCAAGGTACGATTCTCAGATGTTGCAGGTGCTGAGGAAGAGAAACAAGAATTAGTAGAAGTTGTTGAATTCCTAAAAGATCCAAAACGATTTACAAAACTTGGTGCGCGTATTCCTGCAGGTGTTCTTTTGGAGGGACCTCCGGGAACAGGTAAGACCTTACTTGCTAAGGCAGTTGCTGGAGAAGCAGGAGTTCCATTCTTTAGTATTTCAGGTTCTGACTTTGTAGAAATGTTTGTCGGAGTTGGTGCAAGCCGTGTTCGTTCTCTGTTTGAGGATGCAAAAAAAGCAGCTCCAGCCATCATCTTTATCGATGAAATAGATGCTGTTGGTCGCCAACGTGGTGTAGGACTTGGTGGAGGAAATGATGAACGTGAACAAACCTTGAACCAACTCTTGATTGAGATGGATGGTTTTGAGGGAAATGAAGGAATCATCGTTATCGCTGCGACGAACCGTTCAGATGTTCTAGATCCAGCTCTTCTCCGTCCAGGACGTTTTGATAGAAAAGTCTTAGTTGGTCGCCCTGATGTTAAAGGTCGTGAAGCAATCTTGAAAGTTCATGCTAAAAATAAACCTCTGGCAGACGATGTTGATTTGAAACTAGTTGCCCAACAAACCCCAGGTTTTGTGGGAGCTGACTTAGAAAATGTTCTAAACGAAGCAGCCTTAGTTGCTGCTCGTCGCAACAAATCAATCATTGATGCTTCAGATATTGATGAGGCAGAGGACAGAGTGATTGCTGGACCATCTAAGAAAGATAAAACAGTATCACAAAGAGAACGTGAATTGGTTGCTTATCATGAGGCTGGACATACCATTGTTGGTTTAGTCTTGTCAAATGCCCGTGTTGTTCATAAAGTTACCATTGTACCACGTGGACGTGCAGGTGGTTACATGATTGCACTTCCGAAAGAGGATCAAATGCTTCTATCTAAAGAAGACATGAAAGAGCAATTGGCAGGTTTGATGGGTGGTCGTGTAGCTGAAGAGATTATCTTTAATGTCCAAACGACAGGAGCTTCAAATGACTTTGAACAAGCCACACAGATGGCGCGTGCAATGGTCACTGAATACGGTATGAGTGAAAAACTTGGCCCAGTTCAATACGAAGGTAATCATGCTATGTTTGGTGCACAAAGTCCTCAAAAATCAATTTCAGAGCAAACAGCCTATGAGATAGATGAGGAAGTTCGTTCATTATTAAATGAGGCACGAAACAAAGCTGCTGAAATTATCCAATCAAATCGTGAAACCCACAAACTGATTGCAGAAGCATTGTTGAAATACGAAACATTAGATAGTACACAGATTAAATCTCTTTACGAAACAGGTAAAATGCCTGATACCGTAGAAGAGGAATCCCATGCACTATCTTATGATGAAGTAAAATCAAAAATGAGTGAAGAAAAATAAATTTAGAGAGGTTCGACCTCTCTTTTTATGTGCCGTTGAGGGCGGAAGAAGTATAAAACAGAGGAAGTAGACCCATGGACTCGCGCATTTTGCTAAACTAAATGCAGAAAGGAGAGGTCTATGAATCTAAAAGACTTATATGAAGAAAGCAAGGGAATCGTCCATAAGTGTCGCAAAGATTATCATTTGCATCTGTGGGAGAAAGAGGACTGGGACCAGGAAGGCATGTTATGTCTGTATGAGCTGGTGAGCCGTAATCCAGAGTTATTAGAGGGCGAGCGCCATCGACTTTATGTCTGCTTTAAAACCAAGTTTAGAAATCGTATCCTAGATTACATCCGTAAACAGGAAAGCCACAAGCGCCGTTTTGACAAAGAACCCTATGAAGAGGTGAGTGAGATTAGCCATCGTCTAGGAGAAAAAGGACTGAGACTGGATGATTATTATCTCTTTCACGAACTTCTAAAGAATTACAAATCAAAGCAGAGTATGGAAAAACAAGAATTAATAGACCGTCTCATGGGAGGGGAAGTCTTTAGAGGACGTAAAGCTCTCCTGAGAGAACTTTCCCTTATCTTTTCAGAATTTCGGTAAAGATGAAAAAAAGTTCTTGACAACGGTAAAAAAGTAGGTATAATAGAAAGAGTTGAAAAGCTCAAGGTCCGTTGGTCAAGGGGTTAAGACACCGCCTTTTCACGGC